>NZ_JBVVOT010000004.1:0-472978 GCF_055807455.1 Bradyrhizobium sp. Kon58
AACCCCGGCAGAGGCCTTCTCCTCTCAACTGTTGCACTTCGAGTGTGAATCCACCTCCTGGCTTTCGCCAGGACGACCAAGAACAAATTCGCCTGTGATCACCGGTGCCCGAAGATCGCACTGCCCACGCGGACATGGGTGGCGCCGAGCATGATCGCGGTCGCATAATCCGCGCTCATGCCCATCGAGAGCTTCTTCAATCCATTGCGCGCGGCGATCTTGGCGGTCAGCGCGAAATGCGCCGCCGGCGGCTCGTCCACCGGCGGGATGCACATCAACCCGGAGATCGTCAGTCCATAGGTGTCGCGGCAGCTCGCGATGAAAGCATCGGCCTCGCCGGGGGCGATGCCGGCCTTCTGCGGCTCCTCACCGATATTGATCTGGACGAACAATTCCGGGTGCTTGTTCTGGGATTCGATTTCCTTGGCTAACGCCTGGCAAATGCTCGGGCGGTCGACCGAATGGATGGCATCGAACAGCGCGACCGCCTCTTTCGCCTTGTTGGATTGCAGCGGCCCGATCAGATGCAGCGCGATACCGGGGTAAACGGAAGTTAACGCGGGCCACTTGCCTTTGGCCTCCTGCACGCGATTCTCGCCGAATACGCGCTGTCCGGCGTCGATGACCGGGGTAATTGCATCCGCGGCGAAAGTTTTCGACACCGCGATCAGCGTCACGGAGGCACGTTCGCGCCGCGCATCCTTGCAGGCGCGCGCGATTTCGGCTTCGACCGCGGCGAGCGCGTTTGGTGAATGGCCGGTTAGCGGCGCGGCGTTGGCTTCGGTCATGATGTCGCATCGGAGCTGATTGTTGCGGAGCTAGTTCTAATTTTACCGAGTTCAAGAAAGAGTTTTTGAACCCTTTGCTTTACCTTAGCCGCGGGGTGGGCAGCGAAGATGGCAAACGTCAGTTTCAACCGCAAACGAGCGAAACTCAAGCAGGTTCTCGGAATCCGGGCGCGGCTTGCGTTGCTCGCGGTAATTCTGGTGACGCCTTTGATGTTCGAGCGCATCCGCTCGCTCGAAGACACGCGCACGCGGCAGATCGCGCAGGCCACCACCGAATTCACCACCGTCGCAAGGCACAGCGCCGATGCGCAGCGCGAGGTGATCTCGTCGGTCGAGACCATCCTGAAATCGGAAGCTTTCATCCGCGCCTCCGCCGGCGGCATCAGCAAGAGCTGCGACGTCCTGCGCGCGAGCCTGCCGTCGAATCTCCCCTGGATCCGCACGCTTCTGATCGCCGGCCAGGACGGACGCATCCAGTGCGCCACCAACAACATGTATGTCGGCCTCGACCTCAGCGACCGGCCTTACTTCCAGCAGGCGCAGGAAACCGGCCGCTTCGTGCTGAGTGACTTCATCCTGTCGCGCCCCGTGCCGACACCGACCGTCATGGCGGTTTACCCGGTGTCCGCCTTCAGCGGCGTAGCGGATGCCGTCGTGCTCGCCACCGTCAACCTCGACTGGATGTCGAAGGTCATGAGCAATCTGGGTGGTCGCGCCGGCATCACGGCCGTGCTGGTCGACAGCGCGGGTACCGTGCTGGCCGCACCGGCCGACCAGCACAGCGCGATCGGACGTCCGCTCGACAACATGCCGCTGATGTCCGCGATCGCCGACAAGGCGCTGAGGTCTGACCAGGACGAAGGCTCACTCTCTTTCCTCGCAGCCGATGGCTCCCGCCGCGCGGTCAGCTTTATCCGCATCGCCGGGACCAATGCCCGCCTGATCGCCAGCATCGACGAGGACAAGGTGTCCGCAGCCGTGAGCCGCGACATCCGCACCGCCTATCTCCAGCTCGCTTTCGTCGTGCTATTCGTGCTGCTCGGCGCACTGATCGCAGCCGAGAAACTGGTGATCAAGCCGATCAGGATGCTCGCCGACATGGCCAAGCGTCTGGGCGAGGGCGATCTGTCGGCGCGTGCCGCGCGCAATCGCCTGCCGTCCGAATTCGTGCCGCTGGCCCGCGCGTTCAACGCGATGGCCGCGCAGCTCAGCCAGCGCGAACGCGAGCTGATGGCCAGCAATGACCGCCTCACGGTGATGGCCTCGATCGACATGTTGTCGGGACTCGCCAACCGCCGCGGCTTCCAGAGCCGGCTCGATTTCGAATGGATGCGCGCGCAGCAATATGGCAGCGACCTCGCGCTTCTGATGATCGACGTCGACCATTTCAAGCTGTTCAACGACACCTATGGCCATCTCGAAGGCGATTCCTGCCTGACCAGGCTCGGCGAGTCGCTGTCCGGCATCGCCGCCGACACGATGGGCTTCGCGGCCCGCTATGGCGGCGAGGAATTCTGCCTGTTGCTGCCGAACACCGACGTCGCGCGCGCCGTCGAAATCGGCGAACAGGCGCGCGCGGCCGTGCTGAAGCTGTGCCTGCCGCACATCACTTCCGACCACATGATCGTCACCGTCTCGATCGGCGTTGCAGCGACAAAGCCCAACGAAAGCTTGCGTCCGGGCGATTTGATCGAAGCCGCCGACGCCGCGCTCTACGCCGCCAAGCACCGCGGTCGCAACAACGTCGTCGAGCACGGCATCACGGTGATCGACAACGGCGCGGCGGAAATGATGATGGCGGGTTGAGGGCTAACCCGCAGCTCCGGTGCGATCGAGTTCGCTCTCGGTGACCACGCGATTGCGGCCGCTGTTCTTGGCGAGATAGAGCGCGCGATCGCAGCGCTCGATGAAATCGGTGATCGCTTCGCCGGGCCGGTACTGCGCAACACCGATCGATACGCTGATATGAGGCAGGACCTCGCCGGTCGACCGGCGCGTGATCCTGCATTCCGCGATCGCGTGCCTGATGCGCTCGGCGATCTCGGCGCAGGCGGCGAGATCGGCATCCGGCAACACTGCGATCAGCTCCTCGCCGCCATAGCGGGCCGACAGGTCCTGCTCGCGGACCTTTTCGCGCAGCACCTTGGCCATCAGGCGCAGCACCTGGTCGCCGACACCATGACCGAAACTGTCGTTGAAGGTCTTGAAGTGGTCGATGTCGAGCATCAGCATGCTGAGCGGCTCGCCCCAGTCCGCAGTCGCCTGCGCCTTGCGCAGGAATTCATCGAGCGCCCGGCGGTTGGCGAGGCCTGTGAGCGTATCGGTCCGGGCACGCTCCTCGGATTTGGAAAGAGAGGCGCGGATCACGTCGAGTTCGCGGGTCTTTTCCGCAAAGCCTGCCTCGAGCCGCGTCGCGCGGGTCGCCGCACGTCCCAGCTCGTTCATGAGCTGGGCGACCAGCGCTTTGGGATCGACACCGGCCTTGCCCTGGTCCGCGACCTCGTTGATCGCCTGCATCTGGGAGTGATTGTCGGCAATCGCAGTCGCAAGAAAATCCTTCGCCGCGCCCATAAGGGTATGGAGCCGCTCGGACGTGTCGACGACGATAGCACTCACCTGGGGCGCGACGTAGGTCTCGAAGAGATCCTGATTGGTCCTGACGTCGAAGGGCCGATTGTGATCGATCAGGAGATCGATCGCGTTGCGCAGATCGTCATGGCTTCCCGCGAAATACTGGAACCAGACGGCGAAATTGGCCGGCGTGGCAGGGATCCGCTGTTCGGCCATGCTCCGCATCGCCCGTTCGGCAACGGACGCGGCATAGTCGTAATCGGGATCGTCGAAGCTGGCGTCCATCACAAGTCTTGAGAATTCTGGTTGGTCGCAAACTCGCATCGCCCCCTTAATCCCGCCCCAACGCGGCCTCAGTAGTTATGCGGTGCAGCACCGAAGGTTCCCAAATTGCGGCAACCCATTGACCCCTTGAGGACTTCTATGGCCTAGTCCGCCGTCTTTAGACGGCCAAATCCACGAAAACCCAACGATTCCATGACCTCCGAACGCTACAACGCCCGCGACGCCGAACCGCGCTGGCAAGCCGCCTGGGACCAACAGGCGATCTTCGTCTCCAGGAACGACGATCCGCGGCCGAAATACTATGTGCTGGAGATGTTCCCCTACCCGTCGGGGCGCATCCATATCGGCCATGTCCGCAATTACACGCTTGGCGACGTACTGGCCCGCTTCATGCGCGCCAAGGGTTTCAACGTGCTGCATCCGATGGGCTGGGACGCTTTCGGCCTGCCGGCCGAGAACGCCGCGATCGAGCGCAAGGTCGCGCCGAAGGCCTGGACCTACGACAACATCGCCGCGATGAAGAAGCAGCTCCGCTCGATCGGGCTGTCGCTGGACTGGAGCCGCGAGATCGCGACCTGCGATCCCAGCTACTACAAGCACCAGCAGAAGCTGTTTCTGGACTTCCTGCGCGAAGGCCTCGCCGAGCGCGAAAAGCGCAAGGTGAACTGGGACCCCGTCGACATGACCGTGCTCGCCAACGAGCAGGTGATCGACGGCAAAGGCTGGCGCTCCGGTGCCGTTGTCGAACAACGGGAAATGAACCAGTGGGTCTTCAAGATCACGAAGTACTCGCAGGAGCTGCTGTCGGCGCTGGATACGCTGGATCGCTGGCCCGACAAGGTGCGGCTGATGCAGCGCAACTGGATCGGCCGGTCCGAGGGGCTGTTGATCCGCTTCGCGCTCGACGCGGCGACGACGCCGGCCGGCGAGAGCGAGCTGAAGATTTTCACGACGCGCCCCGACACGCTGTTCGGCGCGAAATTCATGGCGATCTCGGCCGATCATCCGCTGGCACAGGCGGCCGCCGCCAAAAACCCCGCGCTCGCCGCGTTCATCGGCGAGATCAAGCGGATGGGCACGGCGCAGGAGATCATCGACACGGCCGAGAAGCAGGGTTTTGACACCGGCATCCGCGCGGTCCATCCCTTTGATCCCTCCTGGAAGCTGCCGGTCTATGTCGCCAACTTCGTGCTGATGGAATACGGCACCGGCGCCATTTTCGGCTGCCCCGCCCACGACCAACGCGACCTCGATTTCGTCAACAAATACGCTCTCGGCAACACGCCGGTGGTGTGCCCCGAAGGCCAGGATCCCAAGAGCTTTGTCATCACCGATACCGCCTATGACGGTGACGGCCGCATGATCAATTCGCGCTTCCTCGACGGCATGACCATCGATCAGGCCAAGGACGACGTGGCGAAGCGTCTCGAGACCGAGCTGCGCGGCAACGCGCCGGTCGGCGAGCGTCAGGTCAATTTCCGCCTGCGCGACTGGGGCATTTCACGCCAGCGTTATTGGGGCTGTCCGATCCCCGTCATCCACTGTCCGAAGTGCGACGTGGTGCCGGTGCCGGATGCCGACCTCCCCGTGGTGCTGCCGGAGGATGTGAGCTTCGACAAGCCGGGCAACGCGCTCGATCATCACCCGACCTGGAAGCAAGTGACCTGTCCGCAATGCGGTGGCAAGGCGCAGCGCGAAACCGACACCATGGACACTTTCGTGGATTCGTCCTGGTACTTTGCGCGCTTCACCGATCCCTGGAACGAGAACGCGCCGACGACGCCAGAGGTCGCCAACCGGATGCTGCCGGTCGACCAGTATATCGGCGGCGTCGAGCACGCGATCCTGCATCTGCTCTACAGCCGCTTCTTCACGCGCGCGATGAAGGCGACCGGGCACATCGCACTGGACGAGCCGTTTGCCGGCATGTTCACGCAGGGCATGGTGGTGCACGAGACCTACCAGAAGGCCGACGGCACCTACGTCCAGCCGGTCGAGGTGAAGGTCGAGACCGGCGCCAATGGCCGCCGCGCGACGCTGCTGACGTCAGGCGAAGACATCCAGATCGGCCCGATCGAGAAGATGTCGAAGTCGAAGAAGAACACAGTCGATCCCGACGACATCATCGAGACCTACGGCGCCGACGTCGCGCGTTGGTTTATGCTGTCGGATTCCCCGCCCGAGCGGGACGTGATCTGGAGCGATGAGCGCGTCCAGGGCGCCTCGCGCTTCGTGCAGCGGCTGTGGCGGCTGGTGAACGATTCCGTGGAACCCGGCAAGAGTGCGCCGGCGGCCCGGCCGGCCAGCTTCGGCCCGGACGCCATCTCCTTGCGCAAGGCCGCCCATGGCGCGCTGGACAAGGTCACCACCGGGATCGAGCGGCTGCACTTCAACGTCTGCCTCGCCCATATCCGCGAATTCAGCAATGCGTTCGCGGAGGTCTTGCAGCGTCCCGGCCAGCCGGCCCCAGATTTGGCCTGGGCGATCCGGGAGGCCAGCCAGATCCTGGTCCAGCTGTTCTCCCCGATGATGCCGCATCTGGCCGAGGAGTGCTGGCAGGTTCTCGGCCACAGCGGGCTGGTTTCCGAGGCCAATTGGCCCCAAATCGAACGCGATTTACTGGTTGAAGACAGTGTGACCCTGGTGGTTCAGGTCAACGGCAAGAAGCGGGGCGAGGTCACAGTTGCAACAGCGGCCGAGAATCCGGAAATCGAGGCTGCCGTTTTGGCCCTCGATGCGGTAAAACTGGCCCTGGACGGCAAGCCCGTCCGCAAGGTGATTATCGTCCCCAAGAGGATCGTGAATGTTGTCGGCTAGGATCCGCATCGCAGCCCGCTTGCTGGCGGTCGCCGCACTGGCGGCCATGACGGCCGGCTGCTTCCACCCGATGTATGCCGAGCACACCGACGGCACGCCCGGCCTGCGCGAGAAGCTGATGGGGGTCGATCTACCCCCGATCGCCAAGTCCAATGCCTCGCGCGAAGCCCGCGTCGGCGTCGAAGTCCGCAACGCTCTCGCCTTCAAGCTCTATGGCACCGCCACCGGCATGCCGCCGACCCACCGCCTGGAGATCCGCTTCTCGAGCGGCAAGTCGTCGCTGATCGTCGACCCCAACACCGGCCTGCCGAGCAGTGAAAACTACGGCCTCGACGCCCAGTACAATCTGATCGAGGTCGTCAGCGGCAAATCGGTGATGACCGGCACCACCTTCTCCCGCGTGACCTACGACATGCCCGGCTCCTATCAGCGTTTCAGCCGCAACCGCGCGGTACGTGATGCCGAGGATCGTGCCGCCAACGAGATCGCCGAGAACATCACGACTCGCCTCGCCTCGTTCTTCACCGCGGGCACTTAATTCATCCCGTCATCCCGGTTCGCCCGGACTGACGAATCCCAGGCACCATGGTCGCGCTGCGCGGAAAAGAGATCGACGCCTATCTCGCCCGCCCCGATGCGGGCCGTCCGATCATCCTGCTCTATGGTCCTGACGCCGGACTG
The DNA here is from genome assembly GCF_055807455.1 of Bradyrhizobium sp. Kon58. Classification (NCBI taxonomy): domain Bacteria; kingdom Pseudomonadati; phylum Pseudomonadota; class Alphaproteobacteria; order Hyphomicrobiales; family Nitrobacteraceae; genus Bradyrhizobium; species Bradyrhizobium sp. Kon58. Next base: position 7,143 of record NZ_JBVVOT010000004.1, read on the forward strand.
GTCCGCGAACGCGCGGATGCGCTGATCGCCTCGGCTGTTGACGATCCCAACGATCCGTTCTCGCTGGTCAAGGTCGATGGCGACGAGCTCTCCGCCGAGCCGTCGCGCCTCGTCGACGAGGCCATGACGGTGCCGCTGTTCGGCGGCCGCCGCGCCATCCGCGTGCGCGCCGGCTCGCGCAGCTTTGCCAGTGCTATCGACACGCTGGCGGAGATGGGCCTCAGGGATTGCCGCATCGTGATCGAGGCCGGTGAGCTGCGCCCGGAATCGCCACTGCGCAAGGCCTGCGAACGCGCCAAGACGGCCGTCGCGATCGCTTGCTATCCCGATACCGAGCGCGACCTCGCCAAGCTGATGGAAGACGAGCTCCGCATCGCCAATTTGCGCATCGCGCAGGACGCCCGCGCGGCGCTGATGTCGTTCCTCGGCGGCGACCGGCAGGCCTCGCGCAACGAGCTGCGCAAGCTCACGCTCTATGCCCACGGCAAGGGCGAGATCACGCTGGATGACGTGATGGCCGTGGTCGCCGATGCGTCGGAGCTGAAACTCGATCCGATCGTCGATGGCGCCTTCGCCGGCCGGCCCGAGATCGTCGAGAACGAGTTTGCCAAAGCCATGATCGCCGGCACCTACCCCGGCGTGATCATCTCCGCGGCGCAGCGCCAAGCGGCGTGGCTGCACAAATCGGCGCTCGCGATCGCCGACGGCACGCCCGCTTCCGCCGTGCTCGACAGCGGTTATCCGCGCCTGCATTTTTCGCGAAAGCCCGCGGTCGAAACTGCACTGCGTAATTTCAGCGTGGCGCGGCTCGCCGTCATCATCGAGCAGCTCGCGACCGCCGCGCTCGACACCCGCAAGCAATCCACTCTCGCCGCCGCCATCGCCCAGCGCACGCTGATGGCGATCGCCGCGAACGCAAAGCGGCGGGGCTGAGCTTCCCGCTCTGTCCACATCATTGCAAGCGAGTCTCTCTCCCCTCGTCATTGCGAGGAGCCCTTGCGACGAAGCAATCCAGAATCTCTCCGCGGAAAGATTCTGGATTGCTTCGCTGCGCTCGCAATGATGGTGTAGAGGCAGCGCGCCAAGCTCTCCCCAAGGTCGTCCCGGCGAAGGCTGGGACCCATAACCACAGGGAGAAGTTTTGACGAAGGCTCGTGGTTCGGTACTGCGGGCTTCCGCAATCGATGGATCACGCAGTATGGGTCCCGGCCTTCGCCGGGACGACACCGTTAATCAGAGCGCGCCCTTCGCCAGCCGCCGCATCACCTCGTCGAGCTGATCGAGGTTGCGGTAGTTGATCTGCACGGAGCCGCCGGGGTCGCGGTGGCTCACCGTGACCTTGAGCCCGAGCGCGTCGCTGACGCGCTTCTCGAGGTCGACCGTGTCGGGGTCCTTTTCCTTCGCCCCCGTGCGTGCCTTCTGCGGCTTGCGCTCCGGCACGCCCTCTTCATGCGCCAGCGCCTCGGTCTGGCGGACGTTGAGGCCCTCCTCGACGATGCGCTTGGCAGCCGCGACCGGATCAGGCACGCCGATCAGCGCGCGGGCATGACCTGCGGTCAGCTCGCCGCTCGTGATCAACGCCTGCACCTCGGCTGGAAGCTTCGTCAGCCGCATCATGTTGGCGATGTGGCTGCGGCTCTTGCCGACGACTTTGGCAATGTCGTCCTGGCTGCGTTTGAACTCATTGGCGAGCGCGTGATAGCCGAGCGCCTCTTCCATCGGGTTGAGGTCTTCGCGCTGCACGTTCTCGACGATCGCGAACTCCAGCGCATCGCTGTCGCTGATGTCGACGGGGACGATCGGCACTTCGTGCAGGCCGGCCATTTGCGACGCGCGCCAGCGCCGCTCGCCGGCGATGATCTCGAAGCGGTCCTGCGCACCCTTTACCGGGCGGACCACGATCGGCTGGATCACGCCGTGCTGCCTGATGGAATCGCTGAGCTCCCTGAGCTCGCTTTCCGAAAAGGTACGGCGCGGGTTGCGCGGATTGGGCTTGATGAATTCGATCGGCACCTTGCGCTGCGCGCGCGGACGATCGACGTGCTGAGCCTCGCCGCCGACGTCACCGATCAGACTCGCAAGACCCCGGCCCAATCGCGAACGCGCTTCGTCGGCCATTGCCAGCTCCCTTGGATTCACGCTGCAGCACTCCAGAACTGAATATCGAATTGTAGAATCGTAGGGTGGGTTAGCCTGCAGATGCGCGAAGCGTATCTGCTCGGCGTAACCCACCATCGTTTCGTTCGAGGCAGTAGACGTGGTGGGTTACGCCTTCGGCTAACCCACCCTACAGCACCTTTCTAATGCGTCGTCCGCAGCTCGCGCTCGCGCTGGATCACTTCGGTGGCGAGCCGCAGATAAGCTTCGCTGCCGACGCATTTGAGATCGTAGACCAGCACCGGCTTGCCGTAGGACGGCGCCTCCGAGATGCGCACGTTGCGCGGGATCATGGTCTTGTAGACCTTCTCGCCCATGAACTGCCGGACGTCGGCAACGACCTGGTTCGAGAGATTGTTGCGCGAGTCGAACATCGTCAGCACGATGCCGTGGATCGACAGGTTCGGATTGAGCGTCGAGCGCACCTGCTCCACCGTCTGCAGCAGTTGCGACAGACCTTCGAGCGCGAAGAACTCGCACTGAAGCGGCACCAGGATTGCGTCGGAAGCCGCCATCGCGTTCACGGTGATCAGATTGAGCGAGGGCGGACAGTCGATCAGCACGTAAGTGTAATCGGCGTCGGGCGAGACGTTGTTGTTGAGCGCGCTGATCGCGTCACGCAGCTTGTACGCACGACCGGGCGTGGTGCCGAGCTCGAGCTCGAGGCCGGAGAGATCCATGGTCGAGGGCGCGATATGCAGTCGCGGCACTGCCGTCGACACCACCGCTTCCCGCAGGCTCGCCTCGCCCACCAGAACGTCATAGGTCGAGCAGGAGCGGTTGCGGCGATCGATGCCGAGTCCGGTCGAGGCGTTGCCCTGCGGATCGAGATCGACGATCAGAACACGTTCGCCGATCGCAGCGAGCGCCGTGCCGAGATTGATCGCCGTGGTTGTTTTTCCCACACCGCCCTTCTGATTCGCCAGCGCCAGGATGCGCGGATGGCCCTGCGGGACGGCGGCGGTCTGTTCTCGCTGCGGTTCGTCAATCACGCTCATCGCAAATTCCCCACTCGGCCCCTGACGCCTCACCCGCGCCGTTCGACGGAAGCCAGCTCGACGATCCAACCGTCGCCTGTACGGCTTTGGTGGAGCTGCGGCTGAATATTCCAATATTTAGTAGCTTCGGTCAATTCAGACTCTACATCTTGACCTTTGAGAAACAACGCTTTTGCGCCCTGGCGCATCAGCGGCTCCGCAAAGCCGATGAGTTGATGTAGCGGAGCCAGTGCACGCGCGGTGACGCAATCGACCGGGCCGGTGATTCTATCCACATTATCCCCGATCTCAGCGAGATGTACGACTCCCGGAGATGTAGTTATGCGGATGGCTTCGCGCAGGAAGGCTGCCTTCTTGGCGATTCGCTCGACCAGATGGACGCTCGCCCCGGCCGTCCCCGCCATGGCGCAGGCCAGGACGACGCCCGGAAAGCCGCCGCCGCTGCCGAGGTCGGCCCAGCGTTTGGCCGATGGGGCGAGAGCGACGAGCTGAAGCGAGTCGGCGATGTGCCGGGTCCAGAGATGCGGCAACGTCGAGGGCGCGACCAGATTGGTCTTGGCCTGCCACTCCCGCAGCAGTGCGATGTAGCGATCGAGCCGGGCCTCCGTTTCATGTGAAACGGCCGCGAGCTTGAGCGCCGCCACCTTGTCGGCTGCAATGACTGAGTCCAAAGACCGGTCGTTGGCGCTGGCCTTGTCGATCTTCGGTATGGTCGGCGCCAGTTCGGAGCGACGACCGACGTCTTCCCCCGCCGAGGGTTTTGCTGATGACGATCTGCCGCCGCCCGGCCCGCGCTGTTTCACGTGAAACCTATGCGATTGCTTTGGAAGTCTTCCGCGCTTCGCGGCGGAGATAAGCCGCAAGGATGCCGAGCGCAGCCGGCGTCATGCCGTCGATTCGGCCGGCCTGGCCAACGGTGAACGGCCGCGCCTTCTCCAGTTTGGCCCGCACCTCGTTGGAAAGACCGGGGACCTGCTGGTAATCGACGTCCGACAACACCATCCCCTCGTCCCGCCTGAAGGCTTCAACGTCGGCGCTCTGGCGCTCCAGATAGACATCGTACTTCGCGTCGATCTCGAGATGGGTGGCAATGATGGGATCAATGGCAGCGAGCTCCGGCCAGATCGCGCGGACCTGGCTCCAGCCGATGTCGGGATAGGCCATCAGCTCGAAGGCCGACCGCCGCTGGCCGTCCCGGTTCAGGGTGAGACCCTGCTTGATGGCCTCATTCGGGGTGATCGTCAGCGAATTCGAGAGCGCTCGAGCCGCATTCAGCGCGTCCATCTTGGCGCGATGATGCACCCTCCGGGCGCTGCCGACGCATCCCAACGCGATGCCCTTCTCAGTTAGACGTTGGTCGGCATTGTCAGCCCGCAAGGTCAGCCGGTATTCGGCCCTTGAGGTGAACATCCGATAGGGTTCGCTGATGCCGCGGGTGACGAGGTCGTCGATCATGACGCCAAGATAGCCATCGGCCCGGTCGAACACCGTCAGCGCGGCGCCGCTCGCAGCCAATGCTGCGTTCAACCCTGCAACGATGCCCTGGCCGGCAGCTTCCTCGTATCCGGTGGTGCCATTGATCTGCCCGGCCAGGAATAGGCCGCGCAAGCGCTTGGTCTGGAGGGTCGGATCAAGCTCACGCGGATCGACGTGGTCGTATTCGATGGCATAGCCCGGCCGGACCATCTTCACCCGCTCCAGGCCGGGAATGGTCGCGAGGATGGCGAGCTGGACGTCCTCCGGCAGCGAGGTCGAGATGCCGTTGGGATAGACGGTGTTGTCGTCGAGCCCTTCCGGCTCCAGGAAGATCTGGTGACCGTCGCGATCGCCGAAGCGAACGATCTTGTCCTCGATCGAGGGACAATAGCGCGGCCCGGAGCTCTTGATCTGGCCGGAGTACATCGGAGAGCGATGGACATTGGCCCGGATCACGTCATGGGTGGCGGAATTGGTCCGGGTGATCCCGCACTGGATCTGTGGCGTCGTGATCCGCTCGGTCATCACGGAAAACGGCTCCGGAGGCTCGTCTCCCGGCTGCATTTCGACCGCCGACCAGTCGATCGTCGAGCCATCCAGCCGCGGCGGAGTGCCCGTCTTGAGCCGTCCAAGGGTGAATCCGGCGCGCTCGAACGAGGCTGAAAGGCCCATCGCAGGCGCCTCGCCGACCCTGCCGGCCGGCCAGTTCTTCTCGCCAAGATGGATCAGACCGCGGAGGAAGGTGCCGGTGGTGACGACGACAGCCCCTGCCCGAAGTTCGCGGCCATCCGCCAGGCGCAGGCCGATCACCCGTCCCTCGACCACGATCAGCTCGTCCGCCTCGCCTTCGACGACGGAAAGGCCCTCGGTCTCCCGGATCGCCGCCTGCATCGCGGCGGCATAGAGCTTCCGGTCCGCCTGCGCACGCGGACCACGCACCGCCGGGCCCTTACGGCGATTGAGGACGCGAAATTGGATGCCGCCGGCGTCGCCGACCCGGCCCATCAGACCATCGAGGGCGTCGACCTCGCGAACCAAATGGCCCTTGCCGAGACCGCCAATGGCGGGATTGCAGGACATCGCACCGACCGTGGAGAAACGGTGCGTGACAAGAGCGGTAGCCGCGCCCATCCGGGCAGAGGCAGAAGCGGCCTCACAGCCGGCATGGCCGCCGCCAATCACGATGACGTCGAAGCTCTCTCGCTCTGTTCGCATGGGCGGACTTCTAGCTCAGAGACGGGGAAGCCGGAAGTGGAAACTGGTCAAGGAAGTCGTTTCACGTGAAACGGACGAAGCCGACCCAAGATATTGTCGCGAAAACAACCCCATGCACAGTAGAGCGGCCCTTGGAAACGTTGTCGTTTTTTGTGAGAGGAAAACGGGTCACGAGGGGAAAAGGCGTAGTCCGAAGGTCAAGACGGGTCGGCGATCGGACCACGACGGCAGGACCGTACCCCAAGGCCCTGCGAGCGGGCCGACGCAATCCAAGACCTTTCCGCGCACCCGCTCCTAAGGTGTTACCGCTTGCAGCGGTCCCCCGGCGCGCAAACCAGCGACTTAGTCGATGAGTGTTTCACGTGAAACCTCTCGGAACCGAGCTGGCCCTGTTTCACGTGAAACACCAAGAAGTGGAACAAAGGCTAGTTCTACAATGAAGAACTAGCGCTACTTTCCAACACAGAATTTCTGGAAAATGGCCCCCAGGACGTCTTCGACATCCACGCGACCCAGCAGCCGGCCCAAGGCATAGGCGGCCGCGCGCAGCTCTTCGGCGGCAAGCTCCTCGCCCTCTTCTACGAGCTCAAGACTCCGGCGCAAGCTGTCCGACGCCCGGCGCAGCAGATCCCGCTGGCGGGCCCGGGTCACCAATGCGCCCTCCGTCGTTCCGAAGAAGTCGGCGGCAAATTTCACCAGTGCATCGACCAGCTCGGGAATGCCGTCCCCCCGGCTCGCCGCAATTCCGAACTCACCGCTCGGTCGGACGTCCCCGACGCCGCCGAGATCGATCTTGTTGCGCACGATCCAGACCGAGCCGCCGGAGCAACTGCCTGCGTTGCCGGACTTCCCCAGCGACGGTATCGCGGCCGGATCGACAGCGCGCCCAGCCTCCACCAGCCACAACACGAGGTCGGCATCTTCGGCTCGGGCTCGCGCCCGGCGAACACCCTCCTGCTCCACCGGATCGTCGGTCTCGCGAATGCCGGCGGTGTCGATCACCGTGACGGGATAACCATCGAGATCGAGCTGCACCTCGATCACATCACGTGTCGTGCCGGCATGCGGCGAGACGATCGCGACGTCGCGGCGCGCGAGCTGGTTGATCAGCGTCGACTTGCCGACATTCGGCTCTCCCGCAATCGCAACCACGAGGCCGTCGCGCAAACGTTCAGCTTGTCCCTGTGCCGCAAGGACTTCTGCAATTTCGGCATGCAGCGCGCCGATCGCCTTGACCGCAGGCGCCATCAACTCGGCGGGCACATCGCCCTCGTCGGAGAAATCGATGCCGGCCTCGATCAAGGCCGAGGCGTCGATGATGCGCTCGCGCCAGTCGCGCGCGCGATTGCCGAGGAGACCCTGCAACTGCCGTAACGCCTGGCGGCGCTGGCGGTCGGTGTCCGCATGAATGAGATCGTCGAGGCCCTCCGCCTCGGTCAGGTCGAGCTTGCCGTTCTCGAAGGCGCGCCGGGTGAATTCGCCGGGCTCGGCGGCGCGCGTTTTCGGAATTACGGAAATTGCGGCAAAGAGTGCGGCCAGCACCGCGCGCCCGCCATGGACGTGAAATTCGGCGACGTCCTCGCCGGTCGCGCTGGCGGGCCCTGGAAACCACAGCACCACCGAATCGTCGATCGGCCGGCCCGCGCCGTCATGAAGGAGCCGGCGGCTGGCCTGTCTCGGCGCCGGCAGCTTGCCCGCCAGCGTCGTCAGCACCAGGCTGGCGCTTGGCCCGGAGACGCGCACCACCGCGAGCGCGCTCGGCGGACGGCCGGACGACAGCGCAAAGATGGTCTGGTCTCGCGGATGCATGGCCTATTTGTCCGGCTGAAAGAGAAAAGGCAAATATCCGTTTTGGCAGACAAATCGCGCGATTATGCTGCACCAATTCCCGCAGCAAAGCCGATGTTGCGATGCAATAAGTTCGCGAGCGTCTGCTGCAAGAACCACTTCCAACGGAATGGGATATGTCCCTCGATTTCGCTATTTTAAAATCATATCAATATGTTAGGCGAGATCCGCTCCAAGCGGCAAACACCCCGCCATGCTGCACCTTCGCTGCAGCAAAGCCGCACAACGAAAAAGGGCGCCCGAAGGCGCCCTTTGATCATGCTGCACCGCAATCAGGTGTTCATCGAGTCGAAGAACTCCGAATTGCTCTTGGTCGAACGCAGCTTGTCGAGCAGGAAGTCGATCCCGTCCATCGTCCCCATCGGATTCAGGATACGGCGGAGCACGTACATCTTCTTCAGGACCACCGGATCCGTGATCAGCTCCTCCTTGCGGGTGCCGGAGCGTGAAATGTCGATCGCCGGGAAGGTCCGCTTGTCCGACACCTTGCGGTCGAGGATCAGCTCCGAGTTACCGGTGCCCTTGAACTCTTCGAAGATGACTTCGTCCATGCGGCTGCCGGTATCAACCAGCGCGGTCGCGATGATCGTCAGCGAGCCGCCCTCTTCGATGTTGCGGGCGGCGCCGAAGAACCGCTTCGGCCGCTGCAGCGCGTTGGCATCGACACCGCCGGTCAGCACCTTGCCTGATGACGGCACCACGGTGTTGTAGGCGCGGCCGAGGCGCGTGATGGAGTCCAGCAGGATTACGACGTCGCGGCCATGCTCGACCAGACGCTTGGCCTTCTCGATCACCATCTCGGCGACCTGGACGTGGCGCACCGCCGGTTCGTCGAAGGTCGAGGACACCACCTCGCCCTTTACCGAGCGCTGCATGTCCGTGACTTCTTCCGGACGTTCGTCGATCAGGAGCACGATCAGATAGCACTCGGGATGATTATGCGCGATCGAGTGCGCGATGTTCTGCATCAGCACGGTCTTGCCCGTGCGCGGCGGCGCGACGATCAGCGCGCGCTGGCCCTTGCCGATCGGCGCGACGATGTCGATCACCCTTGCAGACAGGTCTTTCCGCGTCGGATCGTCGATTTCCATGCGGAAGCGCTGATTCGGAAACAGCGGCGTGAGGTTGTCGAAATTGACCTTGTGCTTGGCCTTTTCCGGGTCCTCGAAATTGAGCGTGTTGACCTTCAGCAGCGCGAAATAGCGCTCGCCCTCTTTCGGGCTGCGGATGTGGCCTTCGATAGTGTCGCCGGTGCGCAGGCCAAAACGGCGGATCTGCGAGGGCGAAACGTAGATGTCATCCGGGCCCGGCAGATAATTCGCATCGGGCGAGCGGAGGAAGCCGAAGCCGTCGGAGAGAACCTCGACGACGCCTTCGCCGACGATGTCGGTCTCGGCGAGCGCAAGCTGCTTGAGGATGGCGAACAGCAGCTCCTGCTTGCGCATGGTGCTGGCATTCTCGACCCCATTCTCTTCCGCGAACGAGACGAGCTCGGCCGGCGTCTTCGACTTGAGGTCCTGGAGTTTGATTTCCCGCATTGGGGTGGTCCTGTGGGGTAACCTGGGAGGGGGGTGCGAGGAGGCTCTGAAATGCGGACGCGAAAAGGTAAGGTCCGCAGGTCTGGCAAGGAGAGCGCCGGTGAGGCTTCAAACCTGATGGGGTGTCCGGCCTCTGGAAAGCTCAGACACGACCACATCCGCCTGCGTTGGGTGGGATATCGCTAATATAGAAAATCGCCTCACACTCCGCAAGCAGAAGCACTGAGCGATTGTTCGCTGCCCCTGCCTAGAACGGCTTCACGATCACCATGATGACGATCAGAATCATCAAGGCGGTCGGTACCTCGTTGATAATGCGATAAAATTTCTGGCTTCGGGGGCGCCGGTCCGCCGCGAAATCCTTCAACCAGCGCGAAAAAAAGCCGTGGATCGCCGACATTGCCAGGACCAGTGCCAGTTTTACGTGCAGCCAGCCGAAAGTGAACCAATGTCCAGCCCAGGCCAGGTAGAGCCCGGCGAGCCAGGTCACGATCATGGCGGGATTGATGATCGCCTTGAACAGCCGCCGTTCCATGGTCTTGAACGTTTCCGACTGCTTCGAGCCGATCTCGGCCTCGCAATGATAAACGAACAGCCGCGGCAAATAGAGCATGCCCGCCATCCAGGAGATGACTGCGATCACATGCAGCGCCTTGATCCAGAGGTAGACGTCTTCAAACATGTCTGGGGTCCGGATTCCTGCCCAGCCGAGGGGGAACGCTGGGGATAGTAAGGAGTCGTTAAGGTCTTGCCTGCACACATATCCGTCCGTAGCGCCCTTCTCCAATAAGAATCTTAGATTCTTAAGGTTTGAGTCTATGTGACGGTGAATTGGACTCACACATTTCCGTCCGCCCGTTCACACGCGCTTGTTCACATCCATCAACATATCCCTGATCGCTCTGGCCGCTTTCGATAAGTCGGTCAGCTTCAAAGGCTTGCGCGTTTCTGTCGGCAGCTTATCAAGAGGGTTATCGACGCAATCCCGTTTCCCTTTCGGAAGGGCGTCGAAGTTGTTCTCAGGGGCAGTGGTGTGAAGAAAATTGGCACTTGTCCCGCCCCCGGTGTCGCACATCCCTTTCCAAGGGGTTAAGCTCCACAGAAATCCACAAACCACACCGGTTTCATACAAAGGGCTTTTGTGCCGACCTCGAGCAATTATTTCCATCTGCACCTCGTCTCCGACTCCACCGGTGAGACGCTGATCACGGTGGCGCGCGCCGTTGCCGCCCAGTACGCCAACGTGACCCCGGTCGAGCACGTCTATCCGTTGGTGCGCAGTCAGAAACAGCTTGATCGCGTGCTCGACGAGATCGAGGAAGCACCGGGAATCGTGCTGTTCACGCTGCTCGAGAAGGATCTGGTCGCCAGGCTCGAGGACAAGTGCAAGGGGATCAATGTTCCGAGCCTGTCGATCATCGGCCCGGTGATGCAGTTGTTCGAGGCCTATCTCGGAGCTGCCACGACCGGCCGGGTCGGCGCCCAGCACGTCCTCAATGCCGAATACTTCAAGCGCATCGACGCGTTGAACTACACGATGATCCACGATGACGGCCAGCATGTCGAAGGTCTCGATGATGCGGACGTGGTGCTCGTCGGTGTCTCCCGCACCTCCAAGACCCCGACCTCGATCTATCTTGCCAACCGTGGCATCCGCACCGCCAACGTGCCGCTAGTTCCAGGCATTCCGGTGCCCTCGCAACTGGAAACGTTGACGCGACCGCTGGTGGTGAGCTTGCATGCGACGCCGGAACGGTTGATTCAGGTGCGCACGAACCGTCTGCTCTCCATGGGCGCCGATTCCAGCAGCGACACCTATACCGACAAGCAGTCGGTCGCCGAAGAGGTCGCATTTGCCCGCAAGCTGAGCGCCAAGCATGATTGGCCGCTGCTCGACGTCACGCGGCGCTCGATCGAGGAAACCGCCGCGGCTATCATGAAACTCTATAGTGATCGCCAGCGTAACCGGCCTTCTGAATAGCTTTTGGAACAGTTCGCGATGAGTCTGTGGCTCGGCAAATCTTCGTTGATCCTGGCCTCGCAGAGCAGCGCGCGAAAGATGCTGCTGGCCAATGCCGGTCTCGAGTTCAAGGCGATCACGGCTGATATCGACGAGCGCGGCATCCAGGCCGCCTCCGGGCTTTCTGGTCCGCGCGAGATTGCGTTGCTGCTGGCGCGCGAAAAGGCCAGAGCAGTCTCGGCCCATCACGCTGGAAGCACCGTCATCGGTGCGGATCAAACGCTGGCGCTTGGTGATTGCCTCTTCAACAAGCCTGCGGGCCGCGCCCAGGCGCTGGCGCAACTGCGCGATCTCGCCGGCCATAGCCACGAGCTGAATTCCGCAGTGGCGATAGCACGTGATGGCGAGATCATCTTCGAGGACGTTTCGGTTGCACGCCTCACCATGCGGCAGATGACCGAGGCCGAGCTTTCGGCCTATCTCGACATCGCCGGCGATGCCGTCACCACCAGCGTCGGCGGCTATCAGCTCGAAAGCCTGGGGATCCATTTGTTCGAGCGTATCGAGGGCGACCATTTCACCATTCTCGGTCTGCCTCTGCTGCCGCTGCTTGCGTTCCTGCGGCGCGAGCGGCTAGTTGCGGTGTGAATAGCAGAGATGGCTGGGCGCTGATGCGAATCCTGGGACTGACCGGCTCGATCGGGATGGGCAAATCCACCACCGCGAAATTATTCGCGGAGGCTGGTGTCCCTGTCTACGATGCTGATGCGGCCGTCCATCAGCTCTATGAGGGCGAGGCTGCGCCCGCGATCGAGGCCGCCTTCCCCGGCACCACCGCGAACGGCAAGGTCGATCGGCCAAAACTGTCGGCGCGTGTGGTGCACGATGCTGCCGCCATCAAGCAGCTCGAGCAGATCGTCCATCCGATGCTCGGCGCTTCCCGGAAAAAATTCTTCGCCGACGCCGAAGCCGCCAACGCGCCGGTCGTGGTACTGGACATTCCGCTGCTGTTCGAGACTGGTGGCGAGACGCGGGTCGATGCCGTGGTCGTGGTGACCACATCTCCGGAACTGCAGCGTGAGCGGGTGCTGGCGCGCGGCACGATGGACGAGGCCAAGCTCGACGCCATCATCGCCAAGCAGACACCCGATGCGGAAAAGCGCAGGCGTGCCGATTTCGTGGTGGATACGTCCCATGGACTCGATCCGGTGCGCGCCCAAATCGCGCACATCCTCGCCGAGGTCGTTAAGATGCCGCAGCGGCGAGCCTGATTCGCCGCCTGACACGGCTTCTCAGATCATGCGCGAAATCGTTCTCGACACCGAAACCACCGGCCTCGATCCGCTGCGGGGAGACCGCCTGGTCGAAATCGGCTGCGTCGAGATGCTCAATCGCATGCCGACGGGGCAGAGCTTCCACGTCTACATCAATCCCGAAAGGGACATGCCGGCAGAAGCCTTTGCGGTGCACGGGCTGTCGGCCGAGTTTCTGGCGACCAAGCAGCTGTTCCACGAGGTCGTGGACGATTTTCTGGAGTTCATCGGCGACGCGCCGCTGGTGATCCACAATGCCTCGTTCGACATCAGCTTCATCAATGCCGAGCTCGACCGGATCAAGCGCCCGGCGATCCCGCGTGAGCGGCTGGTCGATACGCTGCTGCTGGCACGGCGCAAGCATCCCGGCGTGTCGAACCGGCTCGACGATCTCTGCTCGCGCTATGCGATCGACAATTCGCGCCGCACCAAGCACGGCGCGTTGCTCGACGCCGAGCTGCTAGCGGAAGTCTATGTGGATCTGGTCGGGGCGCGGCAATCGCAGCTGCTGCTGGCTTCGGAATCCGAGGAAACTCGCGCCAATGGGGCTGCCGATGCGCCTCGGCGGCAACGGCCGGCGCCGCTCACCCCGCGGATTTCAGACGCCGAGCGCGAGGCCCACCGGACCTTCATCGCAACGCTCGGCGACAAGGCGATCTGGAACGAGTTCTTGCCCGCTCCAGCTGCCCCTTTGGCTGGTTAAGCCTGGCCGCTCGGCTGAGCGGCCATTTGCCGCTCCATGTTCTGGCGATAGAGGCCGACGAAGTCGACCGGATCCAGCATCAAAGGCGGGAACCCGCCGTCACGCACGGCCGTGGCGATGATCTCACGGGCGAACGGGAACAGCAGTCGCGGGCATTCGATCATGACCAGCGGATGCAAATTGTCCTTCGGCACGTTGGAGATTCGGAACACGCCGGCATAAGCGAGCTCGAACGAGAACATGATCTTGCCGGCGGTCTCGGCCTTGCCCTCGACCGACAACGTCACCTCGAACTCCTGTTCGCTGAGATTGTTGGCGCTGACATTGATCTGGATGTTGATCTGGGGCGGCTGGCTCTGCTGCTGGAGCGAGCTGGGCGCGTTCGGATTTTCGAACGAGAGGTCCTTGGTATATTGCGCCAGGACGTTGAGCTGGGGAGCCTGGGCCGCCTCGGGAGGGGTGCCGTTACCGTTGGTCATAAGAGTGTCTCCTTACCCGATTGGGCTGAATTTCGCGGCGGTTGGCTAACATAGGGCTACCTCGTTCCACAAGGACGAACGGTCCCGGATGGGGAATTCCGGCCACGCTCACAACTATGGCGTTCACCCCGTCGATCCGGCGTAACCGCGGCTTAAACGATTGAAGATGCGCGATTTCCGGGCAGGATCGGGTTTCCCCTTAAGCATAAAATGCGCTACACTCGGTGCTGTGCCAAAAGGCGCCATTGGCCGGGCAAGATTTCGTGCCTACATCCCACGGACCTGACGCGCGGACCCGAAATGGTGATGTAGACTTGCCGTTCCGGTATGGAACGGTCTACTGGCCGGATCGATTTTCCCGGCACGACCCCTTCGAACGGCCCCTTCTACAGACGACCAGAAAGCGAATACGACGTGGACATCTACACCATCATCTTCCTGGCGCTGGCGGTCTTCATCTTTCTGAGGCTGCGCAGTGTGCTGGGGCAGCGCACCGGTAACGAGCGGCCGCCGTTCGACCGCAACGCGCTCCAGGGTGCCCAGGACAAGAACGTCGTCACCATGCCGGGCAAGGTCATCGACCAGGCCCCCTTGGCGCCGACGGCCGAGCCGACCCCGCCCTCCGACCGCTGGAAGGGCCTGACCGAGCCGGGCACCGTGCTCGCCCAGGGTCTCGACTCCATTGTCGAAAAGGATTCCACCTTCGATCCGCGCCATTTCATCTCCGGCGCCCGCGGCGCCTATGAGATGATCGTGCTGGCCTTTGCCAATGGCGACCGCCGTTCGCTGAAGGACCTGTTGTCGTCGGAGGTCTATGACAGCTTCGATGCCGCGATCAAGGAGCGCGAGAAGAACGAGCAGAAGACCGAGACGCGCTTTGTCTCGATCGACAAGGCCGAGCTCGTCGGCGCCGAGCTGCGCGACCGCACCGCCCAGCTCACGATCCGCTTCGTCTCGCAGATGATCTCGGCCACCCGAGACAAGTCCGGCAACATCGTCGACGGCAGCGCCGACACGGTCGCCGACATCACCGACATCTGGACTTTCGCCCGCGACATCACCTCTCGCGATCCGAACTGGAAGCTGGTTGGCACCGGAAGCGCGAATTAAGGCTTTCCTGAAGACCAGCGCGACGGCGCTTTGCGCAGGTGCCGTCGCGCTGTCGTCGTTTTCACTCGGCGCCGAGGCGGCGCGGCGCCACTATCGCAGCCATCACCATCATCTCCCGGAATTGCCCGCCGCGCCGCCGCGCGCCTTGCCGTATCCGCAGCTTCCGCTGCCGTTCGAGATTCCCGGCGCGCAATATCTGCCGCTGGCCTGGGCCGACGTGAAGGGCTGGGGCGATGACAATCATCTCGCCGCCTATAAGACCTTTCGCGCCAGCTGCCGTCCGATCAGCGCGCAGACCGGCGCTCCCGAACCGAAGGCCTTGGGCGCCTCGCTGGCCGAACCCTGTCGGGTCGCCAAATCGCTCGAGCTTACCGACGACGCCAGGGCCAAAACCTTCTTCGAGGAGAATTTTGCGCCGCTGCGGATATCTCGCCTCGGTGAGCCCGATGGTTTCGTCACCGGCTATTATGAGCCGGTACTGGAGGGATCGCGCACGCAGACCGACGTCTACAACGTCCCGGTCTATCGCCGCCCCTCGAATCTTTTCGTGCGCGGCTACAAGCAGGATTCGGTCAGCCTGCCCAACAAGGGCCCGGTCTATCGCAAGATCGGCCGCCGCAAGCTCGTGCCCTATTACGACCGCGCCGAGATCGAGGACGGCAAGATCGCCGGCCGCGGACTCGAGATTGCCTGGCTGAAGGACCTGACAGATCTGCTGTTCGCCCAGATCCAGGGTTCGGCGCGGATCAAGTTCGACGACGGCGGCACGGTCCGGCTCAATTACGACGCCTATAACGGCTATCCCTACACGGCGGTCGGTCGCATCCTGATCGAGCGCGGCATCATTCCAAAGGAAGAGATGTCGATGCAGAAGATCAGGGAGTGGATGGCCCAGACTCCCGACGGCGCCAAGGAACTGCGGCGCCAGAACCGCTCCTACATCTTCTTCCGCGAGGTCAATCTGTCCGACAAGGAAGAGGCGGTCGGTGCGCAGGGCATTCCGCTGACGGCCGGCCGCTCGATCGCGGTCGACAAATCGCTCCACGTCTACGGCACGCCGTTTTTCATCGAAGGCGAGCTGCCGATCGAGTCCGAACGCGCGAAGACGCCGTTCCATCGCTTGATGATCGCGCAGGACACCGGCTCGGCCATCATCGGGCCCGCGCGCGCCGATCTCTATTTCGGCGCGGGTCAGGAGGCCGGCCGGGTCTCCGGTCGACTGCGCCATGCCATGCATTTCGTGATGCTGGTGCCGAAGGGCGTCGATCCCACGGCGCGCGCCGCGCGGCTCCCGGTGCCGGACCCCAGGCCTTCGGAGAAGATCGCAAAGCTGTTTCCGCAAACGGAGACCGCGAAGGAGAAGCCGGCGGCAGCCGTGGCGCAAAGCACGAGCGAGACCGTCGCTGTCGCCGGTCCAGTCCCGCTACCGGTGCCGCGTCCCGTAATCGAGCCAGTTCAGGAGCCGCGGCGGCCGGTGAAAAATCGTTCCCATCGGCAGCAATGAAGCGATCGTCCCGTCTGCCCGTGCTGGAGCCTCGTCCCTCGCCGCGCCGTCGCGCGCTGAGCGAGGAAGAGCGCGCGCTGTGGGATGCGATCGCCAAGCAGGTCAAGCCGCTGAGGAAGCATCGTGCCGCCAAGGTGCAGGCCGCACCGCGCACCGAGCCTTCCCCTGCAGCGCCCGCCATGCGGCCTACGTCATCGCCACGTCCGATTGCCGCTGCCCCGGCACCGCGTGCAGCGAAGCCGGCCGTGCCGCCGCTGGCGCCGCTCGGCAAACGCGAGCGCACAAAGCTGTCGCGCGGGCGTAGCGAGATCGAGGCGCGGCTCGATCTGCACGGCATGACCCAGATGCGCGCCCATCGCGCACTGACCGGCTTCCTGCACCGCGCCCATCATGACGGCCTGACCTTCGTGCTCGTCATCACCGGCAAGGGCCGAAGCGGCGGCGAAAGCGGCGTGCTGCGCCGTCAGGTGCCGGAATGGCTGAGCCTGCCGGAATTCCGCGCCTTCGTCGTGGGGTTCGAGGAAGCCGGCATCGGCCATGGCGGTGAGGGCGCGCTTTACGTGCGGATCAGGCGGGCGAGATATTAGAACGGCCGCACGATTCCGACGCGGGGGATCAGGGTGAGGATCAGGCCGAAGATATTTGTCTTCCGATCCTCGGCCGGTATCAGCGGCGTCTCGCGCGCGGCGGGAAGCATCTTCACCGCGTGCAGGATCAGGAACATGCAGACGGCCCAGTTCGAGATCCAGCGCGAATAGTCGAACACCATCGCGAACATCACGAGACAGGCGAGGCTGATGCCGGCGAGCGCCGCGACCACGAGACGGCGATGCGTGTCGTTTGCGAGCGCAGCGATGAGGTTCGCAAAATAGCGCCACAGCGGTGTGTGCAGCCAGATCAGCAGCGCGAACACGGGCACGCCGAGGATGTTGTGGGGCAGGCGGCCCCAGGTGTCGGAAATCTCCCGCGCCAGCGGCTGATACCAGATGTAGGCGAACTGCAGCAGGTCGGTCCGCGACGGATCGGCCATCCGGCTCTTCAGATAGGCAACGAAATCCGCCTCCGGGATCGGCATCGTTCCCCAAAATTGCGCGGCGAAGAACAGCGCGGAGACGGCAACCAAGGCAATGATGCCGAACGCGACATCGGTGCGACCGCAGCCGTGCGTCAGATAGTGCCTGATCACGACGATGGTGACGATGGTCGGCACATACATCAGGAGATGGATGTGGTGGATCAGGACGAGAACCACCGAGAACAGCGCGGCGAGCGCCACGAACAGCAGCGAGCCAGCCGGCACCAGCAGCAGGATGATCGCCAGCGCGCAGCCATAGATGTCGAAATGGCCGAGCGTGTGCACGAAATTCTTGAGGAAGAACGGCGAGCCCGCGATGAAGACGAACAGCGGCAATGTCTTCGCGGTGAAGCCGAACGTCCGCTCGAATAGTCTTACATAAAGACCGAGCGTCACCAGCCATGTCGCGCCGCCGAGCGCGAACACCAGCCATAGCGGCACCTTGTCGGTGAACAGGGCGACGATCGCACCGATCAGCGCGCGCTTGATGAAGCCGAAATGATAATCGACGAGGAGGTGGATGTAGGGGACGTAAGGCGGCAGCTGGATCTTGTGAACGAAGACGCCGACGATGACCGCCGCGTTGATCGCGAGCAGGATGCGCCAGGGGTTTTGCAGGATGCGTGCGGTCACGCCGCATCCATAGCGCGGCCGCCCGGATTTACAAAATGAACCGGCTCAAATCCGCGTTCTTGGCGAGGTCGCCGACGTGCTTCTGCACGAAATCGGCATCGACCCTGACGGTCTCGCCGCTGCGGTCGGGGGCGGTGAAGGAGATCTCGTCCAGCACCCGCTCCATCACCGTCTGCAGCCGCCGCGCGCCGATGTTCTCGACGGTGGAATTCACGGCCACAGCGACGTCGGCCAGCGCGTCGATGGCGTTGTCGGTGATGTCGAGCGTGACGCCCTCGGTCTGCATCAACGCGACATATTGCTTGATCAGCGAGGCCTCCGGCTCGGTCAGGATGCGGCGCATGTCGTCGCGGGTCAGCGCCTGCAGCTCGACGCGGATCGGCAGGCGGCCCTGCAGTTCCGGCAACAAATCGGACGGCTTTGCGACGTGGAAGGCGCCGGAGGCAATGAACAGAATGTGGTCGGTCTTCACCGCGCCGTGCTTGGTCGAGACCGTGGTGCCTTCGATCAGCGGCAGCAGGTCGCGCTGCACGCCCTCGCGCGAGACGTCGCCGCCGGCGCGGCCTTCACGGGCGCAGATCTTGTCGATCTCGTCCAGGAACACGATGCCGTTGTTCTCGACGGCGCTGATCGCCTCCATCGTCAACTGATCGCTGTCGAGCAGCTTGTCGGATTCCTCGTTGACGAGGATCTCGTGCGAGCTCTCCACCGTCAGCCGCCGTGTCTTGCTGCGTCCGCCAAGCTTGCCGAAAATGTCGCCGATCGAAACCGCGCCCATCTGCGCGCCGGGCATGCCCGGGATCTCGAACATCGGAAAGCCGCTGCCGCCGCCTTGCGTCTCGATCTCGATTTCCTTGTCGTTGAGCTCGCCTGCGCGCAGCTTCTTGCGGAAGGAGTCCCGCGTTGCGGCGCTGGAATTGGCACCGACCAGGGCGTCGAGCACGCGCTCCTCGGCGGCGAGCTGGGCGCGTGCCTGCACGTCCTTGCGCTTGCGCTCGCGGACCTGGGCGATCGCGACCTCGACGAGATCGCGCACGATCTGCTCGACGTCGCGGCCGACATAGCCGACCTCGGTGAATTTCGTCGCCTCGACCTTCAGGAACGGCGCGTTGGCAAGCTTGGCGAGCCGCCGCGCGATCTCGGTCTTGCCGACGCCGGTCGGGCCGATCATCAAAATGTTCTTCGGCAGCACCTCTTCGCGCAAGGAGCCTTCGAGCTGCTGTCGCCGCCAGCGGTTGCGCAGCGCGATCGAGACGGCGCGCTTGGCATCGGCCTGGCCGACGATGAAACGGTCGAGTTCGGAAACGATTTCGCGGGGAGAAAAGTCTGTCATGGGACCTTAGCTAGGATCAGATGCGTGGCGGGACAAGCCGCTTTTTTTGCCGTCAGATGATCGGCGGGCCCGATTGCCATTGTTTCACGGCCTCGACCGGATGGATCAGCATCAGGATATTGAGCGTCAGATTGTCGCGAATATGGAGCGCCAGCATGATTTCGAAGGCGAGCCCGAGCAGGACCGTCACTGATACAGGCAGCAGGCGCGCGGCGGTGAAGCCCAGCATCATGGACAGATTGTCAGAGACCGAATTGACGATGCTGTCGCCGAAATAATCCAGCGAGATCGTGCCGGCGCGGTAGCGTTCGATGATGAAAGGCGAGTTCTCGACGATCTCCCAGGCGCCCTCGATCAGCATGGCGACGATCAGGCGCGCGGGCCAGGACAGAGACACGAACGGCAGCCGCGCGAACAGCAGCCAGGTCAGTCCGTAGAACAGGAAGCCGTGCAGGACGTGCGAAAAACTGTACCAGTCGGCGATGTGCTGCGAATTTTCCGAGCTGTTCACCACGCCATGCCACAGCTTGACATAGCCGCAAGTGCAGATCGGCACCCGGCCCATCGCAAGCAGGATCGAGGCCTGCATCGCCAGCAGCAGCAGCGCGATGCCGACCCAGGCGAGCGGTGGAAACGCGGCCTTGCTCTCATGCGTGGTTGCAAGGGTCATGGCTCGCGCACCATCAGCAGCGCTGCTCCGTCGGGCGTCTCGACCATGCGGTCGCGGACAAAGCCGGCCTTCTCATAGGCACGCACGGCGCGCGCGTTGAGCGGATCAGGATCAGTGACGATGCGGGGCAGCCCCTGCCGCAACTGCGCGTCGGCGAATTGGCGGATGAATGCCGAACCGTGCCCGCGCGCGATCATGTCGCTTTCGCCGATGAATTGATCGATGCCACGCGTGCCCTCCGGTTGCGGCCCAAGACCCGTATTCCAGGCGGTCAGGCGGTAGCATTGAAGATAGCCGAACGGCTTGCCGTCGGCCAACACGATGAACTGGTCCATGTCGGGCTCATCGAGGTCGCCGCCGACAAGCGCGAACTGCTCGTCCGGATCGCCCCACCATTCCCGCACATGCGCTTCGCCCAGCCATCGCCGAATCAGCGGCAGGTCGGCCGCGGTCATCGGGCGGAAGGTGTAGGCGAGGGCCATGCCCTACCCGGCGGACAGCGCTTCGACGGTCACATTGCGGTTGGTGTAGACGCAGATGTCGGCAGCGATGTCGAGGGAGCGGCGGACGATGGTCTCGGCGTCCTTGTCGGTGTCGAGCAGAGCGCGGGCGGCCGCCAGCGCATAATTTCCGCCCGAGCCGATCGCCATGACGCCGGCTTCGGGCTCCAGCACGTCGCCGGTGCCTGTCAGCACCAGGGAGACGTCCTTGTCGGCCACGATCATCATGGCCTCCAAGCGCCGCAAATAACGGTCGGTGCGCCAGTCCTTGGCGAGCTCGACGGCAGCCCGAGTCAATTGCCCCGGATATTGCTCGAGCTTGGCCTCCAGACGCTCGAACAGCGTGAAAGCATCCGCCGTGGCGCCGGCAAAGCCGCCGATGACGTCGCCCTTGCCGAGTTTCCGGACCTTCCTGGCGTTGGACTTGATCACGGTCTGGCCGATCGAGACCTGGCCGTCGCCGCCGACCACCACCGTGCCGCCCTTGCGGACCGTCAAAATCGTGGTGCCGTGCCAGACCGGCGAGCTGTTCTGGGAAGCCTGCATGAATGATCCTCGTTGTCCGGCTGATTTAGGCGGTCGGGAGCGGGGGCACAACGGGCCGCTCCGGGACCAATTTCGCTCACCATAGGCAGAAGTAGAGGCCCGGCCCGCCGTTCCCGCAGTAGCGAAGGCGTCATTTGGCTGTTAAAAGACCGGCGTTTTCGGCCCCGAACGAGGATGAAAGCCAGTTTTGATGCGCACCGCGACGATCAAGCGCAAGACCAAGGAAACCGACATCGAGGTCACCGTGAACCTCGATGGCACCGGCGTGTCCAATATCGCGACCGGCATCGGCTTTTTCGACCATATGCTCGATCTCCTCGCCCGCCATTCCCGCATCGACCTCACGGTCAAGGCGGTCGGCGATCTGCACATCGATCATCACCATACCACCGAAGACACCGGCATCGCGCTCGGCCAGGCCCTCAAGCAGGCGCTCGGCAACATGGCGGGCATCACCCGCTATGCCGGCGTGCACATGCCCATGGACGAGACGTTGTCGCGCGTGGTCATCGACATCTCGGGCCGCCCGGTCCTGGTGTTCAAGGTCGACTTCCCCCGCGACAAGATCGGCGAGTTCGACACCGAGCTGGTGCGCGAGTGGTTCCAGGCCTTCGCCATGAACGCGGGCGTGACTCTTCACGTCGAGACCCTATATGGCGATAACAGCCACCATATCGCCGAGTCCTGCTTCAAGGGTCTGGCGCGGGCGCTGCGCACGGCGGTCGCGATCGACCCGAAGGCTGTGGGCGAAATCCCGTCCACCAAGGGCTCGCTCGGCGGCTGACATCTTTCGGCCCGCGGCCCGCGCCGTTTGCGGTATCACTGAATTCCTAGGGAACGGGGCATCGCCATGTCCGTCTACACAGTTCATGCTCCCTCACCTGCCGGAGCCGATCTGCGCGCGACCGACAAGTTCGTCTTCGTGCGCGACGGCTTCCATTTCTGGGCGATGATCTTCGGACCGTTCTGGCTGCTGTGGAATCGACTGTGGCTGGCGCTGATCGGCTGGCTGATCTTCGTTGCCGCCTTCAATGTCGGGCTGTCCAGCCTCGGCGTCGGCCGTTCCTCGATCTTCTTCGCCGACATCATCGTCGCGCTGCTGATGGGATTCGAGGCCTCCAGCCTGCGCCGCTGGACGCTGTCGCGCGGAAAATGGCGGCAGCTCGACGTGGTGATTTCCGACGACGAGGACACCGCCGAGCGCCGCTTCTTCGAGCGCTGGAGCCAGAAGCAGCGCGGCATCGTCAACGATCAATGGGCCGTCGATCGCGGCGGCCCGCCGCCGACCCGCAACGTGCCGGGTCAGCAGTTCTCCAACCCGCCGCCGATGCCGGCGGGTGGCATCATTGGTTTGTTTCCAGAACCGGGAGGGTCAAGATGAGCGTCGCCATCATCGATTACGGTTCCGGCAATCTGCATTCGGCCGCCAAGGCGTTCGAGCGCGCCGCGCGCAGCATGGACAACCCGCAAAAGGTGTTCGTCACCAGCGATCCGGACCAGGCCTACAGCGCCGACCGTCTGGTGCTGCCGGGCGTTGGCGCCTTCGCCGATTGCCGGCGTGGGCTTGATGCGGTCAACGGCATGGTCGAGGCGATCACCGAAGCGGTGCGGGTCAAGGCGCGGCCGATGTTCGGCATCTGCGTCGGCATGCAGCTGTTCGCCACCCGCGGCAAGGAGCATGTCATCACGCAAGGCCTGAACTGGATCGGCGGCGATGTCGAGAAGATCACGCCGCGCGACGAGAGCCTCAAGATCCCGCACATGGGCTGGAATACGCTCGATGTGCTGCGCGAGCACCCGGTGCTAGACAAGCTGCCGCTCGGCCCCAAGGGCCAGCACGCTTATTTCGTGCACTCCTACCACCTCAACGCCGCCAACGAGGCGGACGTGCTCGCGCGCGCCGATTACGGCGGGCCCGTCACCGCGATCGTCGGCAAGGATACGGCGATCGGGACGCAGTTTCACCCCGAGAAGAGCCAGCGCTTTGGCTTGGCCCTGATCTCGAACTTTTTGCGATGGAAACCGTGATTCTCCTTCCGGCGATCGACCTCAAAAACGGCCAATGCGTGCGCCTCGAACAGGGCGACATGGCGCGCGCGACCGTGTTCAATCTCAATCCCGCCGCGCAGGCCGAGAGCTTCGTCGCGCAGGGCTTTGAGTATCTCCATGTCGTCGATCTCGACGGCGCGTTTGCCGGGAAGCCTGTGAATGCGCAGGCCGTCGAGGCGATGCTGAAGACGATCACGATTCCGGTGCAGCTCGGTGGCGGCATTCGCGATCTCGCGACTGTCGAAGCCTGGCTCGACAAGGGCATCACCCGTGTCATCATCGGCACCGCCGCGGTACGCGACCCCGAATTGGTGAAGGCGGCCGCCAGAAAATTCCCCGGCCGTGTCGCGGTCGGGCTCGATGCACGCGACGGCAAGGTCGCGGTCGAAGGCTGGGCCGAGACCTCGCAGGTGACGGTATTGGAGATCGCACAACGGTTCGAGGATGCCGGCGTCGCCGCCATCATCTTCACCGACATCGCGCGCGACGGCCTGCTCAAGGGCCTGAATCTCGATGCGACCATCGCGCTGGCGGATGCCATCTCGATTCCCGTGATCGCCTCCGGCGGCCTCGCCTCGATCGAGGACGTCAAGGCGATGCTGACGCCGCGCGCGAAAAAGCTCGCCGGCGCGATCGCCGGCCGCGCGCTTTACGATGGCCGGCTCGATCCCGCAGCCGCCCTTACCCTGATCCGCGCCGCGGCCTAGGAGACCTCCGATGTTCAAGGTGCGCGTGATCCCCTGCCTCGACGTCAAGGACGGCCGGGTCGTCAAGGGCGTCAACTTCGTCGATTTGCGCGACGCCGGTGACCCCGTCGAAGCGGCGATCGCCTATGACGCAGCCGGCGCCGACGAGCTCACTTTCCTCGACATCACCGCGACTCATGAGAATCGCGGCATCATGCTGGACGTGGTCCGGCGCACCGCTGAAGCCTGCTTCATGCCTGTGACCGTCGGCGGCGGCGTGCGTGAGGTCAACGACATCAAGACTCTGCTGCGCGCGGGCGCAGACAAGGTCTCGATCAACAGCGCCGCGGTGTCACGGCGCGAGTTCGTCAAGGAAGCCGCCGAGAAATTCGGCGGGCAGTGCGTGGTGGTCGCGATCGACGCCAAGCGGGTCAAGCGCGCCGGTGGCGGGGAGCGCTGGGAGATCTTCACCCATGGCGGCCGCAACTCGACCGGCATCGACGCCATCGAATACGCCCAGGAGGTGGTCTCGCTCGGCGCCGGTGAAATCCTGCTCACCTCGATGGACCGCGACGGCACGCGGCAGGGTTTCGACATCCCGCTGACCCGGGCGATCGCCGACAGCATTCCCGTTCCCGTGATCGCTTCGGGCGGCGTCGGCAATCTCGACCACCTCGTCGACGGTATTCGCGACGGCCACGCCACCGCCGTGCTGGCCGCCTCGATCTTCCATTTCGGGGAATTCACCATCCGCGAAGCCAAGGAGCACATGTCCCGGCGCGGGCTGCCCATGCGCCTCGATGCCTGATGCCTGACGACTCCCGTCCCTAAAAATGCTACATGATCGGTGGGGACGGCTTATCCCGCCGGATAGACGGCCAATACCGGCCGAGGCGCGTTTTCCGAGTATTTGTATGCCGCGTTTCACGATCCACGATCTGGCCGAGACCATCGACGCCCGCGCGGCGGCGGGTGGCGAGGCGTCCTATACCCGCAAGCTCCTCGACAAGGGCGCCGAACATTGCGCCAAGAAGTTCGGTGAGGAAGCAGTCGAAACCGTAATCGCAGCAGTCGAAAACGATCGCGCGCATCTGATCGCCGAAGGCGCCGACCTGCTCTATCATTTCCTTGTGCTGCTCAAGGCCCGCGGCGTAAAGCTGGAAGAGGTCGAGGCCGCATTGGACAAGCGGACCAATATGTCAGGGTTGGAAGAAAAGGCGTCGCGCAAGGGCGGCAGCTAGCCGAGGTGGAGAGTCGCGTCATGGATATCCGCGCACCCGAGCAGCAGTATAACCCGTACCGCGTCTATACGCGCGAGGAGTGGTCGCGACTGCGCGACGACACGCCCATGACGCTGGAGCCGGGCGAGTTCGACCGGCTGCGCTCGCTGCACGACCGCCTCGACTTGCAGGAGGTCGAGGACATTTACCTGCCACTGTCGCGCCTGCTGTCGATCTATGTCGATGCGATGCAGCGGCTCTATTACGCGGAGCGCCAGTTTCTCAATATCCGCGACCGCAAGATGCCCTACATCATCGGCGTCGCCGGTTCGGTCGCGGTTGGAAAATCCACAACGGCCCGCGTGCTTCAGGCGCTGCTGGCGCGCTGGTCGCCGCGTCCCAAGGTCGAGCTGATCACCACCGACGGATTTCTGTATCCCAACGCCGTGCTGGAGCGGCAGGGCATCATGCAGAAGAAGGGTTTTCCGGAGAGCTACGACCTGCCGCTGCTGCTCAGCTTCCTCTCCGACATCAAGGCCGGCCGCCGCCATGTGCGCGCGCCGGTCTATTCGCATTTGACCTACGACATCGTGCCGAACCAATGGGCCGAGATCGACCAGCCCGACATCCTGATCGTCGAGGGCGTCAACGTGCTGCAGACCGGCAAGCTGCCGCGCGACGGCAAGGCCGTGCCCGTGGTCTCCGACTTCTTCGATTTCTCGGTCTATATCGACGCCGACGAGGCCGCGCTGCGGCAGTGGTACATCAGGCGCTTCCTGTCGCTGCGCGACACCGCGTTCACCAATCCAAAATCCTACTTCAACCGCTACGCGCTGTTGTCGGACGAGGAAGCCACCGCCACCGCGATCGCGATCTGGGAACGCACCAACCTCGCCAATCTCGAGGACAACATCCTGCCGACCCGCCCCCGCGCGACCCTGATCCTGAAGAAGGGCGCCGACCACACGGTGTCGAGCGTGGCGCTCAGGCGGCTGTAACAGCCTTGATGAACGCAGCCCTTGTTAAATTTCGGGCTGAGTATCTTTTGTTGCAGACCGGCGAGGGGTATTTGGTTATGGCTTTCGGAAACGCACACGGGCCCCATGGTTGATCGTCTCAGAAGCGCTGCCGAGCAGCTGGAAGCACCGACCTGCCCGGATTGCCATATCGAGATGAAGTGGTTCCGTTCCGAGCTGCTGGCGGACGAGCCGGCCCCGATCATCGCGCATCTTTTCGTGTGCCCGCATTGCAAGCGCGCGGCCCAGGCAGACACCAAATTCAAGGGCACGCCAGCGCCGCCGGCCAAGCTGTCCGCGCCGCGGTTTGCTGCTCACGCCGCGTAACGGTTCATCCCGCCAGAGCGCGCAGGTGATGCTGGGCGCCCGGCCTGCTCCGCACTGAAGCTGACGTACGGAGCAGGCAAGTGGCTCACTTGCCTGCCTTCGCGGTCCAATCCGCAGGCTTGATGCGCCCTGCGAAAGCCGCCGCACCGGTGGTGCTTGCCCGGTAGACGAAAGCTTCGCCTTCCTGCACGTCCCCGGCCTCCTTGCCGAAGGCATCGGCGATGTTGGTCTTGTGGGTAACCAGGAAGGTGTTGGTGCCGGCCTTGGGCGGCGCATCGACGAGCTGCCGCACGGCCTGGCCCGCCTTTGCATTGGCACCGGTGGGATTTGCCATGCCAGACGCGCTCGCGTTGCTGCTGTCCGTCAATGCATCGACCGGCTTGACCTCGCGACCGGAGATCAGTCTGCCCGCCTCGATCGCGCGGTTCAGCTCGCTCGTGTAGACGTCGCCGATCGGGATCGCGAGTTCCTTGATGGCCGTCCCGATCTGGCGCGCCATGTCGCGGCCCTTTTCACTGAGCTGACGCTGGGCCACTCATGTCGTCGAACTTGAAAGGGTAGACATCCTTTTGGCTGTCGTCGGTGGCGGTGTGGCGAAACACCAGCACGTAGCCGCCTTCCTTGAGCGAGGCGATCAGCTGCGAGCTATCGGCCGCGGTGGCAGGGGTGGAACCACAGAGAAGGATCACAAAGGCGAGGCGGCAAAGCATGTTCATGCGAAAACCTCTGCTTAATGCCCCAGAGGATGGTGACGCGCGCCGCGGTCGATTTCAATTGTCGATTGCCGGCCGAGATCGGGTTCCCAAGAAATCCGGATCAAACCGCCAGCTGCCGCGCCGCCGCCAGCCCGGCCAGCGCCTCTTCCAGCTTCTCGCGATCGAGCGGCTTGATCAGAAACCCGTTCATGCCCGCTTCAAAGCAGGCGTAGCGATCTTCCACCAGCGTGTTGGCGGTGAGCGCGAGGATCGGCGTGTGGTGGCCGCCTCTCACTGCCTCATGCGCACGGATTCGTTTTGTCGTTTCGATGCCGTCGAGCTGCGGCATCTGGATGTCCATCAGCACGAGATCATAGGGCGTGCCGGCCGATGCCGCGCCGAGCCAGGATTCCAGCGCGGCCTCGCCATTGATCGCGATGACGACGCGGTGGCCGAGTTTCGTCAGCAGCGAGCGCATCAATAGCGCGTTGATCTCGTTGTCCTCGGCGACGAGAACCGACAGGCCTTTCGCCGCTACCGCGCCCGTGGATGGGGCCGACGGCTCCGGCGCGAGATCGGGCGAGGCGACCTCCGGGGGCAGCGCGAGGCGTGCGGCGAGTGAGGCCGCGCGCAGCGGCTTCACCAGGAAGCCGGTGAAGGCCGGCGAGAGTTTCTCGTGGCGCGAGCCCGACGTCAGCAGCACGAGGCGCTGCGTCGCATGGCTGCGTGCGGCTTCGCCGAGGCGATCGGCGATGGCAGCGCCGAGCGCGCGATCGATCAGCACCGAATGCCATGAGCGTTCCGGCAGCAGCGCTTCCGCCACCGCCGCGTCCGTCACCATGCAGGTCTGGCCACCCCAGCGCTCCAGCCGCCGCGCGATCAGCGAGGCCTCGATGCCGTCGGCGATCAGCAGGATCGACTTGCCCGTGAGATCAGGACTCGGGAACGCCGTCGGTTCCGCGTCGACGGCGGATGACACCAGCGGTACCGCGACCTCGAAGGTCGCGCCCTTGCCCGGCTCGCTTGTGAGCGTGATGCGGCCGCCCATGCGCTTGACGATGCGCTCGCTGATGGCGAGACCGAGGCCGGTGCCGCCATGGGTGCGGGCGACGCGTTCGTCTGCCTGCTCGAATTCGCGAAAGATGCGCTGTTGCGCTTCCGGTGCAATGCCAATGCCGGTGTCGCGCACCAGAAAACTGATCTCGTTCGGCCAGATGCCGGGCTCGACGATCAGCGCGACGCCGCCGCTCGCAGTGAACTTGATGGCGTTGCCGGCGAGGTTGAGCAGCACCTGGCGCAGCCGCGCGGCGTCGCCGACCAGTTCGAGCGGCAGCCGCTCGTCGACATAGGCGGCGATCTCGAGCTGCTTTGCCTGCGCGCGCGGCGCGAGCAGCTCGGTGATGTCCTCGATCAGGGCCGAGAGCGCGAAGGGACGCTGCTCGAGATCGAGCTTGCCGGCTTCGATCTTGGAATAGTCGAGCAACTCCTCGATCAGCGCCATCAGCGCTTCGCCGGAGGTCTTCACGGCCTTGGCGTAGGTCGACTGCTCCGGCGTCAGCGTGGTGTCGAGCAGCAGCCCGCCCATGCCGATGATGCCGTTGAGCGGCGTGCGGATCTCGTGCGACGCCATCGCCAGGAAGCGCGATTTCGCC
Source organism: Bradyrhizobium sp. Kon58 (assembly GCF_055807455.1). Lineage (NCBI taxonomy): Bacteria > Pseudomonadati > Pseudomonadota > Alphaproteobacteria > Hyphomicrobiales > Nitrobacteraceae > Bradyrhizobium > Bradyrhizobium sp. Kon58. The sequence goes on from NZ_JBVVOT010000004.1 coordinate 35,846, forward strand.
CGGTTGGCGGCGTCGGCCTGGTCGCGGGCCTCGGACAGCGCACGCTCGGTCTCGGTGCGGTCGGTGACGTCGCGTCCGACGCTTTGCAATTCGGCGGGTTGGCCGGCGTCGAGGCGGACATAGCCTTCGCGCCAGGCGATCCAGCGCGCGCCGAGCGGGGTTGCGATCTTCTGGTCGTGAATGCGCGTGCCGTTGCTTTCGCGGGCGCTGTCGCCCTGCTCCAGCACCTCGAAATCAAAGCGCGCGCCGACCAGGGCGCCGCGCGCCTGTCCGGCAAGCGCGCAATAGGCGTCGTTAGCGAAGGTGATGCGGCCGCTCGTGTCGCGCAGCACGATCAGATCGCCCTGCTGTTCGAACAGGCTGCGAGCGCGTTCTTCCGCTTCCTTCAGCTCCCAATTGCGGTCGATCAGCGTTTCGTTGTGGGCAGCCAGCGCACGCATCCGCTTGTTGACGAAGCGCAGGCGCATGCTGAGCGTGGCTAGGCCGAGGCAGGCGAGCGCGAACAGGAAGCTGACGCCGATCGCAAACGCATTGGGATCGTAGCCGGACGTCTCGGATCGGCTGCCAGAGACAAACCCATAGGCGCCGCCGAAGGTCGCCGAAAAGATCATGGTGGAGCGGATCGCGAAGGCGACTCGGGGGTACTGTCGCCTGAAGCGGCGCATGCGCACCTTGATCCGGAACGTCCGATCCATCGCCACCGACCCGACTCTTTTCGTAAAAACGCTGTGCTCGCTGTCAACGACGATGTGCCGTCGACCTTGCGAACAGTTTGAGGCCCTGCGACCGCCTCCAAACAGGGTTGACGAGGTGTTAACGGCCCAAAGCGAGGCGGTTCAAAGCGAAGCGGCCTGGAGATGGCGGTGGCCGCCGCGGGCGCCGACGATCAGCGCCGCCGCCTCGCGTTGGGAGAAGGTCTTCGAGCGTACATAGACGCGGTAATCCGCCGGCCCCTCGCTGGAGAGATAGATCACCTGACCGCCGTCGACGGGCTGCGCCGCAATCGAGATCAGGCGCGTCGAGGGGTTGGCCTGGCAGGACTCCGATTCCGAACCGGGGCCGTCGTCGACGACCGCGAAGTCAGCCGCGTCCGCATCCTCCGTGATCTGAACCCGCACCGTGGCACGCGCGGGATCATCGGTGAAGGCGACATGCACGCCGGCGGTCCAGAACAGCGACGTCAGCTCGACCGAGGTGTCGCCGAGGGCGATGCAGGGATGCGAGACCGATCCGATCTCGCTGCGGGCAAACACCGCGGCCGCCAACAGGGGAACAACCGAGGCCAGGATCTTGAAACGCAACATGACACGCTACTCGCCAGGCCCTGTACGGGAACTGATGGGCCTTATGGTTTGCAGAGCGTAAAGGAAACTCGTTACCGCCGGGTTGATGCCGGTATCGGAGGATGAGAGTCGCGATCGGTTAGGCGCTTTTGTCGGTTTTTCGCTCGACTTCAGTGAGAACCAAATAGCTGTTCTTGCCAAAGCTGATCGCCCACAGCGCCGCCCAGGCACCCCACCTGTTCCTGACCTCGATCTCGAGGGTTTGGCCGGGACTGGTGCGAACGACGAGCGGCTGGCTCCTGCCCCAATCAATGCTCGCATCGATCGTGCAGGTGCCGGCCGGCAGCGTGATCTCCAACAAATCGTTGCGTGCAAGCTTCCCAACGCTGGTCCCGTTGACCCACAGCTCGTACGACCTCAGCCAATCGGCATATTGGGACGCACGAACAAATCTGATGGTGCAGGCATTCGCATCGGTCATGATTCAATCTCGGGCATGGTGATGTTGTCGAGAAAGCTGCGGCGGCGCATCGCTCACGCCAGCTGCCGCACATCCTCCGCGAGCGCGCGGTAGGACAGCGCCTCGGCGAGATGCAGCCTGCCGATCTTGTCGGCACGATCGAGATCGGCCAGCGTGCGCGCCACCCGGAGCACGCGGTGATAGCCTCGCGCCGATAGCCGCATCGTCTCGGCGGCGTCGCGCAGCAGCTTCTGGCCTTGCGCATCCGGCTTGGCGATCTCCTCCAGCACCGAGGCCGGGGCTTCGGCGTTGGTGCGAACCTTCGGCAGGCCGGCATCCGCGTAGCGCGCGAGCTGGATGTCGCGGGCGGCGGCCACGCGCGCGGCGACTTCGGCCGAGCCCTCTGCCGGCGGCGGCAGGATCAAATCGGCGGCGGTCACCGCGGGAACCTCGATGCGCAAATCGATGCGGTCCATCAGTGGCCCCGAGATGCGGGCCTGGTAGTCGCCGGTGCAGCGATCGATGCGGCCGCGCTTGCAGGCATAGCCGGGCTCGAACGCATTGCCGCAGCGGCAGGGATTCATCGCGGCGACCAGCATGAAGCGTGCGGGATAGGTGACGCGGTGATTGGCGCGGGACACCGACACCTCGCCGTTCTCCAGCGGCTGGCGCAGCGAATCCAGCACGCGCGGATCGAATTCGGGGAGCTCGTCGAGGAACAGCACGCCCTGATGCGCGAGCGAGATCTCGCCGGGCCGTGCGCGCATGCCGCCGCCGGTGAGCGCGGCCATGCTGGCGGAATGATGCGGCGATCGGAACGGCCGCCGCGCCGTCAGCGCGCCGCCCTCGATCTCGCCGGCAACAGAAGCGATCATCGAGACCTCGAGCAACTCGCCCGGTGACAGCGGTGGCAGGATCGAGGGTAGGCGTGCCGCCAGCATCGATTTGCCGGCGCCGGGCGCGCCGATCATGAGCAGGTGATGGCCGCCGGCGGCCGCGATCTCCAGCGCCCGCTTGGCACTCTCCTGGCCCTTGATGTCGCGCAGGTCGAGCGGCGAGCTTGCTGCTTCATGCACCTTCGGCACAGGCCGCGACAGCACCTGCGTTCCCTTGAAATGGTTGGCGATCTGGATCAGCGAACTCGCGGCGATGATCTGGATGTCCGGGCTCGCCCACGCCGCTTCCGAGCCGCAAGCTGCCGGACAGATCAGCCCCTCCTCGCGCACATTGGCGCCGATCGCGGCCGGAAGGACACCGGCCACCGGCGCGATCGATCCGTCGAGGCCAAGCTCGCCCAGAACGGTGAAGCCGGTCAGCGCATCCGGCGGGATCGCGCCGATCGCCCCCATCAGCCCAAGCGCGATCGGCAGGTCATAATGGCTGCCCTCCTTGGGCAGATCGGCGGGCGCGAGATTGACGGTGATCCGCCGCGCCGGCAGCGCCAGCCCCGAGGCGATCAGCGCCGAGCGGACCCGCTCACGCGCCTCCGACACCGCCTTGTCCGGGAGACCGACGATCGCGAAGGCCGGAAGACCCGGCGCGACCTGCACCTGCACGTCGACCGCGCGGGCCTCGATCCCCTCAAAGGCGACGGTAGAAACCCGCTGAACCATGCCCGAACCAGCCTGCCCTTTTGCACAATTAGGGGTAGCAGAGCGGGCCGGTTCTTGCAAGAACAATACAGGAACATACTCAGGAGCCGGGAGGCCCTAATCGATCGTAAACACGACGAAGACACTACGCCTCGAATGCAAGCTGCTCTGCTCAGCACATCCCAACGAATGTCCGCTACTCCTAGGGGTGCGGGATGGGCCGTGGTCTAACGGGTGAACAATTCAAATGCTTGCAAATCGCCGGAGAAGCGAACGACGGATGTGCACGCGGCTCGCCAAGATTCATTTTGGCGCGGGTTCGCTGCCGCGGGACTGCACGATCACCGATATTTCGGATGGCGGCGTGAAAGTGGTGGCGGAATTCCTGGAAGTGCCGCCGCAATTCACCATCATCTTCGCGCCGGACTATTCCCGCCAGTGCCGCCTGCGCTGGCGCATCGGCTGCGAGTTCGGCGCTGAATTCACCGACTGAGCTATCGGAAGCTCCCCGCCTTAACGGGACTTTAGCGTTAATCGGTAAGCATCTCTGATCAGTCGCCGAGTGATCAGAGTATGTCCAAGCGTTTGTCCGTCGCCTCTCCTCCGGCGAGATATCTGTTTTCCGCGCTTCTGATCCTGGCCCTCGGCGGCTGTCAGACCACTGGCATCGAGGACATCACCGGCGCGCTCGGCGGAAAGTCGGACACGGCTGGCAGGGCCGACGCCAAGCCGGACGTGAAGCCGGACATGGACGCGCTGCGCGAGCGCTACCGCGCCAAGCCTGGCGATCCCAACGTCGCGCTCGAATACGGCAAGGCGTTGCGCCAGACCGGCCAGCGCGCGCAGGCGCTCGCGGTGCTGGAGCAGGCCGTGCTCGCCCATTCCAGCAACAAGGCGCTGCTCGCCGGCTACGGCCGCGCGCTCGCCGACAGCGGCAGTTTCCAGCAGGCGTTCGACGTCCTCGGCCGCGCGCATTCGCCCGAGGATCCCGACTGGCGTATCCTGTCGGCGCAGGGCGCCGCGCTCGATCAGCTCGGCCGCAACGAGGAAGCGCAGCAATATTACGCCGCCGCGCTCAAGATCGTGCCGGACGAGCCGTCGGTGCTGTCCAATCTCGGACTGTCCTACATGCTGCAGAACAATCTGCCGCGGGCAGAGGAAACGATGCGCCGGGCGCACGCGCGCAATCCCGCCGATTCGCGCGTGCGCGCCAATCTCGCGCTCGTGCTGGGACTGGAAGGAAAGCAGGCGGAGGCCGAAACCATCGTCAAGGCGGACCTGCCGCCGGATCAGGCGGCGGCAAAGGTCACGGCGCTTCGGCAATTGCTGGTGAAGAAGCAGCAGCGGGCGGAGAAGTAACCGCGCGCGTCAGAATGCCTTGGTTACGACGCTTTGCGATGCGGGGCTGACCCGCGCCCCGACCTGCCCTTCAGCTTCTTCAGCAGCGGCCCGAGCAGCGAGCGCTTTGGCTTCTTCACCTCGCCGCGCCCGGCGAGGCGGTTCGCCATGTTCTGGAACAGCTCGGTCGTGCGGTGGCTCTTGGAGACCTCCGCGATCATCTGGCCGTTGTTGGCCGCGGTCGAGAACAGCTTCGAGTCGAACGGGATCACCGCGATCGGCTGGCTCTCCATGGTCTTGGCGAAGGCCTTGACCTCGATCTCCGCACGCTTGGGCATGCCGACCTGGTTGATGCAGTAGAGCGGTGGCCGGTCGTTCGGCCGCGCCGCCTTCAACACGTTCAGCATGTTCTTGGTGTTGCGCAGGTTCGCAAGATCGGGCTCGGCCACGATCACGATGTCGTCCGCGTTGACCAGCGCGCGTCGCGTCCAGCCCGACCATTGGTGGGGAACGTCGAGCACGATGCAGGGCGTGGTCATCCGCAGCGTGTCGAACACCGCATCGAAGGCCTCCGCGCCGAAATCGTAGACGCGGTCAAGGGTGGCAGGCGCGGCAAGGAGGCTGAGACGCTCGGTGCATTTGGAGAGCAGACGCTCCATCAGGGCCGTGTCCGGCCGATCCTGCGACAGCACCGCATTGGCGATGCCCTGCACCGGGTCTTGGTTGTAGTCGAGACCGGCGGTGCCGAAGGCGAGGTCGAGATCGATCACGACGGAATCGAGCGCGAGGTCGCGGGCGATGGTCCAGGCCACATTGTGCGCGACGGTGGAGGCACCGACACCGCCCTTGGCGCCGACCACCGCGATGACGCGGCCGGTGATGATGGTTTCGGATGCCGAGAACAGGCTGCAGATCGAGCGGACGACGTCGAGCGTTTCGACCGGTCCCACCACATAGTCGTTGACGCCGCGGCGGACCAGCTCGCGATACGGCGCGGTGTCGTTGGGATTGCCGATCACGACCACACGGGTGCCGGGATCGCAGACGCCGGCGAGGTCGTCGAGGCCCTCGAGGATGTCGCGCGTGCCGTCGGATTCGATCACGATGACGTTCGGCGTCGGCATCGTTTCATAGACTTCGATTGCCGCAGCTAAGCCACCGTCCTTGGCGGTGAGGTGCGCCTTGGCGAGACGGCGATCCTGCCCGGCCGCGGTCACCGCGGCGAGCGTCTGCTCGGTCTCGCAAAAGGCCTGCACGGAGATGCGAGGAACCGGCGCAATGTGTTCCTCGGGGTGCTGCGGATCGTCCGCTTCTTCGTCGTGGACGCGTGTCATCTGCCTGTATCGCTGAGTTTGGCCTTGTCGGCGTCTGGATTGGTGGTCCCGATCGGCGTGCCCTTGCGATAGCGCTCGAAGGCCATGTCGCGCCGTGCGTTGTAGGCCGGCGTCTCCGACCGCGGCTGCTCGAGGTCGGCCGGATTGTCGATCATTGCCGCGAGGTTGCGCTGGCTGGCGCAACCCAGATTGAAATAGGGCCGGTTCTCGTTGTAGCCGGGGTCGAGGATGGAGGGGCCGAGATCTTCCGGCCACAGCCAACGGGGGCCCGCGACCGCGGCGATCCGGGAATAGCTCAGACGGATGGTGGGCAGCAGTCCGGGATCCTCGGGCCGATAGGGATGCTGGACGATGGCACGCGAGGGCACGCCGACGGATGCGAGCACGGAACGGATCTCGTGATAGGTCGCTGCCGCCGCGCGCGAATTTGCAGCGTTGACGGGGACGTCAACGACGACCGAGCCGGTACCTTCGCGCACCCAGTCCCGGGCGATGCCGGCGACGTCCGCGTGCTGCGCGGCCGAGAGGCCGCCGCGAGCCTTGCCGACGAAGATCACGATCGACTTCTTGGCTTCCTCGACCGCGATTGGGTGACGCTGACGATAGTCGGTCGGCACCGTCTGGGTGACGATCTCGCCGGTGGTGTTGCAGGCGCCCAGCATGACGGAGAGCCCCGTCAGTGCCAGCGCCACGCTCAACTTGCGACGTCGATCGGCCATGGTCTTCGTCATCGCTTCATCCCCTCGTGCCCCGTCTCTTGTCCCGTTCCCCAAGCCGTCCGTTCGTCATCAGTCGATGATGAAGCCGAAATCACCGGGCGTGCCCGCGATCGGATCGACGCGGCGCGCGATGCCATAGAGGCGGTTCATGCGGCCGAGCAGCGCCGTCTGGGCGTCGGACGCCGGCGCGAAGCCGTCGTCGGGCCGGGAGAGTTCCTTCTGAGCCACCGCGCGCACCACATAGGGCGTCACGATCACCATCAGCTCAGTCTCGTTGTTGACGAAGTCCTGGCTGCGGAACAGCGCGCCGATGATCGGCACCTGGTCGACGCCGGGCAGGCCGTTGATCGCCTGTTTGGTCTGCTGCTGGATCAGGCCGGCCATCGCCATCGAACCGCCCGAGGGAATTTCCAGTGTCGTTTCGGCGCGGCGGGTCTGGATCGAGGGAATGGTGATCGAGTTGGTCGAGCTCGACGACAGCGCCTGGGTCACCGTGATGGCGCTCTGGTTCGACAGCTCGGACACCTCGGTCATCACGCGCAGGCTGATCCGGCCCTCGCTCAATACGACCGGGGTAAAGTTCAGGGAGATGCCGAACTTCTTGTAGGTGATCTGGGTAGTGCAAACGTGGGTGACGGGATCGCAGGCATAGCCCGACGGAATGGGGAATTCGCCGCCGGCGATGAAGGTGGCGGATTCGCCGGAGATCGCGGTCAGGCTCGGCTCGGCGAGCGTGCGCATGACGCCCGCGCTTTCCATCGCGCGCATCGTGGCGCTGACGGTCGCGAAGCCCTTGGTGAGGCCGGCGACACCTAATCCGTTGTTGCTGACGATCGGTCCGCCGCTGACCGAGAACGGGTTGGAATTGTTGAAGTTCACCACCGCGGTGCCGGCATTCAGGCTGGCACTGAGATCGACGCCCAACTGCTTGACGATATCGCGGCGCACTTCGCCGACGACGACCTTGAGCATCACCTGGTCGCGGCCGCGCACGACGATGTTGTTGACCACCTTCTCGGAGCCGCCGACCAGTTTGGCGGCGACGTCGCCGGCCTGCTGGGCCTCGACCGGGCTCGACACCGAGCCGGTGAGCATCACGCTGTCGCCGACACCTTCGATCTGCACGCCCGGCAGCGACTGACGCAGCGCCGTGCGCATGCCGTTGAGATCGCGCTTCACCGCGATGTCGTAGGCGGCCACCTGCTGGCCGTCGGCGGCGAAGAACACGACGTTGGTCTGGCCGACCTGTCCGCCGATGATATAGGCGCGTTGGGCCGAGCGGATCACGGCATTGGCGATCTTGGGATCGGCGACCAGCACGTCCTTGACGTCGCGCGGCAGGTCGATCACGGCGGACTTGCCGACGCCGAGCGACAGGAAGCGCGTCTTCGCCGGTGCAATCGTCCCGACCGGCGACACGTCGAGATCCGCTGCCTGCATGGGCGCCTGGTCGCCGACCGGCGCATCCGCGGCGCTGACGACATCGGGGGCTGCGAGCAGCCCCAGGATCAGCATCGTCCCCGTCCAGACCGAGCACGCGCGATTCCCCCGAATGCGCATGCCCGTCCGATCATCCCCAAAGTTCATCATATCCCCATCACTTCTGTGACGTCAGTTGCCGCGCCTGTACGCCGTAGCGGATCACGTTGACCCCGCCGGACCGCTTGCTCGCCTGGTCCTCGGGCGCGCTGTCGACCGAGTTGGCATCGACGATGCTGCGCAGCGCGAGTGTCAGCGTGCCGCCCTGGCGCGCTGCCGAGAGCGTGGCGACCTGGTCGGGCTTGAGCTCGAGCGTGACGGTCCTGCCGACGACGGCGTTCTGGCCGTCCTTTTCCTTCGGCGCCTGGTCGATCGCGAGCACGCGGATATTGGTCAGGATCGCCTCGGACAGGATGAGGTCGTTACCGGCCGCCCCGTCGGGATTCTTCAGGCGGCGGGTCAGCACGATGTCGACGCGGTCATTCGGCAGGATGAAGCCGCCGGCGGCAGTCTCGGCTGAAATCTCGGTGGAGACGGCGCGCATGCCCGACGGCAGGATCGCGGCCATGAAGCCGGAGCCGTCGGCCTTGACCAGCTTCTGCTCGCGGATCGGCTCGCCCTGCATCAGCGGCACGCGTGCGATCGAGCCTGCGATCTGGATCTGCGCCTCGGGCCTGTTGTCGCGGCGGATGAAGGCGCTGCTCGCGGTCGCCGCCGGCCAGACCTGCCATTGCAGGTCCTCGGGCTTCACGGCTTGACCGAGCTGGATGTCGTTCTTGGCGACCAGGACCTCGACCGTCGGCAGCTTTTCGGCGACGGGGAGAACGGGCGCGGGCTTGTTGTCATAGCCGCTCGCCAGATACGCAGCGACGCCGCCGGCGCCCAGTGCGATGACGAGAACGACAATGCGTGCGGTGTTCATACGCTTCTACTCTTACGCGGGGCACTCGAACCGCACCTGGCGGGTTCCCCAACGTCGATGAGTAGGCAGTAAAAGTATAAGCGGTGTTGCGAGGCCGAATGCGATCGACAGCCGCGCTGTGGTCTTTCGGCAGATGGTGAACGTCGCGTTAGCCGGTCGGCCACTGGCCCCGTAGTTTCACGCAGTCGCAGCCCGTGCGTTCGAATGATGCGCGCCGCGTCATGGTGAATGCGTGGTTAGTGATGGGTGAGGTGATGCCGCGAATGCATCACGTAGCCCGGATGGAGCGCAGCGCAATCCGGGGCCGTTGAATGTGGCGTGGGATCCCGGATTTCGCTGCGCTCCATCCGGGCTACGAGCTACGGGCCGATGCCTACTTCGCCCGCTTCTGCTCGATCACGTCCCAGAGCTTTGCGGCAACGTCCGGTCCGCCGAGCCGCGCGATGGCGCGGATGCCGGTCGGCGAGGTCACGTTGATCTCGGTGAGGTTGCCATTGATGACGTCGATGCCGACGAACAACAGCCCGCGCTCGCGCAGCGCCGGGCCGACGGTGGCGCAGATCTCGCGCTCGCGCGGCGTGAGCTCGGTCTCCTGCGCCGCGCCGCCGCGCACCATGTTGGAGCGGAGGTCGTCGGCGGCCGGCACGCGATTCACCGCGCCGGCGAACTCGCCGTTGATCAGGATGATGCGCTTGTCGCCGTGCTTCACCTCGGGGATGAACTGCTGGATCACCCAGGCTTCCTTGAATGTCACCGAGAACATGTCGAACAGCGAGCCGAAATTCATGTCCTGCGGCATCACGCGGAACACCGCCGCGCCGCCATGGCCGTGCAGCGGCTTCATGACGACGGCGCCGTGCTTGTCGCGAAACGCGTTGATCTCGTCGAGGTCGCGCGAGATCAGCGTCGGCGGCATCAGCTGCGGGAAGTTCATCACGAACAGCTTTTCCGGCGCGTTGCGCACCGAGGCGGGATCGTTGACGACGAGTGTCTTCGGATGGATGCGTTCGAGCAGATGCGTCGAGGTGATATAGGCGAGGTCGAACGGCGGATCCTGGCGCAGCAGCACCACGTCAAAACCGTTGAGCGCCTCGCGCCTGGGCTCGCCCAGGGTGAAATGGTTGCCGGGCTCGTCGCGCACGGTGAGCAGCTGGACGGGAGCGACGATCTCCTCGCCGACCATCGAGAGCTTGTCGGGCGTGTAATAGGACAGGCCGTGGCCGCGCTTCTGCGCCTCCAGGAGCAGCGCAAAGGTGGAATCGCCCTTGATGTTGATGCGGGCGATGGGGTCCATCTGGACGGCGACGTTCAGTTTCATGGTCTGCCTTTCAGGTCGAGGCGTCGAATGCCGCCAACACATGGCGTGGAAGTGACCGCGGCGCAATCAGCATGGCATCGAATCGCATTTCGAATTCCGCATGCTCGGGATGCGCGACGAGCCAGCCTTGTGCGGCGTCGATGATGCGCTGCTGCTGGCGCGGTGTCACGGCGAAGGCGGCATCGTCCAGCGTCGCGCGCGCCTTGACCTCGACGAAGGCGATCAAATTGCGGCGGCGCGCCACGATGTCGATCTCGCCATGCGGCGTGCGGAAGCGCTTGGCGAGGATGCGGTAGCCCTTGGCCATGAGATAGGCCGCGGCGCGGCTTTCCGCGGAGATGCCGGTGCGGAAGGCGGCGACGCGCTCGGGCGAGGGTTCCGGCGGGGCCTCAGTCTTCGCCATCGCCGCCCCGCAGATCTTTGGCAAGCTCGAGCGCGCGGGCATAGACCTCGCGGCGCGGCCGGCCCGAGAGCGCGACCGCATGCGCCACCGCATCCTTGACGCTGTTCGCGGCGAGCTGCTCGCGCAGGACGTGGTCGAGCGCATCCGATGTCAGCATCTCGGCATCCGCCGCAGGTGGAGCGATCACCAGCACGAATTCGCCGCGCGTCTCCAGCGTGTCGGCACCAAGCGCCAGCTCACGCAGCGTCGCGCGCGAAATCTGCTCGTGCAGTTTCGTCAGCTCGCGGCAGATTGCGGCTTCGCGGGTCCCCATGATCTCGGCGAGCTCGGCGAGCGTGTCCTGCACGCGATTGCCGGAGTCGAACATCACCAGCGTCGCATCGATGCGCGCAAGCTCAGTCAGGCGCGATCGGCGCGCGGCCGATTTCGCCGGCAGGAAGCCTTCGAAGAAGAAGCGGTCGGTCGGCAGCGCTGCGACCGACAGCGCTGCCAGCACCGAGGACGGGCCGGGCAGCGCGTAGACCGCGTGGCCGGCGGCGCAGACCTCGCGCACCAGCTTGTAGCCGGGGTCCGAGATCAGCGGCGTGCCGGCGTCCGACACCAGCGCGATCGAGCCGCCCTGCGAAAGCCGCTCCAGGATTTTTGGACGGGCCGCTTCCGCGTTGTGCTCGTGATACTGCTTGAGCTGCGCGGAGATGTCGTAGCGCTCGGTCAAACGCCGCGTGATCCGGGTGTCCTCGCAGGCGATGACATCGACCCCGGCGAGGGTCTGCAGCGCCCGCAGCGTGATGTCGCCGAGATTGCCGATGGGGGTCGCGACCAAATGCAGGCCCGGCGCGGCCTTTGGCGCCGCAAGCCGATGGGCGTCGATGGCGAAACCGCGCGAGGCGGGCTCCGTGATCTCGGGTGTATTTATCGGGGACGGCTTTGCGCGCATAATCAGACGAACTTAGGCATGATCCCCGGGACTGGGAACCGGTCCCCGGAAAAAGATCGTGCCTGGGCGAGGCAAGGGGCAAGGAAGGACTGGAATGTGATCCATTCGGCATCACATTCCCCAGGGAATGAAGCGTCAGCGCCATATTCGCGGCGGAAACGCCGCCTTGATGCTGGGTGATGGACGGCGGACAGCTAGCCAGAACTTGAGAGGAAGCCGCGTTAAGCGGGCATTATCCTTTTGTTTGAGTTAACTATTTGCCGACAATATGCCTGAATCCATGGCCGGTGTCGTGGAAAGAATGTCGTGACCGGCTGGCGACGGTCGGTCAGAAGAGAAACTGTCATGACGGGCCCACGTGATCCCAGATCTCCCTTTTCGGAGGAGTCTCCCGTTCAGGGGCCCCTGATATCGGGGGCGACCCGGCGGAGCGCGCTCGGCTTGTTGCTCGGCACGCCCCTGCTGTCGGCCTGCGCCGGCGTGCAGCAGAGCCTCAGCCAGTTCTCCAATCCGTTCAGCAGTTCCTCTCCGCCTCCGGCCCAGCCGGCCGGCCCGCCACAGCAGGCGACGACCGCCGGCACCGGCGGGGTGAAGGTTGCCGTGATCCTGCCGCTCTCGGCATCCGGCAATGCCGGCCTCGCCGCGCAGTCGATGCGCAATGCCGCCGAGATGGCGCTGGCCGAGTTCCAGAATCCCAACATCCAGCTCCTGATCAAGGACGACAATGGCAGCCCGCAGGGCGCGCAGGCGAGTGCGCAGCAGGCGGTCGACGAGGGCGCCGAGATCATCCTGGGGCCGCTGTTCGCGCAGTCGGTGCCTGCGGTGGCGCAAATCGCGCGCACGCGTGGCATCCCGGTGATGGCGTTCTCGACCGATTCCAGCATCGCCGGCCGCGGTGTCTATCTGCTGAGCTTCCTGCCGGAGTCCGACGTCAACCGCATCGTCGAATATTCCGGCAGCATCGGAAAGCGCTCCGTCGCCGTTCTGGTGCCGGACAATGCTTATGGCAACGTGGTCGAGGCCGCGGTGAAGGCGGCGGTGCCGCGCCGCGGCGGGCGCATCGTCGCGTTCGAGAAATACGGCGCCGATCGCGCCACGCCGGCCCGGACCGTGGCGCAGCAGCTCGGCAGCGCCGATGCGCTGTTCATCGCCGATGATGGCGACGCCGTCGTCTCGGTCGCCGATGCGATGAGCGCGGCGGGTGCGAATTTGCGCAATATCCAGCTGCTCGGCACCGGCCTGTGGGACAGTCCGCGCGTCTATGCCAGCCCAAGCTTGCAAGGCGGGCTCTACGCCGCGCCGGACCCGGCCGGCTTCCGCGCCTTCTCCGGCCGCTATCGCACCAAATACGGCGCCGAGCCCGTGCGCACCGCAACGCTCGCCTATGACGCCGTCGCCCTGGTTGCCGCGCTGGCGCGAACGCAGGGCACCACGCGCTTCTCGTCCGACGTGCTCACCAATCCTTCCGGATTCGCCGGCATCGACGGCCTGTTCCGCTTCCGCGCCGACGGCACCAACGAGCGCGGCCTCGCGGTGATGAAGGTCACGACCGGCGGCGGCGTGGCCGTGGCGGGCTCGCCGAAGAGTTTTGGGGCTTGATCACTTCGTAGCCCGGATGGAGCGGAGCGCAATCCGGGTTCTGTCCGCGTGGCGAGACCGTCCCGGATTGCGCTGCGCTCCATCCGGGCTACGAGATCTCGCTACGCCGCGAGATCGGCGACCACCGCGTCCAGCACCGGAAAGCCGCTGCTGGTCACGCGCAGGCGTCCGGTTGCATCCACCGTGATCGCGCCTTCTTCGCGCAGCAGCGTGATGCGCTTGGGATCGAGCGAGCGGCCTGACAGCGCGCGGTAGCGCTCGGGGTCGATGCCCTCGACGAGGCGCAACCCCATCAGCAAAAATTCGTCGGCGCGTTCTTCGCTGTTGAGGAGATCATCGGTGACGACGCCGTGGCCGTTGGTCTCGACCCGCATCACCCAGGCTTCGGGACGCTTCTCGGTGGCGGTCGCGTGCCTGATACCGTCGATGTCGAGCCGGCCATGGGCACCGGGGCCGATGCCGGCATATTCCTCGCCGCGCCAGTAGACCAGATTGTGCCGGCACTCGGCGCCGCGCCGCGCGTGATTTGAAATCTCGTAGGCGGGCAGGCCGAGCCTGTCGCAGGTCTCCTGCGTGACGTCGTAGAGCGCGCGTGCGACCGCTTCATCCGGCGTCTTCAGCTTGCCGGCCTGATGCAGGCCGAAGAACGGCGTGCCTTCTTCGATCGTCAATTGATAGAGCGACAGATGCTCGGCCGCCTCGCCGATCGCGAGACGCAATTCATCGGCCCACATCGCCGGCGTCTGGTCGGGACGGGCGTAGATCAGGTCGAACGAATAACGGTCGAACGAGCGGCGCGCGATAGCGACGGCATCGAGTGCCTCGCGCGCGCTGTGCATGCGGCCGAGCGCTTTCAGCGAGGCATCGTCGAGCGCCTGCACGCCGAGCGAGACGCGATTGACGCCGGCGGCGCGATAACCGGCAAAGCGCGTGGCTTCGACACTGGTCGGGTTTGCCTCCAGCGTGACTTCGACGTCTTTCGCCACGGTCCAGTGCTTGCCGATGGCGTCGAGCACAGCGCCGACGGTTGCAGGCTGCATGAGCGAGGGTGTGCCGCCGCCGAGAAAGATCGAGGTGACTTCGCGGCCGGGCGCGCGCTCGGCGGTCGCAGCGATCTCGCGCGCGAAAGCCGACGCAAAGCGCGCCTCGTCGATCGCGGCGTGGCGGACATGGCTGTTGAAGTCGCAATAGGGGCACTTCGACAGGCAGAACGGCCAGTGCACGTAGACGCCGAAGGCTTCGGATTCTTGTTTTGACGCGTTTTCCTGGCGCGAACCGGTATCCACTTCGCTCGAAAACGCTCTAGCGCGGCTCAAGGCAGATCTCCGCCAGTTTCACGAAGGCGCGGGCACGGTGCGACAGGCCGAGACCGAGCGGCGGCAGGCCGTGCTTCTCGAGGCTCTCCATCTCGCCGAAGGTGCGGCTGTGGCCGTCGGGCAAAAACATCGGGTCGTAGCCGAAGCCGGCGGTGCCGCGCGGCGGCCACACCAGCGTGCCGTCGACGCGCGCCTCGACCTGTTCGAGATGATCGTCGGGCCATGCAACGCAGAGCGCGGAAACGAAATGCGCCTTGCGCTTGGCAGGCGTCGTTGCGCCGCGCTCCTGCAACAGCCGTTCGATCTGCGCCATTGCCGCGGCAAAATCCTTGTTCGGGCCGGCCCAGCGCGCCGAGTAGATGCCGGGCGCGCCGTCGAGCGCGTCGACCACGATGCCGGAATCATCGGCGAAAGACGGCAGCTTTGTCGCCTGCGCTGCCGCGATCGCCTTGATCGCGGCGTTGCTGCGGAAATCGTTTCCGGTCTCGTCCGGCTCGGGAAGGCCGAGCTCGCCGGCCGAGACCGCATCGATGCCGTAAGGCGCGAGCAGCTCCTTCATCTCGGCGAGCTTGCCGGGATTATGGGTCGCGATGACCAGCTTTCCGGTGATTCGGCGATGCATCGGCCTATTGACTACGCTACCGCCAGTTTCTGCAAGTCCACCAGACGCGCCACGCCCTTGCGCGCCAGCGCCATCAGCGCGAGGAACTCGGCTTCGGTGAACGGCTCGCGTTCCGCGGTGCCCTGGACTTCGATGATGCGGCCATCGCCCGTCATGACGAAATTGGCGTCGGTATCGGCTTCGGAGTCCTCGGCATAGTCGAGGTCGAGCACGGGCGTGCCCTTGTAGATGCCGCAGGAGATCGCGGCGACGTTGTCGCGCAACACATTGGCTTTGACCATGTTGCGCGCCTTCATCCAGGTGATGCAATCGGCGAGGGCGACCCAGGCACCGGTGATCGAGGCCGTGCGGGTGCCGCCGTCGGCCTGGAGCACGTCGCAATCGACCGTGATCTGGCGCTCGCCGAGCGCTTCGAGATTGATGATGGTGCGAAGCGAGCGGCCGATCAGGCGCTGGATTTCGACGGTGCGGCCGCTCTGCTTTCCGGCGGAGGCCTCGCGGCGGGTGCGTTCCGACGTCGCGCGCGGCAGCATGCCGTATTCGGCGGTGACCCAGCCGCGGCCCTGGCCTTTGAGCCACGGCGGCAGGCGGTCTTCCAGCGTGGCGGTGACCAGCACGTGGGTGTCGCCGAATTTCACCAGGCACGAGCCTTCCGCATATTTGACCACGCCGCGCTCCAGCGTCACGGGGCGCAATTCGTCGGGCGCACGGCGGCTTGGCCGCATGGGAAATCCTCCAAAACTCTCGGAAAAGGGCTGTTGGCGGTGCTTGTAGGGGGGGTGAGGGTGGGCGGCAAGGGGGAAGATCGAGCCTTATTCACCCCCGATTTTCAATCCGCGAACGCCGCGCTTGTCAGAAGCCCCGGGGATAGACAAATTAGCTGTATCTGAGAGGAGTTACGGTCTGTGGCCCATCACGATCCGATCCATCTGATCGCGCCGCGCGCGGGCCTCGCCCAGCTCAACGAGCGTTCCCGCGACATCTTTCGTCAAATCGTCGAAAGCTACCTCGCGACCGGGGAGCCGGTGGGCTCGCGCAATATTTCGCGCCTGATCGCCATGCCGCTGTCGCCCGCTTCAGTCCGCAACGTCATGGCCGACCTGGAACAGCTCGGCCTGATCTACGCCCCGCACACCTCCGCCGGCCGGCTGCCGACGGAACTCGGCCTGCGCTTCTTCGTCGATGCCCTGATGCAGGTCGGCGACCTCAATGACAGTGAACGGCAGGCGATCCAGAGCCAGTTGACCTCCGTGGGCCACGCGCAATCGGTCGAGGCTGCGCTCGAGGAGGCATTGACGCGGCTTTCCGGCCTGACCCGTGCGGCCGCCGTCGTGCTGACGCCGAAATCCAATGCGCGGCTGAAACATATCGAATTCGTCCGCCTGGAACCGGAAAAGGCGTTGGTGATCCTGGTCGGCGAGGACGGGCAGGTCGAAAACCGCGTCTTGACGCTGCCGCCGGGAGTTCCATCCTCGGCGTTGACCGAAGCCGGCAACTTCCTCAATGCGCGGATCCGGGGCCGGACCCTGGCCGAGGCGCGGCTGGAGCTCGAGACCGCGCTCGGAGAGGCGCGCACCGAGCTCGATCAGTTGACGCATAAGGTGATCTCGGCCGGGATTGCCAGCTGGTCCGGCGGTGAGAACGAGGACCGGCAGCTCATCGTCCGCGGCCACGCCAATCTGCTCGAGGATTTGCATGCGCTAGAGGATCTCGAGCGCGTTCGCCTGCTGTTCGACGATCTCGAGACCAAGCGCGGCGTGATCGACCTGCTCGGCCGGGCCGAGACCGCGGAAGGCGTGCGGATCTTCATCGGCAGTGAGAACAAGCTGTTCTCGCTGTCGGGCTCGTCCACCATCATCTCGCCCTATCGGGATGCCGCCGGCCATATCGTCGGCGTTTTGGGCGTGATCGGGCCGACGCGGCTGAATTATGCCCGCGTGATCCCGACCGTGGACTACGCTGCCCGCATCGTCAGCCGGCTCCTGGGGGGCTGACCGGCGTCTCCCCCGATCACGGGCGCTTGATTTTCGGCGCCCGAAGCACGATATGCGGGCCAGAAACCCCCTGAGATGAATGCGAAAAGAGAGCCGATGACCGATCGAGACCGGCAACCCGAAGACACGAGTGCTGCGGCCGGCGAGCCCGTGGTGTCAAAACCCTACATCATGCCCGACGATCCCGAGCCCGGCTCGGTCGAGCTCCTGCAGAAGGAAGTCGCCGAGGCGCGCGACCGCATGCTGCGGACGCTGGCCGAGATGGAGAATCTGCGCAAGCGCACCGCCAAGGAGGTCGCTGACTCCAAGCTCTACGGCGTCACGGGCTTTGCCCGCGACGTGCTCGACATCGCCGACAACCTCCAGCGCGCGCTCGATGCCGTTCCGGCCGAAGCCCGTGCGGCGGCCGATGCCGGCCTCGCCTCGCTGATCGAGGGCGTCGAGCTGACCGAGCGCTCGCTGCTCAGCGCGCTGGAAAAACACGGCGTGAAGAAGTTCGACCCCCTGGGCCAGAAGTTCGACCCGAACTTCCAGCAGGCGATGTTCGAGGTGCCTGATGCATCGGTGCCCGCGGGCACCGTCGTGCAGGTCATGCAGGCCGGCTACACCATCGGCGAGCGGGTGCTGCGTCCTGCCTTGGTCGGTGTTGCCAAGGGCGGCGCCAAGGCCGCGCCCGCCAACAGCAACGAGCCGAACGGCGCGGCGAACTGATCGATCCTCATGGTGAGGAGGCGCGTCAGCGCCGTCTCGAACCATGCAGGCCGAACTGCTGCAGCGGGGCCTTCATCCTTCGAGACGCGCGCGAAAATGCGCGCTCCTCAGGATGAGGGATTGGCTGTTCTCGACGTTGCCTACGCGCTCGCCGCGATATCCGCAGACTGAATCCGCTTCACGCCGGCCTTGGCCATATCGGCCCAGGCTTTTGCGAGCGAACCCTGATTGTCGATGCCGCGGCAGGCGTCTTCCACCACATAGACCTCGAAGCCTGCCTTGCGCGCGTCGAGAGCGGTCCAGGCCACGCAGAAATCCGTCGCCAGCCCGACTACGAAGATGCGCTTGATCTTGCGCCCCTTCAGATAGCCGGCAAGGCCGGTCGAGGTCTTGCCGTCGGCTTCGAGAAAGGCCGAATAGCTGTCGACGTCCTTGTGAAAACCCTTGCGGATGATGAGCTCGGCGTGCGGGATCGCAAGGTCTTTCGACAGCGCGGCGCCATCGGTGCCCTGCACGCAATGGTCGGGCCACAGCACCTGGTTGCCGTAGGGAAGATCGACGGTCTCGAACGGCTTCTTGCCGGCGTGGACCGACGCGAAGGAAACATGGCCTTGCGTGTGCCAGTCTTGCGTCATCACCACGTTCGAAAACGCTTTCGAGATCTTGTTGATGACGGGCACCACCTGCTCGCCTTCCTTCACGGCAAGGCTGCCGCCGGGCAGGAAGCAATTCTGCACGTCGATCACGAGCAGCGCGGATGCATCGTCCGGCTTGATCGATGTGGCCGCCAGAATCGCAGTTGGCGCGAGCGCCACGAGCGCGCTCGTCCCGAGCGCCGCCAAGACTTGTCGCCGATCCAGCATCATTCGCCTCCCTCCAGGATGAACTCAACGGAAGGGGAGCCTAGTTCCGTTCGTATACGAACAGAAGCCCGAAAATGCAGCCGGCTTTGGCGAGTGGTTGGGCTGCTGACCGGATGAGTGTCGGACTAGCCTTTCGGCTGGATGCCGTCGCGGACCGCGCGGAAGCGGGTGAAGGCGGCCGGCCATTGCTCGCGCGGGGCGCTGGCGATGATGCGCAGCGAGGCGCCGCCGCTGCTGAAGCGGATCCATTGCACCACGGTCACCGGCGTCTTGTCCTTGCCGCTGACGCCGTCGATCCGGGTCTCGAAACCCTGCTGGCCGCTGATGCGGATCGGCTCGGACATGGTGACGCGCGACTCGCGCACGCCGGGAATCTGGAGCGCCGCCTCCTGGGCGAAGCGGGCGCGGTCGTCGGCGGCTTGCGGGGTGGCGCCAATCACGCCGAGGATGATGAACGGCTTCGATTCATAGCCGGAGCTCTCGTCGCCGTCGGCCAGGATGATGCTCGAGCCCGGCGCCAGCGTGCGAACGTCCTTGAAGTCGGCGAGATCGGTGATCTTGAACGGCATCAGCGCGATCTGCTCTTCGGCCGAGACCTGCTTGCGGGTGACGACGCTCGCAAACATCTGCCGCACCGCCTCGTCGGTGTAGATCTTGACCGCATTCTCCGGAATCTGCACCGCGACATAGCCGGAGAAGCCGGCGCCCGGCACGATCATCGAATAGCGCCGCACGGGGGTCTCGCCGGCCTTGCCGCTCTCGATCGTGAAATAGGCAAGACCCGCGGGCGTCTCGATCTTGTCCTGCTTGACGCCGTTGGCTCCGGCCGGATTGGAGTTGAAGGCGCTCACGACCTCGCCATAGGCCGCCGGCGGCAGTTCTGTGATCAGCACCTTGACGTTGCCGTCCTCGCTCTCGAAGCCGGGAAAGGTCTTGGCCGTGTTGAGACCGACCAATGGCACCATGCCGAGGCGCAAGCCGGGTGGGAAGACGGCGTCGGCAGCCAGAGCCGGAAGCGCAGAGGCAACGAGGAGGGCGAGCGCAGCAAGGGGGCGGATCAGCTTCATGGGCACTCTGATTGGTTCACATTGAGGCCGTTCGATGGTGGCCAGCCGGCCCCTTTTGTCGCGCGAGGCAGTCCGATGACGAGCCCGGCCGGCTGCCCGCCTTTTAGCGGGTTTGGACTTGCCGCAACAGGGCGGGGCGGAATGCGGTAGCCGATGCCGGCTGATCGCGGCACCTGTTAATAATTCCTCACCTGCAAGGGCGGTGCAGCCCGGATATGTTCTTCCAAAACCCAATGTTTTCACGGCCGAAACTTGCGTTCGGTCCTTGCGGGCACCTCCCCCCCTCCTATATGACCCCCAACCATCGCAATATCGCGAATGTTTGATCTTAGGGGGTTTCGGTTCGGGTGCCTTCTGGGCCCAGCCAGCCTGCCGCAAAAACAAGGATAGAGGACCATGGGAAAGGTCATCGGGATCGACCTCGGCACCACGAATTCGTGCGTCGCCGTAATGGATGGCAAGAACGCCAAAGTCATCGAGAATTCCGAAGGCATGCGCACGACGCCTTCGATCGTCGCCGTGACGGACGACGGTGAGCGCCTCGTCGGGCAGCCGGCCAAGCGCCAGGCCGTCACCAATCCCGAGCGCACGTTCTTCGCAGTGAAGCGCCTGATCGGCCGCCGCTACGACGACCCGATGGTCGAGAAGGACAAGAAGCTCGTTCCGTACAAGATCGTGAAGGCTTCCAACGGCGACGCCTGGGTCGAGGCCGACGGCCAGACCTACTCGCCCTCGCAGGTCTCGGCGTTCATCTTGCAGAAGATGAAGGAGACCGCGGAAGCCCATCTCGGCCAGAAGGTCGACCAGGCCGTCATCACCGTGCCCGCCTACTTCAACGACGCCCAGCGCCAGGCGACCAAGGACGCCGGCAAGATCGCGGGCCTTGAAGTGCTGCGCATCATCAACGAGCCGACCGCGGCGGCGCTCGCCTATGGCCTCGACAAGACCAAGACCGGCACGATCGCCGTGTACGATCTCGGCGGCGGCACGTTCGATATCTCGATTCTCGAAATCGGCGACGGCGTGTTCGAGGTGAAGTCGACCAACGGCGACACCTTCCTCGGCGGCGAAGACTTCGACATGCGCCTGGTCGGCTATCTGGCCGACGAATTCCAGAAGGAGCAGGGCATCAACCTGCGCAACGACAAGCTCGCGTTGCAGCGCCTGAAGGAAGCTGCTGAAAAGGCCAAGATCGAGCTGTCGTCGACGACGCAGACCGAAATCAACCTGCCCTTCATCACCGCGGACCAGACCGGCCCGAAGCATCTGACGATGAAGCTCACCCGCGCCAAGTTCGAGGCGCTGGTCGATGACCTCGTCCAAAAGACCGTCGAGCCCTGCCGCAAGGCGCTGAAGGATGCCGGCCTCACCGCCGCCGAGATCGGCGAAGTGGTGCTGGTCGGCGGCATGTCGCGCATGCCGAAGGTCCAGGAAGTCGTGAAGCAGCTGTTCGGCAAGGAGCCGCACAAGGGCGTCAACCCGGACGAAGTCGTGGCGATCGGCGCCGCGATCCAGGCCGGCGTGCTTCAGGGCGACGTCAAGGACGTGCTGCTGCTCGACGTGACCCCGCTGTCGCTGGGCATCGAAACGCTGGGCGGCGTGTTCACCCGCATCATCGACCGCAACACCACGATCCCGACCAAGAAGAGCCAGGTGTTCTCGACCGCCGAGGACAGCCAGAACGCGGTCACCATCCGCGTCTTCCAGGGCGAGCGTGAAATGGCGGCCGACAACAAGATGCTCGGTCAGTTCGACCTGATGGGCATTCCGCCGGCTCCGCGCGGCATGCCGCAGATCGAGGTGACCTTCGACATCGACGCCAACGGCATCGTCAACGTCTCGGCCAAGGACAAGGCCACGTCCAAGGAGCAGCAGATCCGCATCCAGGCCTCCGGCGGTCTGTCGGAAGCCGACATCGAGAAGATGGTCAAGGACGCCGAGGCCAATGCCGAGGCGGACAAGAAGCGCCGCGAGGCCGTGACTGCCAAGAACGACGCGGATGGACTGGTGCATTCGACCGAGAAGGCACTGGCCGAGCACGGTTCGAAGGTCGCAGAGACCGAGCGCCGCGCGATCGAGGATGCCGTCAGCGACCTCAAGGAAGCGCTGAAGGGCGACGATGCCGAAGCCATCAAGGCCAAGACCCAAACGCTGGCCCAGGCGTCGATGAAGCTCGGCGAGGCCATGTACAAGCAGCAGGCCGAGGCCGACGCCAAGAAGGATGCGGCCAAGGACGACGTCGTCGACGCGGAGTTCACCGAAGTCGACGACGACAAGAACAACAAGAAGTCCGCCTGAACCCCGCGAGGGTGATGATGCGGATGGCTTGGACCCCACACGCGCCAACGGCCTCCTCCCTCGCGGGGGAGGCCATCGTGTCGGGCTTGACGGGGCAAGAGTCTTTGAAAATCGGCTCTGTGAAAATCGGCCTCGTTACGATCGATCAATTCCCAGCCGTTATTCTGAATGCTGCCGTGCAATCCTCTGCCGCGAGGCGGAAGGCTGCCTATATCGTTGCATGGCGACGTTGCTTCGCTCCGACTTGAATCGCGATCGGATAGACCGAGCTCATCATGTCCACGTCCACCAAGCGCTGCTATTACGAAACCCTCGAAGTCGAACGCGATGCCGACGATTCCGTCCTGAAATCGTCGTTCCGCAAGCTGGCGATGAAGTTTCACCCCGACCGCAATCCCGGGGACGACACCAGCGAAGTCAAATTTAAGGAAATCAACGAGGCCTACGAGGTCCTGAAAGACAAGGACAAGCGCGCCGCCTATGACCGTTACGGCCATGCCGCGTTCGAGCAGGGCGGCGGTGGCGGCCCCGGTTTCGGCGCGGGCTTCGCCTCTTCCTTTTCCGACATTTTCGAAGATTTGTTCGGCATGGCCGGACAGCGCGGCGGCCGTGGCGGCCGCGAGCGCGGCGCCGACCTGCGCTACAACATGGAAATCACGCTCGAGGAAGCTTTTGGCGGCAAGACCGCGCAGATCGAGATCCCGGTCTCGGTCACCTGCGAAGCCTGCTCGGGCATCGGGGCCAAGGCCGGCACCAAGCCGAAGACCTGCTCGACCTGCGGCGGCGCCGGACGCGTACGGCAGTCGCAGGGCTTCTTCACCCTGGAGCGCACCTGCCCGGGCTGCCAGGGGCGCGGCCAGATGATCGAGGACGCCTGCCCGTCCTGCTCGGGTCAGGGGCGTGTCACCCGCGAGCGGAATCTGTCGGTCAACATTCCCCCTGGAGTCGAGGACGGCACCAGGATCAGGCTCGCCGGCGAGGGCGAGGCCGGGGTCCGCGGCGGCCCGCCTGGCGACCTCTACATCTTCCTGTCGCTGGCCCAGCACCAGTTCTTCCAGCGCGACGGCGCCGATCTGCATTGTCGTGTGCCGATCTCGATGGTGACGGCGGCGCTTGGCGGCGAGTTCGAGGTGCCGACCATCGAGAAGGGCAAGACCAAGGTGAAGGTCCCCGCGGGGACCCAGTCCAGCCGCCGATTCCGCATCGCATCAAAAGGCATGCCGGTGCTGCGCTCGCGCCAGATGGGCGACATGTATGTTCAGGTCGTGGTCGAGACCCCGCAAAATCTCACCAAGAAGCAGCAGGAATTGCTGGCCGAGTTCGAAAAACTCTCCTCCGGCAACACCCAGCCGGAATCCGAGGGTTTCTTCACCAAGGTCAAGGATTTCTTCGGTAATCGGGCAAGTTGACGCGTCTTGACCGTGCCGCCTTCGGCCTATACGTCTTTATGACCATTTTCTGACACGCCGCGGTCACGCGGTCCCGGCCGGTCCCGACATGCCATTGCCATCGTCCGCGCGTGCGTTGAAGAAGCCCCGTCTCGATGACGAGGTGCGTTTTCTCCGGTCATGGATTGAAAAGCCCCTCCACATGGGCGCGGTGATGCCGTCGGGCAAGCTGCTCGCCCGGACCATGGCCCATTACGTCGACGTCAATTCGGACGCACCGGTGGTCGAGCTCGGGCCCGGCACCGGCGCCATCACCTCGGCCCTGGTCGAGCGCGGCGTCGACCAGAAACGTCTCGTCCTCGTCGAATACAATCCAGGCTTCTGCGCCCTGCTGCGCGATCGCTACCCGCAGGCCAAGGTGGTGCAGGGCGATGCCTATCGCCTGCGCGACACGCTCTGGAACGTGCTGAGCGCGCCGGCCTCCGCGGTCGTCTCCGGCCTGCCGCTGGTCACAAAACCGATGCTGACGCGGCTGCGGCTCATCCGCGACGCCTTCACGGCCCTGGCGCCCGGTGCGCCCTTCGTCCAGTTCACCTATGCGGTGGTGCCGCCGATTCCGAAATCGCTGCCCGGCGTGTCCACAGAGGCCTCGGAACGGATCTGGATGAACCTTCCGCCGGCCCGCGTCTGGGTGTATCGCAAGGACTAATTCCGCCGGCATTCCTGTTTGCGTGGCGGGCTCGTTTCGCCGAACGCATGGAAGCGGATGTCCGCACCGAAAATCCTGATCATTCCCGGCTCACTGCGCACCGGCTCGCACAATGCGAAGCTGGCAGCGGTCGCCGCCTATGCATTCGACCAGGCCGGCGTCGACGTCACCCGCATCTCGCTCGCCGATTTTCCGCTGCCGATCTATGACGGCGACCTGCAGGCCAAATCCGGTGTGCCCAAGCACGCGATCAATCTCAAGCGCATGATCGGCGCGCATCATGGCGTGCTGATCGTCTCGCCCGAATACAATGCCTCGGTGCCGCCGCTGCTGAAGAACGCGATCGACTGGGTCAGTCGCGTGCACGAGCTGCACGAGCCGCGCGGCGAGGTGTTCCGCAACCGCGTCTTCGCGCTTGCCGGCGCCTCGCAGAGCCGGCTTGGCGCGGCTCGCGCGCTGCAGGCGCTTCGGCTGATCCTGACCTCCTGCCACGCCAATGTGATTGCCAGCCAGCTCACGCTCGCCTTTGCCGACCAGGCCTATGACGATATGGACAGGCTGAAGCACGAGGGCGATATCGCCGCGTTGAAGGAACTGGTGCGGCAGTTGATCGACATTTCCCAACGCATGATGTGAGGTGACATGACGCCAGCCGAGATCGCCCCGAAAGACCGCCTGATCGTCGCACTCGATCTGCCCGGCGTTGATGCCGCGGAAGCGATGGTCAACCGGCTCGGCGACAGCGTCACCTTCTACAAGATCGGCTATCGGCTGGCTTATGCCGGCGGCTTGCCGCTGGTCGGCAAGCTCGCCGACAAGGGCAAGAAGGTCTTTCTCGATCTCAAGCTGCACGACATCGGCAACACCGTGGCGCAGGGTGTCGACAGCATCACCAGGCTCGGCGCGACCTTCCTCACGGTGCACGCTTATCCGCAGACCATGAAGGGTGCCGTCGAAGGTCGCGGTAGCTCGAACCTGAAGATCCTCGCCGTCACTGTTCTGACGTCCTACAACGAGGACGATCTGCACGCGGCAGGCTTCCGGCTCGGCGTCTCCGAGCTCGTCGAAGCGCGCGCGCAGCAGGCGCAGGTGCTCGGCATCGACGGGCTGGTATCGTCGCCCGAGGAAGTCGGAGCCTTGCGCAAGATCGTCGGCCACCAGATGAGCCTCGTCACCCCCGGCATCCGGCCGGCGGGCGCGGCGAGCGGCGACCAGAAGCGCATCATGACGCCGGGCCGCGCGATTGCGGCCGGCGCGGACTTTCTCGTCGTCGGGCGGCCGGTGGTGGAAGCCGCTGACCCCAAGGCAATCGCTGAGGCCATTCAGGCGGAGATCGCGCAAGCGCTTGGCTAACCAACAACACAGGGAGAAGAACAATGGCAAAAGGCTACTGGATCGGACGCGTCGATGTGAGCAGTGACGAGGGCTACAAGCCCTATGCCGTCGCCAATGGTCCGATCTTCAAGAAATGGGGTGGCCGCTTCGTCGTCCGCGCCGGCAAGTTCACCACCGTCGAAGGTGCCAGCCGCACCCGCAACGTCGTGATCGAATTCCCGGACTACGAGACCGCGATCGCTTGCTACAACTCGCCGGAGTACCAGGCCAACATCAAGGTGCGCCAGCCGCACTCCGTTGCCGACCTCATCATCATCGAGGGCTATGACGGCCCGCAGCCGTCAGACGGCTGAGGCTGGGTCTGCGCGCACGCCTCGTCCTTCGAGACGACCGCTCCGCGGTCTCCTCAGGACGAGGCTAAGCAGGATCGGCGCCCGTCGAATTTGTTGCCACGGATTCCGACCTCATCCTGAGGGCCCGCCGTAGGCGGGCGTCTCGAAGGATGGCCGCAAGCGACCGGCGCTCCAGGGGAAGGTGGAAGCCCGCCTGCCCGATCCCCCTCGGTTGCCGGAACTGCCTCCCCCCGCTACAACGACCATGAGAGGATCGCACCATGTCCGACATGCGCTTGATTGTTGCTGGAGCCGGCGGCCGGATGGGCCGGGCGCTGACGCGGGCGATTGCCGAGAGCAAAGGCGCGGTGCTGGCCGGCGCGCTGGAGGCGCCGGGCTCGGAGCTGCTCGGCAAGGACGCCGGCGTGCTCGCGGGCCTGCCGGCCAACGGCATCAAACTCTCCGGCGATCTCTGGGCGTTGTCAAAGGATGCCGACGGCATTCTGGATTTCACCGTGCCCGCGGCGACGCTGGCCAATGTCGCGATCGCCGCCGAACGCGGCCTCGTTCACGTGGTCGGCACGACCGGGCTGTCGGGCTCCGACAACGCCGTGATCAAGAGCGTCACCAACCGCGCCGTCGTGGTGCAGTCCGGCAATATGAGCCTGGGTGTCAATCTGCTCGCCGCCGTGGTCAAGCGCGTCGCCAAGGCGCTCGACGAGAGCTTCGACATCGAGATCGTCGAAACCCATCACCGCATGAAGATCGACGCGCCCTCGGGCACGGCGCTGATGCTGGGCCAGGCGGCCGCTAGCGGCCGCGGCATCGCGCTCGACGAGCATGCAGAGCGCGGTCGCGATGGCATCACCGGCGCGCGCAAGCCCGGCGACATCGGCTTTGCGTCGCTGCGCGGCGGCACCGCGGCCGGCGATCACAGCGTGAGCTTCCTCGGCCCGTTCGAGCGGCTGACACTGTCGCATCACGCGGAGGATCGCATGCTGTTCGCCCACGGCGCGCTGAAGGCCGCGCTCTGGGCGCATGGCAAGAAGCCGGGGCACTACTCCATGGCCGACGTGCTCGGCCTGTCTGACATCTGAACGAAGCATGATCCGGAAAAGTGTGAAGCGGTTTTCCGACAAGATCATGCTTAGACAACGAACGAAACGGAAAGCAGTCAATGAGCGAACGTCTTCTCGTGCTGGTGCGGCACGGTCAGAGCGAATGGAATCTCAAGAACCTGTTCACGGGCTGGAAGGATCCTGACCTCACCGAGCTCGGCGTGAAGGAAGCCTCGGAAGCCGGCCGCAAGCTGAAGGCGCAAGGCCTCGTGTTCGACGTTGCCTACACCTCGGTGTTGACGCGCGCACAGCACACGCTCGACCTCATTCTCGGCGAGCTCGACCAGAAGGGCCTGCCGACGACGAAGAACCTCGCGCTGAACGAGCGCGACTATGGCGATCTCTCCGGCCTCAACAAGGACGACGCCCGCAAGAAATGGGGCGAGGACCAGGTGTTGATCTGGCGCCGCTCCTACGACGTGCCGCCGCCCGGCGGCGAAAGCCTGAAGGATACGCTGGCGCGCGCACTGCCGTATTACGTGCAGGAGATCCTGCCCGGCGTGCTCAACGGCAAGCGCACATTGGTCGCCGCCCATGGCAACTCGCTGCGCGCGCTGATCATGGTGCTGGAAAAGCTCTCGCCCGAAGGCATTTTGAAGCGCGAGCTCGCGACGGGTGTGCCGATCATCTACCGCCTCAATGCGGATTCGACGGTGGCCTCGAAGCTGGATCTGGCGGGCTGAACGATCGCGCAATTCGTAGGGTGGGTTAGCGGAGCGTAACCCACCACTTTAATTTCCGCGGGGACGGAAGAGGTGGGTTACGCCTTCGGCTAACCCACCCTACGGCAGCTCGCCTACTGCATCCCCAGCTGCCCGGCCTCCCAGCCCAGCATCGCCTGCTTGCGGGTGATGCCCCAGTGGTAGCCGGTGAGCGTGCCGCTCTTGCCGAGCGCGCGGTGGCAGGGCACGACAAAGGACACCGGGTTCTTGCCGACGGCGGCGCCGACGGCGCGTGATGCTTTCGGGCTGTTGATGTTGCAGGCGATGTCCGAATAGGACACTGCGCGACCCATCGGGATCTTCAGCAACGTCTCCCACACCCGCACCTCGAAATCGGTGCCGATCATCACCACGCGCAGCGGCTGGTCCGGCCGCCACAGTTTCGTGTCGAAGATGCGCTGCGCCAAGGGTGCGGTACCTTCGTGATCCTCGACGTAAGTTGCGTTCCGCCATCGCCGCGTCATGTCGGCGAGCGCCACCTGTTCCTCACCGGGATCGGCGAAAGCGAGTCCCGACAATCCGCGATCGGTCGCGATCACAATCGCGGTGCCGAACGGCGAGTGATGGAAGCCATAGCGCAAGATGAGCCCCGCGCCGCCGTTCTTCCATTCGCCCGGTGACATCGCTTCATGGGTGACGAACAGATCATGCAGCCGGCCCGGACCCGAAAGCCCGGAGTCGAGCGCCGCATCGAGGATGCTCGCGGAGTCCCGCAGCAAGCCCTTGGCGTGATCGAGCGTGAGCGCCTGCATGAAGGCCTTCGGCGTGATCGAGGCCCAGCGGCGGAACAAATGGTGCAGCTCGTCCGGCGTGACGCCGGCCGCATCCGCCATCGCCTCGATGGTCGGCTGTGCGCGCCAGTTTTCGGAGATGAAGGCGATCGCCCGGCGCACGGAATCATAGTCGCGCAACGCGGCGTTCTGGGAGCCCGGTCCGGCCAGGCGCTGGTCATGTATCGCGAGTGTCATCATGATTGGAAATGTAGGAGAGGGCGGGGTGCGAAACCACCCGATTTCCGATCCGCAAATCAGGTGACCGGATTGTAGGTCGGGCCGCGCCTGGCGGCATTCAATGCCTCAACCAAACCTTTGTAAAAACTTGCCTTTTCGTCCGGCCCCAGGAAGCGGGCGATCTGGATCTGGTGACCTCGCGAGATCAGATAGAGGTGCTCGATGCCAAAATCCTCGTCGATTTCCATGTCGAGACGGACCCAGAGCGGGTTGAAGGTCCACTCGACCACCTGGCCGTGCTGGCTGATGCGCCGCACGCGTAATTCAGATGGCGTGACCACGATCTCCTCGCTGGCCCGCGCCGCGCGGAAATTGGCTTTGAAGGCCCACCAGATCACCAGCACGTCCAGCCCGAAGAAGCCGAACACCGGCCACGCCCCCATCATCAGGAAGACGAGGCCGGTGACGAAGCTGACAGCGCTTAGGAACAGCATCACGGCGAGAAAGCCGGTGCGGTTCAGCGAGCGGTGCGGCGTCAGGCGCGCGGAAAAGATCTGAGGCTCGGCC
This sequence comes from Bradyrhizobium sp. Kon58, assembly GCF_055807455.1. NCBI lineage: Bacteria > Pseudomonadati > Pseudomonadota > Alphaproteobacteria > Hyphomicrobiales > Nitrobacteraceae > Bradyrhizobium > Bradyrhizobium sp. Kon58. The sequence continues at coordinate 65,222 of NZ_JBVVOT010000004.1, forward strand.
TCGCTTCCGGATCGTTCGCGCTCAATTTCGTTGCCTGTGCTCATCGTCCCTCAGTATATCCCGATCATGGCGAAAATCACCCGCAAGCCGGTCCCGCGTAAAACGTCCGTGCCGAAGAAAAAGGCAAAGCCGGTCGCGGCAAAACCAAAGGCGCCCGCGAAGAAATCCCTCAAGGCCATGAAACCCTGGACGCCGCCCGAGGTCCACGAGGCCTTCAGCCGTTTCCGCAAGGCCAATCCGGAGCCGAAAGGCGAGCTCGAGCACGTCAATCCGTTCACGCTGCTGGTCGCCGTGGTGCTGTCGGCGCAGGCGACCGATGCTGGGGTCAACAAGGCGACGCGCGCGCTGTTTGCGATCGCCGACACGCCGCAGAAGATGCTCGACCTCGGCGAGGAACGCCTGCGCGAGTACATCAAGACCATCGGCCTCTACCGCACCAAGGCGAAAAACGTGATCGCGCTGTCGGCGAAGCTGCTCAGCGAGTTCGGCGGCGAGGTGCCGCGCACGCGCGCGGGGCTCGAGTCGTTGCCCGGCGCCGGTCGCAAGACCGCCAATGTCGTGCTCAACATGGCCTTCGGCGAGCACACCATGGCGGTCGACACGCATGTCTTCCGCGTCGGCAACCGGACCGGACTCGCGCCCGGCAAGACGCCGCTGGAGGTCGAGCTCGGTCTCGAAAAGGTGATCCCGGCCGAGTTCATGCTGCATGCCCATCATTGGCTGATCCTGCATGGCCGCTATACTTGCCTCGCGCGCAAGCCGCGCTGCGAGGTGTGCCTGATCAACGATCTCTGCCGGTGGCCGGAAAAGACGGTCTGAGACGAGCGTTCGGAAAAGTGATTCGGAGTCTATCGTGAGTCAGCAGGAACAAATCTCGCCGTCACCACCTCCTGCCACGCCGGCGCCGCCACCGAAGCCAACGCAGCGACCGGCGAGTTCGCTGTGGAGCCGGCTCGCGATTCCGCTGTTCGCGGTGATCGTCGCGCTCGGCTTCGTCGCGCTGGCAACGCAGCGCTTCGACGAATGGGTCGGCAATTCGGCGGTCCAGACCACCAACGACGCCTATGTGCGCGCCGAGCTGACGCGGCTGGCCAGTCGCGTCTCCGGCGAAGTGCTGACCGTGGGGGTCACCGATTTCCAGCGTGTCAAGGCTGGCGATCTCCTGATCCAGATCGATCCTGCCGACTATCAGGCGCAAGTCGCGCAGTCCGAAGCGGCGGTCGCCGCCGCGCAGGCCGTGCTCGACAATTTGGCCAATCAGATCGAGCTGCAATATGCGACGATCGCGCAGGCGCAAGCGGCGCGGCTCTCGGCCGAAGCCGTGGAGGTCGAGGCGCGGCAGGAGCAGGAGCGTCAGCAGTCGCTGTCGCAGACCGAATCCGGCACGCGGCAGCGGTTCGAGCAGGCGGTCGCAGGCTATGCCAAGGCGCAGGCCGACGTGCGCGCAAGCCGCGCCGTGATCGCGGCCCAGCAGCACCAGCTCGAGGTCCTGCAAGGCACCAGGAAGCAGCGCGCCGCCGATCTCGAAGCGACCAAGGCGACGCTGGCGAGTGCGAAGCTCAAGCTCGGCTACACCAAGATCACGGCACCGTTCGACGGCGTCGTCGGCGAGCGGCAGGTCCAGCCCGGCGACTACGTCAACATCGGCACCAACCTCATCAACGTCGTGCCGTTGCCGAAGGTCTACGTGATCGCGAACTACAAGGAGACCCAGCTTACGCACGTCGCACCGGGTCAGTCGGTCGAGATCACCGTCGACAGTTTCCCGCGCGAGAAGCTGCGCGGCCGGGTCGAGCGCATTGCGCCCGCGACCGGCGCGCAGGTCGCGCTGTTGCCGCCGGACAACGCAACCGGCAACTTCACCAAGGTCGTGCAGCGCATTCCCGTGCGCATCCAGTTCGACGACAACCAGCCACTGCTGGCGCGGCTGGTGCCGGGCATGTCGGTCGTCACCAGCATCGACACCAAGGCCGGCAATGGCGGAAAATGACGATTCCAGTCGCGGGCCGCTCTCGCGCGGCGGCGTCGCCCCGCAGCCGCTGTTTGCGGTGGCAGCGGTGCTGCTCGGCTCGTTCCTCGCCAATTTCGACAGCCGCCTGACCACGATAGGCCTGCCGGACCTGCGCGGCGCGTTCTCGCTCTCGTTCGACGAGGGCGCCTGGCTGTCCACGGCAGGCATCGGCTCGCAGATCTTCATCGCACCCGCGGTGGCCTGGCTTGCCACCGTATTCGGCCTGCGCCGCGTGCTGGGTATCCCCAGCCTCGTCTATGCCGCGGTCTCGCTAATCATCCCCTTCGTGCACGACTATTCGACATTGCTCGCGCTCAGCGTCGTACATGGCCTCTTGCTGGGCACCTTCGTGCCGGCGACGCTGATGATCGTGTTCCGCAATTTGCCGATCCGCTGGTGGCTCCCGGCGATCTCGATCTATTCGATCCGCGTCGGCTTCGCGCTTGATACCTCGAGCTCGCTGGTCGGCTTCTATGTCGACCATCTCGGCTGGCAATGGCTGTACTGGCAGAGCGTCGTGATCGCGCCGCTGATGGGCCTGATGGTTTATTGGGGCACGCCGAACGAGCCGGTGAATCGCGCTTTGCTGCGCGAGGCAGATTGGGGCGGCATGCTGCTGCTCGGCGCCGGCGTCTCGATGATCTATGCCGGGCTCGACCAGGGCAACCGGCTGGACTGGCTGGGGTCGGGGACGGTGATGGCGTTGATCACCGCGGGCGCGGTGCTGGTCGCCGGCTTCCTCGTCAACGAGGCCCTGGTGCGGCAGCCCTGGGCGCATGTGAACGTCTTGTTCTCGCGCAATATCGGCCTGGGCCTGGTCCTGATCCTGCTCTACACGCTGACCAGCCTGTCCAATGCGTCGCTGGTGCCGAACTTCCTCGCCACCATCGCCCTGCTCAGGCCGGAGCAGAGTGGCCTCTTGCTGCTCACCTATGGCGCGTTGCCGATGCTCGTGCTGGTGCCGCTTTCGATCTGGCTGCTGCGGCATTTTGATACGCGGACGGTGGTGGTCGTGGGATTTGCCTGCTTCGCCGCCGCCAATCTCTGGGGCACGCAGCTCAGCCATGATTGGGCGCGCGAGGATTTCGCCGGCATCGTGCTGCTCCAGGCCATCGGGCAGTCGCTGACCTTGCTACCGCTGATCATCACGCTGCTGTCCAATTCCGATCCGAGCCGCGCCACCTCATTTGCCGCCTATATCCAGATCATGCGGCTCGGTGGCGCAGAGATCGGCGTGGCGTTGATGGGGACGTGGCTGCGCGTCCGCGAGCAGATCCATTCCTTCTATCTCGGCCAGAATCTCGGCGTCGGTGATGTCGATGTGGTCCGCGTGCTGAAACAGTTCGCCGACCATTTTGCGGCCCATGGTGCGGGCTCGGCCCAGGCCCGCGCGGTCGGTACGCTCGCGGGCTTGGTTCAGCGCGAGGCCAATGTGCTCGCCTATATCGACGGCTTCTGGCTGTGCTTCTGGGTGGCGATGGCCGCGCTCGGCGTCGTCGCGCTGGTCACCCGTGCCCCGCCCGGCCCGTTCACGCCGGCGCCGTTCGGCTTCGCCAGGATGCTGTTGCGCAGATGCGGGCTGAAGGTGAGGTAGACACCGTCACCGCATCTGCCGCGCCGGCTCGATCAGCTCGGGTCGCGAGCCTGACAGCCGCTTGTGCATGTGGACCATGAAGGCCATGGCGAAGATCGGCGTCGCCAGATTGACGATCGGGATCGAGACGAAGGCTGCGATGAAGAGGCCCGCGGTGAAGATGGTCGCGGCATTGTCGCGCCGCATCGCCTTGGCTTCTTCCGGCGAGCGAAACCGCATCGCCGCGAGCTCGAAATATTCGCGGCCGAGCAGCCAGGCCGTGGCGAGGAAGAAGACCAGGAAACCGGCGCCGGCGAAAAGTACCAGCGGCAAGGCGATCAGGTAGACCAGGATCGTCAGCAGCGCGGTCTTGACGCCCTCGTAGATCGCCTGGCTGAACGGCAGCGCGACGCCGGGCCGGTCGGCCGGATAGTGCTCGCGCTCGACGATGTCGGCGACGTCGTCGACGAACAGGCTCGCCACCAGCGAGGTGATCGCGGGCATCAGGAACACAGCTCCGAACACGACGCCGAGGCCTGCGGCGATCGAAATGATCCAGGACAACACCTCGAGCGATGCGTGCCAGCCCGGACCGAGCAGGCCCTCCAGCCAGGCCTCGCCATAGGTCGCAAACCAGCTCAGCAGGCGCTGCAAGCCGACCGCCAGCACGATGATCAGCACCAGTGCGACGCCGATCGACCGCCACAGGATCGAGCGCATCGCCGGCGACATCATTTGCGACAGCGCCTTGACGGCGGCATCCAGCATGGGAGTTCCTCTCACGAAATCACTCGCGAGAGGTAGACACCCCGGGTCAGTTCGGCAAGGGAGATCGGCGGCGCCGCTCATGGCCGGATTGACCGCCCGCATCAACGAAGCCACGATGAATGCGGCAAGACCGTTGCTTCACCAACCCGCTTGACAACACGCGGAACCAGCCGGGCAAAGGAACAGGCGCATATGGCGATGGAAGAATCGGCGGCCGGATTGCCGCTTGCAGGCGTCCGCGTCGTCGAGATGACCCACATGGTCATGGGCCCGACCTGCGGCATGATCCTGGCGCAGCTCGGAGCCGACGTGATCAAGGTCGAGCCGCCCGCGGGCGACAAGACCCGAAGCCTGGGAGGCATGGGCACCGCCTTCTTCCCGTTGTTCAACCGCGGCAAGCGCAGCGTGGTGCTGGATTTCGAGAAGCCTGAGGATCGCGACACCATGCACCGGCTGCTGGCGACGGCCGACGTGTTCCTTGAGAATTTTCGCGACGGCCAGCTCGAGAAGCAGGGGCTTGGCGCCGACGAACTGCGCCGCCGGCATCCGGAGCTGATCATCGCCGGCCACAAGGGTTTTCTCTCAGGTCCCTACGAGCACCGCCCCGCTCTCGACGAGGTCGTGCAGATGATGGCGGGCCTTGCCGCCATGACCGGCACCAGCGAAAAGCCCCAGCGCGTCGGCTCGTCCGCCAACGACATCATGGGCGGCATGTTCGGCGTGATCGCGATCCTCGCGGCGCTCTATCAGAAGCGCGGGGGAAAACGCGACGGCGCCGACATCCGCATCGGCCTGTTCGAGAACTGCCTGTTCCTGGTCGCCCAGCACATGGTCGAATACGAGATGACCGGCAACAAGCCGCGCTCGATGCCGGAGCGCGAGCATGCCTGGCCGATCTACGACATCTTCGAGACCGCCGGCGGCGAGCGTATCTTCATCGGCGTCGTCACCGAAGGCCATTGGCAGAGCTTTTGCCGCGAGTTCGGGCTGACTGAATTCCTCGATGATCCCGCCTTGCGCACCACGACCGATCGTATCCTGGCGCGTGGCCGGATCATTCCGCGCGCCGCCGACATCATCAGGCAATGGGACGTGGCAAAACTGTCGCAGAGGCTCGATGCGCTCAACATCTGCTTCTCGCCGATCAACCGGCCCGAGGATCTCTTCACCGATCCGCATGTCCTGCGGCCGGGCGGGCTCGTCAACAATGTCACCGCCGACGGCAAGCCGTTCCGGGTGCCGGCGCTGCCGATCGAATGGAACGGTAGCCATATCGGCGAAGGTCTGAAGGTCGCGCCGCTCGGCGCCGACACGGCGGCCGTTCGCGCCGAGATCGACAACGAAAATGAGGACGTCACGTCAAAAACAACAGGGAGGCGCGAATGAGCCGAATTCAGGAGATTTACCCCGCAGAGCGCGTCAGCCTGCGCGAAGTTGGCCTGCGCGACGGGCTCCAGCTCGTGAAGAAAATTCCGTCGACCGACGCCAAGCAGCGCTGGGTGCGGGAGGAATATGCCGCCGGCGTGCGCCATTTCGAGGTCGGCTCGTTCCTGCCGGCAAAGACGTTTCCGCAATTCGTCGATGTTCGCGACGTCGTCACGACCGTCGCTTCATTGCCCGGCGCGCATGGCATCGCGCTTGCGCTCAACGAGCGCGGCGTGAACGAGGCGCTGGCGTCAGGCGTCGGCGAGATTGCCTCGGTGGTCTCGGCAACGGAAGAGCACAGCCAGGCCAATGCGCACCGCTCACGCGAGTCCGCGATCGCCAATCTGAAACGCCTGTGCGAGATGCGCGATGCCACCAGCCACAAGCCGCTCGTCAACGCAGCGATCTCGATGGCGCTGGGCTGCTCGATCACCGGGGCGGTTGACCCTGCGGAGGTGCTGCGGCTGGTCGACAAATGCCTGGAGGCTGGTGTCGATTTCGTCGGCATCGCCGACACCGTCGGCTATGCCGGGCCGAAGCAGGTGGCGGAGCTGACGCGCGCCGCGGTGAAGCTCGCAGGGTCAAAGCCGATCTGCATCCATCTCCACGACACCCGCGGTATGGGCATCGCGAACGCGGCCGCGGCGCTCGACGAAGGCGCGCGTATCCTTGACGGCTCGCTCGGCGGCCTTGGCGGCTGCCCCTTCGCGCCCGGTGCGACCGGCAATGTCGTGTTCGAGGATCTCGTCTTCCTGTGCGAGAGCAAGGGTTTTCCGACCGGCATCGATTTGGAGAAGCTGATCACGGTGCGCAGGATCCTGCGCGAGGAGATGCCGAATGAGCAGCTCTACGGCGGCCTCGCCCGGGCGGGGCTGCCGGGTGGGAGCGCGAAGGCGGCCTGAGCTCTTTCTTCACCTCGCCCCGCTTGCGGGGAGAGGTCGGATCGCGCAGCGATCCGGGTGAGGGGGAGTCTCCGCGCGTCCAACTGCTACCGCCCCCGCGGAGACTCCCCCTCACCCCGAACCCTCTCCCCGCAGGCGGGGAGAGGGAGAAGTATCACTCATGCCGGTGCCCGTGCTTCCGCGCTTTCGCCTGCTTGCTGTCCCCCGTCGGGATCATCACCACGCGTCCATAACGCACGCCGCGTTCGGCGATGATGTGGTCGGCGAAATGTCTGACCTCGGAGGCGTCGCCGCGCAGTGCCGTCATCTCCATGCAATTGTTGTCGTCGAGATGGACATGCAGCGTCGCCAGCGCGAGGTCGTGGTGACCATGGAATTCCTGCACCAGGCGTTTTGAGAGATCGCGGGCGGCGTGGTCGTAGACATAGACGAGACCGGCGACGCAGGGCCCTGCCTGTGCGGTGTCCTCGCTGCTCTGTTGCAAGCCGGCGCGCGCGAGATCGCGGATGATCTCGGAGCGGTTCTGGTAGCCGCGCGCGTCCGCCGCAGCGTCGATCTCCGACAGCAGATCGTCCTCGATCGTGATCGTAATTCTCTGCATCAAGTCCTCTCTGCAGGTACTGCTCTTTCTTACCTCGCCCCGCTTGCGGGGAGAGGTCGGAATTCGAGCGTAGCTTGAATTCCGGGTGAGGGGGAGCATCCGCGAGTCCAATTGCCACCGTCGCCATGGAGACTCCCCCTCACCCCAACCCTCTGCCCGCGAAGTGCGGGGCGAAGGAGTCCACTGTCACAGCCGCGTCGCCCGCAGCCGCAGCGCATTTCCAACGACGCTCACCGAAGAGAGCGCCATCGCGGCCGCGGCGATGATCGGCGACAGCAGCACGCCGAAGGTCGGATAGAGGATGCCGGCCGCGATCGGAATGCCGGCGGCGTTGTAGATGAAGGCAAAGAACAGGTTTTGCCGGATGTTGCTCATGGTCGCCTGCGACAGTTTTCGCGCCCGCACGATGCCGGTGAGATCGCCCTTCAGCAGCGTGACGCCGGCGCTCTCCATCGCCACGTCGGTGCCGGTGCCCATGGCGATGCCGACTTCGGCAGCGGCCAGCGCCGGCGCGTCGTTGACCCCGTCGCCAGCCATGGCGACGCTGCGGCCGGCCTTCTGCAGCTTTGTCACCACCGCGCTCTTCTGGTCCGGCAGCACCTCGGCCTCGACATCGGCGATGCCGAGCCTGCGCGCCACGGCCTCCGCCGTGGTGCGGTTGTCGCCGGTCAGCATGATGACCTTGATGCCCTCGGCCGCGAGTGCCTTCAGCGCCTCCGGGGTCGAAGCCTTGACCGGATCGGCGATCGCGAACAGGCCGGCAAGCCGGCCGTCGACCGCCATGTTGATCACGGTCGCGCCATCGCCGCGCAGCCGTTCGGCCTCGCCATCGACCGCTTTGGTGTCGATGCCGATCGACGTCAGATATTTGGCATTGCCGAGCACGATGGCTTTGCCGTCGACCTTGCCGGTGGCGCCCTTGCCGGTCGGCGAATCGAATTGTTCGACCTGGCCGAGCGCGAGCTGCTTCTCCTTCGCCGCGCGCATGATCGCGTCGGCCAGAGGATGCTCGCTGGCGCGCTCGACGCTGGCGGCCATGCGAAGGATGTCGTCTTCCGCAAAGCCGGCCGCCGGCACGATCGCGACCACCTTCGGCTTGCCCTCGGTCAGCGTGCCGGTCTTGTCGACCACCAGCGTGTCGATCTTCTCCATCCGCTCCAGCGCCTCGGCGCTCTTGATCAGCACGCCTGCTTGCGCGCCGCGGCCGACGCCGACCATGATCGACATCGGGGTCGCCAGGCCGAGCGCGCAGGGGCAGGCGATGATCAGCACGCTGACGGCGGCGACGAGGCCGAAGGCCAGCCGCGGCTCCGGCCCGAACCAGGCCCAGGCCGCGAAGGCAGCCACCGCGACCGCAATCACCATCGGCACGAACCAGCCCGCAACCTGGTCGGCGAGGCGCTGGATCGGCGCGCGCGAGCGCTGCGCGTCGGCGACCATCTGCACGATCTGCGACAGCAGCGTCTCACGCCCGACCTTGTCGGCGCGCATGATGAAGCTGCCGGACTGGTTGAGCGTGCCCGCGATCACCTTCGCGCCGGTCTCCTTGGTGACCGGCATGGATTCGCCTGTCACGAGCGACTCGTCGAGCGAGGAACGGCCCTCCAGAATGACGCCGTCGACCGGCACTTTTTCGCCCGGACGCACGCGTAAGCGGTCACCGGCATGAAGTGCGTCGATCTCGACCTCGTGCTCGCTACCGTCAGCGTCGACGCGGCGCGCGGTTTTCGGGGCGAGCTGCAGCAGCGCCTTGATCGCACCCGAGGTCGCGTCGCGGGCGCGCAGCTCCAGCACCTGACCGAGCAGCACCAGCACGGTGATGACCGCCGCGGCCTCAAAATAGACCGCGACCGCGCCTTCATGGCCGCGGAAGGTGGCCGGAAAAATCTGCGGCGCGATGGTGCCGATCAGGCTGTAGACATAGGCAACGCCCGTGCCCATCGCGATCAGCGTGAACATGTTGAGGTTGCGCGTCAGCAGCGACTGCCAGCCGCGAACGAAGAACGGCCAGCCGGCCCACAGCACCACGGGCGTGGTGAAGACGAGCTGGATCCAGTTCGACAGCGTCGCATCGATCCAGTTGTGCGGGCCCGCGAGATGGCCGCCCATCTCCAGCACCACGGCCGGCAAAGCCAGTGCGCCGCCGATCCAGAACCGCCGCGTCATGTCGGCGAGTTCCGGATTCGGGCCGGTCTCCAGGCTCGCCACTTCCGGCTCCAGCGCCATGCCGCAGATCGGACAGCTTCCGGGCCCGACTTGGCGGATCTGCGGATGCATCGGGCAGGTGTAGATCGTACCCGCCGGCATCTCGGGCTCGGGCGTCTTTTGCTTTGCGAGGTACTTTGCGGGGTCCTCGGCGAATTTGGTGCGGCAGCGGGCCGAGCAGAAATGGAAGGTCTCGCCGTGATGGTCGAAGCGGTGCTTGGACGTCGCGGGATCGACCGTCATGCCGCAGACGGGATCGCGGACTTTTGCCGCGGCGCCGTGTGCGTGATCGCCGTGCGCGCCGCAGCAGGACGCAGCCGCGGGCTTGTCGACCGGGGCAGCCTTACTGGAACAGCCGCATCCGGAATGTGTTTCCGGCTTGTGATGGTGTTCGTGTTCGGCGTCGTTCATTGCCACGCTCCGGCCTTGCAAGTTATACCCTGGGGGGGTATATAGGCCGCATGCGCAAGGACATCAAGGCATCCGTCGGAAAACGTCTCGGCCGGATCGAGGGGCAGGTTCGCGGCCTCTCGAAAATGGTCGAGGAGGACCGCTATTGCATCGACATCGTCACGCAGATCTCGGCGGTGCGCGCCGCGCTGCGCCGGGTCGAGGAAGAGGTTCTGAAAGATCACGTCGCCCATTGCGTCGAACATGCGATCGCGAGCGGCGACAAGGCCGACCAGCGCGAGAAGATCGCGGAGCTGATGGCGGTGATTGGGCGGGCGGAGCGGTAGCTCGCCGTCATTGCGAGGAGCGCTTCGCTTCGCTCGCAATGACGATGTTGGAGGGACGGCTACGCCGCCATCGCCCGCGCATGTCCCTGCGCGCGGTACTTTGCGAGATCGTTCAGCAGCACAAAATGCTCGGAGAAGGCAACGCTCATCTCCGCAGCCGCCTCACGCATCACTTCTTCAGCCGGAACCGGCGCCTCTTCGTCAATCGCTTCAGGAACGAGCGGCGGCGCACTGAACGTTTCTGGAAACACACCGAAGGTGCCGGCTACCTCCTCGAGCGGCTTCTGCTTGTCGGCCCAGTGCAAGGCGGTGTAGTCGAAGCCGTGCACGATGGTGGGTTTGACGACTTCGAAATAGGGCGAGATATCGAAGTCGCGGGGCATGTAGAGCGAGGAATCGCGGATGTGCAGGATCTCGCGGCGGGCAGCACGGCTGCCGGCCTTGGTGATCTTGGGCAGGATCGGGTAACGCACGGCGTCGAACGCCTGCGCGATCAGCGCCGAGCAGATGATCTTGGTGGGATCGCCCGAGCCGATCGAGATCATGCGGCGCCGCCAGCGCTGCGGGATCGGCAGCGGAAACAGAAAGCGCATCAGGTCGACGATGTTCTTGGTGTCGTAGCCGAAGCCGATGCGGTTGATCGCATAGCGGCAGACCGTGGTGCGGTCCTCATAGGACAGCCCGACCGGGCGGCAGACGCGGGTGTGATAGGGGAAATATTTCGACAGCGGCGCAGAGGTGACGCCTTCGCCGATATTGGCCTCGATCAGCACGTGCGGCTCGCCGTCGGGCTCTTCCGCGCCCTCGATCGGGCCGACATAGAGTGCGCCGTGGGACCAGGTCGACTGCGTCAGATATTTGATGATGCCCGAGATGCGGTTGTTGCCCTCGACCAGCAGCACGTCGCCGGGCTCGATGACGCCGCGCAGATGCTCGGGGTCGCTCGGCGTGAACGGCTCATAGCCCGGCACCTCCTTCGAGAGGTACGCGGCAATCAGCTTGCCGACCGAATCCAGGACCGTCCCCATTTCAAAACTCCCCCACGGCCTTTTCCGGCCGTCTTTTTCTCTTCTCTACCATGGTCTGAACGTGTTGCAATTCGGTTCATCGCTCCGTGACATCAAGCACGATTGATTCACCATGATGGTTGCCGCGCAACATCAGATACGGCAAGGTTCGCTAGCTGTTCCCGTTTGCTGCAAGTCTCCGGAAACCATGCCATGACAATCACGCGCCGCAGCTTCCTATCGGCGTCGGCGGGCCTTGCCGCGATGCCGGTCCTGCGCGCGACCGCCGCGCCCCTGCCGCGCGAGGCTGACATTGTCGTGATCGGCGCGGGCGCGGCCGGAATTGCCGCGGCGCGGCGCATCATGGCGGCCAATCGCAAGGTCGTGGTGGTGGAAGCTGCGTCGCAGATCGGCGGCCGCTGCATCACGGATACGACCACCTTCGACACGCCGTTCGATCGCGGCGCGCGCTGGATGCACAATCCCGACACCAATCCGATGATCCGGCTGGCGCGCAGCGCCGGGCTCGACGTTCTGCCGGCGCCGTCAGGCCAGAAGATGCGCATCGGCCGCCGCAACGCACGCGCCGGCGAGACCGAGGAATTCCTGGCGGCGCTGGTGCGCGCCAACCGCGCCATCGACGAGGCCGCGCGCGGCAAGCTCGATACCGCCTGCGCCTCGGTGCTGCCGAAGGACCTCGGCGACTGGGCCGGCGCGGCCGAGTTCATGCTGGGCGCGAGCTTCGCCGGCAAGGACCTGAAGGAGTTGTCTGCGATCGACAAGGCGCGGGCACAGGATCGCAACGCCGCGATCGCCTGCCGCCAGGGCCTGGGGACCCTGATCACCAAACTCGGCGAGCAGGCGCCGGTCGCGCTGTCGACACCGGCGAGCCGGATCGTCTGGAGCAATCGCGACGTCAGCGTGGAGACACAGGCCGGCAAGATCGCCGCACGCGCCGCCGTCATCACGGTCTCGACCAATGTGCTGATTTCGGGCGCGATCAAGTTTGGGCCTGACATTCCAAAGCGCACGCTCGATGCCGCCTCAAAGCTCACGCTCGGAAGCTACGATCACATCGTGCTGCAACTGCCGGGCAATCCGCTCGGCCTGTCGCGCGACGACATCCTGATCGAGCAGAGCAACTCGACGCGCACGGCGCTGATGTTCGCCAATATCGGCGGATCCTCGCTGTGCTCGATCGATGTCGGCGGCTCGTTCGGCCGCGATCTCACCCAGCAAGGCGAAAAGGCGATGACTGCCTTCGCCAGAGAATGGATCACAAAGCTGTTCGGCAGCGAAGTCGCCGCCGCCGTGCAGAAAGCCAGCGTGACGCGCTGGAACGCCTCGCCTTTCGTGATGGGTGCGATGTCGGCGGCCTCGCCCGGCGGTCAGCTCTCGCGAAGAATCCTGGCCGAGCCGATCGGCAACATGTTCCTCGCCGGCGAAGCCACGCACGAGACGCTGTGGGGCACCGTCGACGGCGCCTGGGAAAGCGGCGAGCGCGCCGCGGACGCAGCCTTGCGCAAGATCGGCGCGCTGAAGGACGAGCCGGCCGATGTGCCGACGCAGTCGACGAAGAAGCGGCGGGCGCCGCGGCAATAGGGCAGTTGATTCAGCCGTCGTCCTGGACAAGCGCAGCGCAGATCCAGGACCCATTACCCCGGGAAGTCGTTTGGCGAAGACTTTTGGTCGCCAACTCGCGCTACAAACACTGACCGGGGTAATGGGTCCTGGCTTTCGCCAGGACGACAATTGATGGCTACCGCAACACCCCATCCAGCAGCGGCAGCCCGGCGATCACCGCGATCGCGATCAGCGCGTAGCAGATCCCACGAAACACCTTTTCGCTGGCACGGCCGAACAGCGACGCGCCGAAGGCGACGCCGATCGCATAGACCGGCCCGACGATGAGCGAGAGCACGAGCGATTCGCGTGAGATCAGGCCGGTGGTCGCGTAGCTGACCATCGAGAAAAAATCCGACGCGCCAAAAAACAGCAGGATGTTGGCGCGCGCGACGATCGATGCAATCGGGCGGCCTAGCCAGTAGCCGACGATTGGGGGGCCGCCGGTCTGGGCGAGGCCGCTACAGAAGCCGGAGAGGCTGCCGATGCCGACCGAGAGCCAGGCGTGGTCTTTGCCGCGATAGCGCCAGCCCGACAGCAGCAGAAGCAACAGCGCGGCGACGAAGCAGGAGATGATCCATCGCGTCGTAACGGGTTCGAGCACGCTGAGGAAATAGGTGCCGACGGGGACGCCGACCAGCGCGCCCAGCACGATCACGGCGGTGGCCTTGCGATCGGCCTTGCGCCAGGCGTCGGGCAGCAGCGGCGCGGCCGCGACGAAATCGATCACGAGGAGCAGCGCGGCAACCAGACGCGGCGCCGCGATGCTGCTCGCCAGCGGCATGAAGATCAGCGCCGAGCCGAAGCCGGAGAAGCCGCGCGCGGTGCCTGAAACGAAAGCGACGGCGCAGAGCGCCATCGCAATGGTGAGGCTGACGTCCTTCGGAAGAAAGTCAGTGAGACTCATGCTCTATGATTTCTCGAGCATGATCATGCTCTCAAGGTGCCGCCGGTCTTCTTCGTCACCTCCGCCACGATCTTCGCGGCAACGGCCTCGATCTCCTGGTCGGTCAGGGTCTTTTCGCGCGGCTGGATCGTCACCGCGATGGCGATCGACTTCTTGCCGTCGTCGATGCCCTTGCCTTCGTAGACGTCGAACACGTTCACGGCGGTGATCAGCTTCTTGTCGACGCTCTGAGCCGCGCGCACGATGTCGCCACTCTTCACGGTGCGGTCGACGATGAAGGCGAAATCGCGTGAGACCGGCTGGAATGCCGACAGCTCGATCACGGGCTTGGCACGGGTCGGCTTCTTCTTCGCCTCGGGGATGCGGTCGAGGATCACCTCGAATACCATCAGCGGGCCGCCGGCGCCGAGCGCCTCGAGCGCGCGCGGATGCATCTCGCCGAAATAGCCCAGCACGTTCTGCGGCCCGATCTGGATCGTACCGGAGCGCCCGGGATGCAGCCAGGACGGGCCGCCCGCGACGATCTGAAGGGCCTGCATCGGTGCGCCGGCGGCGGCGAGCACCGCGAGCGCATCGGCCTTGGCGTCGAACAGGTCAGCCTGCGCCGAACCCGACCAGTGCCGTCCGAGGCCTTGCGACGACGCAAAGCCGCGGCGGACGCCGCTTGCCGCCATGAACTGATCCTGCGGGCGATCGCCCTTGAACACCTGCCCGACCTCGAACAGCGCGACATCGCCAAAACCGCGATCGGCATTGGCCTGCGCCGCCGCGATCAGGCCCGCCAACAGGGTCGGGCGCATGTCGGAGAGATCCGACGCGATCGGGTTGGCGACCTCGAGTTCGCGCTGGCCGCCGCCGAACAGCTTTGCGGCAGACTTGGTGATGAAGGACCAGGTCACCGCTTCGATGATGCCGCGGCTCGCCAGCGCGCGCCTGGCGCGGCGGGTGCGGAACTGGAGCGGAGTCAGCACGGGTTTGCGTGCGTCCTCGCCGCGCTCGAACGGCGTCATCGGCACCTTGTCGACGCCGTGGATGCGGATGACTTCCTCGACGATGTCGGCCTTGCCATGCACGTCGGTCCGCCACGACGGCACCGCGACCTTCACGACCGGGCCCGGGCCCGCCATCATGAAGCCGAGATGGGTCAGGATGCGCTTCATCTCCGGCATCGGCACTTCGATGCCCGAGAGGCGCTTGACCTCGGTGACCGGAAAATCGATCACGCGGTCGTCGCCGAAGGTCTTGCCGACCACGACATTCTCCGACGGCGTGCCGCCGCACATCTCCATCACGAGCTTGGTCGCGAGCTCCAGCCCCGGCACCATGAAGGCCGGATCGACACCGCGCTCGAAACGATAGCGCGCGTCCGAATTGATGCCGAGCTTGCGGCCGGTCTGGGCGATGTTGATCTCGTTCCACAGCGCCGATTCGATCAGCACGTCGGTGGTGCCTTCGTCGCAGCCCGAAGCCTCGCCGCCCATGATGCCGGCGAGCGATTCGACGCCGTGCTCGTCCGCGATCACGCAGATTGCGGGATCGAGATTGTAGCTGCGGCCGTCAAGCGCGAGCAGCGTCTCGCCGTCACGCGCGCGGCGCACCACGAGATTGCCCTTCACTTTCTTCGCGTCGAACACGTGCAGCGGCCGTGCGCGGTCGTAAGTCATGAAGTTGGTGATGTCGACCAGCGCGTTGATCGGACGCAGACCGATCGCGGTCAGCCGCTTCTGCAGCCATTCCGGCGACGGTCCGTTCTTCACGCCACGCACGAGGCGTAGTGCAAAGCCCGGGCACAGCGCGGCCTCCTCGACCGTGATCTTCACCGGGCACGGGAATTCGCCCTTGATCGGCTTGATGGTGGGGTCCTTGAACTTGCCCATGTCGGCGGCGGCAAGATCGCGCGCGATGCCGTGCACGCCGGTGCAGTCCTGCCGGTTCGGGGTCAGATTGATCTCGACCACGGGATCGCCGAGGCCGGCCCATGCGGCGTAAGCAGCGCCGATCGGCGCATCCGCGGGCAATTCCATGATGCCGTCATGGTCGTTGGAAATCTGCAATTCGGCCGCCGAGCACAGCATGCCGCGGCTCTCGATGCCGCGGATGGTGCCGACACCGAGCGTGATGTCCTTGCCGGGAATGTAGGTGCCGGGCGGTGAAAACACGCTGACGAGACCCGTCCGCGCATTGGGCGCGCCGCACACCACCTGCACGGGCGCGCCACCGTCGCCGGTGTCGACCATGCAGACGCGCAGCCGATCCGCATTCGGATGCTGCTCGGCGGAGATCACCTTCGCGATGGTGAACGGCTTCAGCGCCTTCGCCTTGTCCTCGATGTTCTCGACCTCGAGCCCGATCATGGTGAGCTTCTCGGCGAGCTTGTCCAAGGGCTCGTCGGTGTCGAGATGGTCTTTCAGCCAGGAGAGGGTGAATTTCACGAGCTCAGCCCTCCCGCGAGGGTCGGCACTTCCAGCGGCTTGAAGCCGTAATGGGAGAGCCAGCGGACGTCGCTGTCGAACAGCTGGCGCAGATCGGCGATGCCGTATTTCAGCATGGCGATGCGGTCGATGCCCATGCCCCAGGCGAAGCCCTGGTACTCGTCGGGATCGATGCCGCAGGCGCGCAGCACGTTTGGATGCACCATGCCGCAGCCGAGAATCTCGAGCCAGTCCTCGCCCTCGCCGAAGCGGATCTCGCCCTTGTCGCGGCGGCACTGGATGTCGACTTCCAGCGACGGCTCGGTGAACGGGAAGAACGAGGGCCGGAAGCGCATGTTGATGTGATCGACCTCGAAGAACGCCTTGCAGAACTCGTGCAGGATCCATTTGAGGTGGCCGAGATGAGAGTGCTTGTCGATGACGAGGCCTTCGACCTGGTGGAACTGCGGCGTGTGGGTCGCATCCGAATCGATGCGATAGGTGCGGCCCGGGCAGATCACGCGGATCGGCGGCTTCTGGCTCAGCATGGTGCGCACCTGCACCGGCGAGGTGTGGGTTCGCAACAGCATGCGGGAGCCGTCCTCCTTCGGATGGAAGAAGAAGGTGTCGTGCATCTCGCGCGCGGGATGGCCTTCCGGAAAATTCAGCTTGGTGAAGTTGTAGTCGTCGGTCTCGATATCGGGACCCTCGGCGACCGAGAATCCCATGTCGGCAAAGATCGTGGTCAGCTCGTCCCAGACCTGGCTCAGCGGATGGATGCGGCCGGCCTCGACCGGCGCATCGCGCAGCGGCAGGGTGACGTCGATGGTTTCCGACGCAAGCCGCGCGTCGAGCGCGGCGGATTTCAAAACGTCGCGCCGCGCGGCGAGTGCTTCGGTGACCTTGTCCTTGGCCTGGTTGATCGCGGCGCCTTGGGTCTTGCGCTCGTCCGGCGACATTTTTCCGAGCGTGGCAAGCAGTGCCGAGATCGAACCCTTCTTGCCGAGGGCAGCGACGCGCACCGCTTCGAGGGCGGCCTCGTCGCCGGCGGCGGCGATCTGGTCGAGGATGGATGTTTCGAGCATTGCGAGGTCGGACACGGTCAAATCCCTGCTGCCAAATTCGGCTGGGTTGTCGCCGCCCGAAGGCCGTAACGTCAAGCGAAAAGCCGGTCATTCGGGCTGACGAGCGGCTGGGTTGAACCTCGCGCGGGAGGCTGGCACCAAGGGGGATACGAGGAGGCTTTCACGATGCTCTCAAGATCCGGTCGGGCTGCTCTCGCCGTCGTTCTCTTGGTCGCGAGCACCCCGGCGCGCGCCATGGTCTGCATGGAGAAATCCATGACGCTGGACGAGGTCGTCGACACCATCGCTGCCCAGAAGGGCTGCGAAAGCGCGATGAAAATGTTTCAGGATTGCCAACTGACCGCGAGCGGCGATGTCCAGCTCGGCGCCGCCGTCGAGAAGAAATGCGAGGCGGACTTCATGCCCGGCCTCAACATTGCGCGGAAACAGGCTTACCAACGCGAGATGCGCGCGTGCGACCGGAAGTACCGGAATAAATCCGGCACCATGTATCTGTCGTTCACGGCATTCTGCCGGGCGGAGATCGCCCAGCGCTACTCGCAACGCGCGCTGAAGGCCGGCGCAGCCGGCCGTTAGCGCGAGCGTGCTCAGGCCGCCAGAGCGGCCTTGGCCTTCTCGGCGATCGCCTGGAACGACGCGGGCTCGTTGATCGCGAGATCCGACAGCACCTTGCGGTCCACGGTGATCCCGGACTTGGCCATGCCGTCGATAAAGCGGCTGTAGGTCAGGCCGAACGGACGCACGGCAGCGTTGATGCGCTGGATCCAGAGCGCGCGGAACGTCCGCTTCTTGCGCTTGCGATCACGGAAGGCATACACGAGAGCCTTCTCGACCGCCGGCTTGGCGGTGCGGATCGTGTTCTTGCGGCGGCCGCGGAAACCCTTGGCGGCCTTGTAGACTTTCTTGTGCTTGGCGTGGGCGGTCACACCGCGTTTGACGCGAGCCATGACAAATATCCTTCAGAAGTGACTTGATGTTCGGATCGCCGCGAAGCTGCGGCGCGGGTGGCAATGATCTTGAACGATCTTGGACGCGATCAGGCGTTCGGCAAGAAGTACTTCTTGACGTTGTCGCCGTCGGTCTTGAACAGCACGGCGGTGCCGCGCAGCTGCCGGATCTGCTTTTTCGTCCGCTTGATCATGCCGTGACGCTTGCTGCGATGAGCGAACATCACTTTGCCGGTGGCAGTCACCTTGAAGCGCTTTTTAGCGCCCGATTTGGTCTTCAGCTTGGGCATTTGGCTCTCCTAATGGCCATAGAAATCCGCCCGCGAAGGCGGCTGGCCGTCAAAATGCTCGTTAGAGCGTTGATTGTGCTCAGGTTTTGCGAACAAGCGCGAAACCCGCACGGACACCGCCACGGCAGCCCTTAATCAGCCGGGCAATGAAGGCTGGGCTTATGACAGAGGACGGGCGAATTGGCAACGATGAACCGGTGGAACCTAGCCGCCGACTATCCGGAATTGCTAACCTCATGTCCGGGCCGTGTCGCCCGGAGCAGGATTAAAATGCCCTATTTTTCCCAATCGCTTCCGTCTTTGACGGATGTCGCTCGTCCGCGCCGCCTGGCGCTGTTGGCTGTGCTCGCCATGGCTGCGTTTCCCTCGACTGCCGATGCTCGCATCCGCGGCTATGACGGCGTCTGGAACGTCACCTTCGCCACCACCCGCGGCAATTGCAGCTCCGGCTACAGCGTTCCCTTCACCGTCGCGGGCAGCCGGGTGTCGTCCGCCGGCGGTGGCCGGGTCTCCGGCACGGTCAAGCGCAGCGGTACCGTCGCGGTCCAGGTCTCGGTCGGGGCGTCCCATGCCCACGGCGGCGGCCGGCTCGCTGGCGTGAACGGCGCCGGTTCGTGGAGGGGTATCATCTCCGGCGATCAGTGCAGCGGCACCTGGCAAGCGACGAGGAGCTAGTCGCCAAGCACGCGATGCGGCTCCCTCCCCCGCTTGCTCCTCGGCCAAAACAAAACGGCCCGCCGGAGATCCGGACGGGCCGTTGAATTTACCAATTCAAAGGATCGGCGTCAGCGCGGCGCCAACACCATGACGACCTGACGGCCCTCGAACCGCGCGTCCTGCTCCACCTTGGCGAGCTCGGCGACGTCGGTCTTGATCTTGTCGAGCAGCTTGGTGCCGATCTCCTGGTGCGCCATTTCGCGGCCGCGATAGCGCAGGGTGATCTTGACCTTGTCGCCTTCTTCGAAGAACCGCTGCATGGCGCGCATCTTCACTTCATAATCGTGGTCGTCGATCATCGGGCGGAGCTTGATCTCCTTGATCTCGACGATCTTCTGCCGCTTGCGAGCTTCGGCGGCTTTTTTCTGCGCGGAATACTTATACTTCCCGTAGTCCATGATCTTGCAGACGGGAGGGCTGACGTTCGGCGAGATCTCGACCAAATCCATGCCGGCTTCCTGGGCCAGGCGGATAGCCGCGACGGTCTCGATGGTGCCCTTGTTGTCACCGGTCTGATCGATCAGCTGGATCTGCGCATTGCGAATGTCGTCATTGATGCGCGGCCCGTCTTTGGCGGCAGTGGGCGGGGCTTTATTTGGACGGCGAATGGGTGGTTCTCCAAAGTTATGAAAAGAGGCGGCTATTTTGCAGGAAGATACGGTTGCCGGCAAGCAATCGCTCGTGCGGCGGTCGAAAAAGCCTCAAATGCGAGGCATTTTGGCCACGGCGGGGCACGCAGAGGGACATAGACACCTTGCTTCTGTTCCGCAAGCGTCCCAAAGGGCCAATGACGACGTCCAGCTGCGCTGCGGAGCACGTCCGGACAGCTCAAACCGCACAGCCAGAGTAAACGTTCCATGAATCACCCAATTCCCGATGCCGTGCTCGACTTCATCGATGTGGGCGAAGGCCCGTCCGCACGCAGGATCGCGGTGCGCCGCCGCGCGGCCCAAGAATCTGAGCAAGAATCTGGGCAAGGACCTGGGCTGGTCTGGCTCGGCGGGTTCAAATCGGACATGCGGGGCAGCAAGGCCGTGGCGCTGGACGAATGGGCCCGGGACCACGGCCGCGCCGTGGTCCGGTTCGATTATTCCGGCCACGGCGAATCCGGTGGCGATTTCGCCGACGGAACCATCGGGCGCTGGCTCGAGGAAAGCGTCGCGGTATTCGAGCGGTTCTGCGCCGGCCCGCAAGTCCTGATCGGCTCGTCCATGGGCGGCTGGATGGCGCTGCTGCTCGCGCGCGAAATCAAGAAGCGGCAAGAGAAACAGCAAGCCAAGGCCTCGCTGGCGGGTCTGGTGCTGATCGCGCCGGCGCCCGACTTCACCGAGGAGCTGATGTGGAAGAATTTTCCGGCCGGGGTGAAGAAAGAGATCGAGACCAAAGGCGTCTGGCTGAGACCGTCGGACTATGGCGACGGCTCGCCCTATCCGATCACGCGGAATCTGATCGAGGAGGGGCGCAACCACCTCGTGCTCGGCAGCGCCATTGATCTCGGCTGTCCCGTCCGCATCCTGCAAGGTGCGCAGGATCCTGACGTGCCCTGGCAGCACGCGTTCGCGCTGACCCATCGCCTGCCGGCCGACGACGTCGTGCTGACCATGATCCAGGATGGCGATCATCGCCTCTCGCGCCCGCAGGACATCGCCCGCATTCTTGCCGCGGTGGCCGAGATCGGGTGAAGTGCTTTCTTCCTTCCCCCCTTGCGGGGGAAGGTGGCGCGCAGCGCCGGATGAGGGGTTGCTTCCGCAAACGCGAGTGTCGCATTCGCGGAAACAACCCCTCACCGAAGTGAATGCGTGTCAACGAGCGGAGCTGCCCTCTCCCGCAAGGGGCGAGGGCACAATAAAAAGCACCGGGAGAATCGCCCATGACCACCGCCATGCTGCGCGCGTTCTGCGACGCCGTCGAACAACGCAACGGAAAAGCCTTCGCGGATCTCTTCACCGAGGATGGCGTCTATCACGACGTGTTCTATGGCGCCTTCGCCGGCCGCGAGAAGATCGCCGCGATGATCGACGACTGGTTCTATCGCACGGCGACCGACTTCCGCTGGGACATGCACGACCCGGTGTCGAACGACACCACGCTCTATGCGCGCTACACGTTCAGCTATCGCTCGACCTTGCCGGAGGCTGATGGCGCGCGGGCGATGTTCGAGGGCGTGGCGATCATGACACTCCGCGACGGCAGGATCGTCAGCTATCAGGAGGTCGCCAACACCGCGCCGGCGTTCGTCGATCTGAAGTTTGCGCCGGAACGGATTGCCAAGATCGTCGCCAGGCAGGGCGCGGAGCTCAAGGCGCGGCCGGAGATGCAGCGGCACTTGGGTTAGCCGTCGTTCGGCGTCCTTAGCGCTTCGACGGATTTACCATCGGCTTGCGCTGCGCCAGCGCGGCGACCGTCGCGGTGCCGATCGGGCCCTGCTCGTCATAGAGCCAGCATTCGCCGATCGCGACACCATCGGTGGCCTGGTGGTTCACCACCTCGAAGCCGATCCAGTTCGTCACCGGCAGGCGGTGCAGATAGATCGTAACGTCGCTGTTGATGTAGCCGAGCCCCTTGTCGCCGGCGTTCGCGAACGGACTGGCGAAGTCGGCGCCGGTGGCGACATGGACGAACGGCGTCATCGGCACGCCCGCGACCAGCTCGCGCACCTCGCT
Organism: Bradyrhizobium sp. Kon58; assembly: GCF_055807455.1. Lineage (NCBI taxonomy): Bacteria > Pseudomonadati > Pseudomonadota > Alphaproteobacteria > Hyphomicrobiales > Nitrobacteraceae > Bradyrhizobium > Bradyrhizobium sp. Kon58. Next base: position 87,094 of record NZ_JBVVOT010000004.1, read on the forward strand.
CATCCAGAGCTTTCGTGGCCCGAGCGAGCCCATCTGGCCGACGATCGGTCGCGTGGTCCATTTGCCGTTCATGCCGAGCCTGGGATCGGTGGGCTTGGGAATGTCGGCCGGCTTCGGCACGTCCCAGTTCGGCGGCGACCAGACATTGCCGTCCGGATTCTGTGTTCGCCGCAACAGCTGGCACGAGGCGCGCGCCATGCTGACGCCGCCGGAAAAGAACTCTGCTTCCACGATGCGGATGCGCATCCCGTCGCGCACCAGCCGTGTCGTCACCTCGATCGGCTTGTCGATGGTCGGCAGCCGAAACATGTCGACGGTCAGCCGCGCCGGCACGAATTCAGGGCCGGAATGGCGCTCCTCGATGGCGAAGCCGAGCAGGCCGACAATGACGCGTCCGTGCAGCGATTTTGGATCCCAGGGGCCGTTGGCGACTTCCGTCGGATGGAATGTGTCGCCGTCGCGGGTGAAGAAAGGCATGTTTGTCATGACGCGCGAGATTGGAGGAACGTGCGGGGAAATCAAGGGTGGCGGCGAGATGTCAGGGGCGCAGCACTGCGCACTACACAACTGCTGTCATCGTCCGCGAAGGCGGACGATCCAGTACTCCGAGGCGGTTGTGATTGCATCGAGACGCCGCGGCGTACTGGATGCCCCGCCTTCGCGGGGCATGACAGCGCAATGTTAGGAGACTGATTGCCACTCCTCGCGCACGCTTTCGTCGCGCTCGCCAGCAATCGCATTCGTCTTGATCGCCTCGAACTCATCCCGTGGCATCAACTGCTCCAGCGCCCACACCGCAGCCCCGCGCACCAGTGCGCTCTCATCCTCCAGCAATCGTCGCGCCTCGTCCGCCAGTGCGATATCACCGGAGTTGCCGATCGCGATCAGCACGTTGCGCAAAAAGCGGTCGCGGCCGATGCGTTTGACCGGAGACTTCGTGAACAGCGCGCGGAACGACGCGTCGTCGAGCCGTGCGAGCTCGGCGAGACCTGGCGCGCGCAAAGCGTCACGCGCGGCGAGCTTGGCCTCGCGGCCCTCCTGCGCGAACTTGTTCCAGGGACAGGCGGCGAGGCAATCGTCGCAGCCATAGATGCGGTTGCCGATGTTTTTGCGAAATTCGCGCGGGATCGGTCCCTTGTTCTCGATGGTGAGGTACGAGATGCAGCGCCGCGCATCGAGCTTGTAGGGCGCGGGGAAGGCCGCAGTCGGGCAGATGTCGAGACACGCCCGGCACGAGCCGCAATGATCGATCTCGGCATCGTCGCGCGGCAGCTCCAGTGTGGTGTAGATCGCGCCGAGAAACAGCCATGAGCCGAATTCGCGCGAGACCAGATTGGTGTGCTTGCCCTGCCAGCCCAGATGCGCGGCTTGCGCCAGGGGTTTCTCCATCACGGCTGCGGTGTCGACGAACACTTTCACTTCGCAAGGCTTCACCTCGCAAGTTGCGGTCGCGATCAGCCATCGCGCCAGTGCCTTCAGGCGCTTCTTGATGAGGTCGTGATAGTCGTCGCCCTGCGCGTAGACCGAGATCGCCGCGCGTGTGCGCTGTTGCAGGATCGCGAGCGGATCCTGGTCGGGGCCGTAATTGACGCCGAGCATGATGATGCTGCGCACGTCCTGCCACAGCCCGCGCGGATCGACCCGGCGCTCCGGCTGCGCGGCGAGCCAATCCATGTCGCCATGGCCGCCCGATGCGATGAATTCGAGAAAATGTTGTCCGGCGCTTTCGATCGTGCCGGGCTCCGTGATGCCGATGCAGTCGAAGCCGAGCGCGCGCGCCTCGTTTGCGAGCGCGGTCTTCAGTTCGGTCGGATCGGAGTTCAGAAGTCCAAGTCCACGTAGGTCCGCGACGCCGGCACGCCGGCCAGCCATTCGCTCAACAGCGGACGGAACGACGGGCGGGATTTCACCCGTGCGTACCACGCCTTTGCCGCGTCGTCCTCGCTCCATGGCACGTCGCCCAGATAGTCGATCGCCGAGAGGTGCGCCGCGGCGGCGAGATCCGCGTAGCTGAGCCGGTCGCCGGCGAGGAAATTACGCGTCTGCGCCAGCCAGCCGATATAGGCAAGATGATAGCGCACATTGGCCTTGGCGGCGCGCATCACGTCGGCCGAGGGCGGGCCGCCGCCGTTGTCCTCGCTCATGAAGCGCTTGTAGATGCGCTCCGTGACGAGCGGGTGGGAGACTTCCTCGAAGAACTTTTCGTTGAACCAAGCCATCAGCCGGCGGACCTCGACGCGCTCGCCGATCGTGTCCGGCATCAGGCGCTTCAGTCCCATCTCGGAGCCGTAGGCCTCGTCGACATATTCGGCCACGATCGCCGCGCCCGGGATCGGCGGCTGCTCGTCATCCACCAGAACGGGCGTCGTGCCCGCCGCATTGAGCAGCAGAAACGCTTCGCGCCGCTCCCAGCTGCGCTCTTCGATCAGCTTCAGCTCAAGCCCGTATTCTCCCGCGATCAGGCGGATGAACCGCGAGTGCGGGCAGAACGGATGATGAAACAGCGTAAACATGAAGCCTTTGACTATGTGATGGTGCTTAACAATCCATCAATGTTTGTGCGGCGCCACACTAGTCATTCAAAACCGCGAAGCAAGGGCGCGACGCCGCATTTTGCGATTGCAGCAAGGGAGCGGATGGGCGAGAAGAACCCCGCTTTTCCAGCCGAAATGGACCGTAAATATGTCAGATGCAATACGGGCAGTGATCCTCGGCATCATCGAGGGTGTGACCGAGTTCCTTCCCGTGTCCTCGACAGGCCATTTGCTGCTCGCGGAGCGCTTTTTCCATCTCGGCGAGGGCGCGTTCTGGGATTCGTTTACGGTCCTGATCCAGCTCGGCGCGATCCTCGCGATCGTCGTGTTGTACTTCAAGAAATTGTGGGACGTCGCGATCGGCATGTTCACGGGCGACGCCTATGCGCGTCGCTTCGTGATCGGCGTGCTGGTGGCGTTCCTACCCGCTGTCGTCGTCGGTCTCGTCGCCGGCAAATACATCAAGAGCATGCTGTTCAATCCGTGGGTGGTGTGCTTCTCGCTGATCGTCGGCGGCGCCATCCTGCTCTGGGTCGACAAGCTCGATCTCAAGGCGCGCGAGCACGACGCCACCCGGTTTCCGCTGCTGATGTATCTCTATATCGGCATCGCGCAGTGCATCGCGATGATCCCGGGCGTATCGCGCTCCGGTGCCAGCATCGTCGCGGCGATGTTCCTCGGGGCCGACAAGCGCGCGGCGGCGGAGTTCTCGTTCTTCCTCGCCATTCCCACCATGATCGGCGCGTTCGCCTACGATTTCTACAAGAACCGCTCCGAGATGACGATGGACCACATGGGCATCGTCGCGATCGGTTTCGTGGTGTCGTTCGTCACCGCGATCATCGTGGTGAAGACGTTCCTGGAATACGTCACCCGCCACGGCTTCGTGGTGTTCGCCTGGTGGCGCGTGATCGTCGGCACGCTCGGCCTGATCGCGCTGGCGCTGGGGCGGTAAACTTCCGAAGCAAGGCTGCGGTGCACTCCCTCGCCCCGTTCTTACGGGGAGAGGGTTGGGGTGAGGGGCCTCTCTCCACACCTGAGATCGCGGTGGGACCCGTACCCCCTCACCCGGATCGCAAGGGCGATCCGACCTCTCCCCGCAAGCGGGGAGAGGTGAAAAAAACCTACGCGCTCTTGCGCTGGAATTGCCCGGCGGCGCGGAAACGCCAGAGATATTGCGGGGCGATCGCTTCAAGCGAGTCGGGCGTGATGCCGAGGCCTTCCAGCGTTAGCCCAGCGGCCTTCGCCGCATCCGAAACCACGTTGTCGCGCGCGAGCAGCGTGACCTGGTCCGGCGTCAGCTTCAGCGCGCCCGGCGCGAATTGCAGGAAGTTGGCCTTGAAGCGGGCGAGGCCAAACGGCAGCGGCATCAGCATCGGCTTGCGATCGGCAATCTCGAGAATGGCCTCGATGATCTCGCGCATGGTCAGCACTTCCGGGCCGCCGAGCTCGTAGGTTGCGCCCGCCTTGGCCTTGCCGTCGACGGCGTCCGCGATTGCGGTGGCGACGTCGCCGACATAGACCGGCTGCATCTTCGTGTCGGCGCCGATCAGCGGCAGCACCGGCGACATCCGCGCCAGCGCCGCGAAACGATTGGTGAACTGGTCCTCGGGGCCGAACATCACGGAGGGGCGGAAGATCGTCGCCGACGGCACCGCGGCCATGACTGCGGCTTCGCCGGCCGCCTTGGCCCTGGCATAGCGCGAGGGCGATTCCGCGTCGGCGCCGATCGCCGAGACATGGATCAGCTGTGCCCCGGCGGCGGCCGCCGCCTTGGCGATGGTCTCGGCGCCCTTGGCCTGGACGGCGTCAAAACTCTGCGCGCCGCCCTCGGCGAGGATGCCGACCAGATTGATCACCACATGCGAATCACGCAGTGCCGCCTCGATCGAGGCCGGATAGCGCACGTTGGCCTGCACGGTGTGGACCTGCCCGACCTTGCCGGACGGCTGGAGGTAGCCGGCCAGCTCCGGCCGCCGCACCGCGACCCGGACCCGGTAGTCGCGCCGGCACAGCGCGCGGACCACATTCCGGCCCAAAAACCCCGATCCGCCGAAAACCGTGACGAGCGTGTCCAGATTCGATGCCATGGGATCCATTCCTGGGGTCCATATCCTGCGGGAAGAGTGCGTGTCGTCAGGCTTGTATCGGGCCGGTTTGCGATGCGCAATCCGCATCCCGAAGCGGGGTTCAAGCATGAATTGACAACCGCGTCACCGAACCGTAGTAACCGCCTCCGTGCCTAACCGGCATGCCCAGGTGGTGGAATTGGTAGACGCGCTGGCTTCAGGTGCCAGTGGCTTAACGGCCGTGAAGGTTCGAGTCCTTTCCTGGGCACCATACGATTCTGGATCGCAAGCAAATCCAGATAGATAAGGCCTTTCAGGGCACAAAGCGGTCGGTTCCGAGCTGGCGATTCCGCTCGGTGACCGCTTCGTTTTCGTGACGCTTAGCGAAGGCGCTCAGGCCGTCCGGTTCTCCCTTCGCACCACGGAGCCAAGCGAGGTCAAGACGCGTCAGGCGCTCGCGGCGGCACGCGGCTTGGAAAGAAGCGACTGTTATGGCGGCTCAGACGTTGCAAGGGATTGATGGAAAGCTGGTGCCCGGCAGGGAATGGCGAATGCAAAACACTCTCTTCATCCTGCACGTCAGCGCCGAGAAACTTGAGTGACGAAAGCTCGTCCCAGCGGAGGATAGACGGTGAAGAGCCTCAGGAACGCGATAGAAGCGTCCGCAATGTTTCGCTCAACTGGTCTACCGAGAATGGCTTGCCGATCGCGGGCACTTCTCTGAACTCCTCCTCCAAAGGAGGTGCGCCGTAGCCCGTACTGAAGAGGAATGGGATCCTTCGATCGCGCAGGACGCGCGCTACCGGGAAAACAAACTCTCCAGCCAAGTTGACATCCAGAAGCGCTAAATCGAATGAGCCGGTGGTCGCCAACTCACGTGCCCTATCAAGATGGGCAGCAGAGGCAACAACCTTGAGGCCCAATTCCTCAAGCATGTCTTCGATCATAAGCGCAACCAACCCTTCATCCTCAACGAGGAGGACCCTGACGCCAGCTACGTCAGACATTGGCAGCTGATGTCAGCTTGATGGGAAATGCTATGCGGCAGCGCGTCCCTTCTGGATCGAAGACCAGGTCGAAATCACCGGCAAGATCATGTTCGACGCAGCGTTCCATTAGCCTCGTGCCGAAGCCTCGCCGCTTGGGTGGCACAACTGGTGGGCCACCGCGTTCGATCCATTCGCATTCTAGCGAGATCTGGGACCGATCGCCGCCGACGATACTCCAGGTTAGCGAAGCAGATCCGCTCGGCACTGACAATGAGCCGTACTTTGCCGCATTGGTCAGAAGCTCGTTGAGAACCATGGTGACGCTCAGTGCGGTACGAGCGTCCAAATTGACGTTCGGCCCACCTATGACAACCCGTCCGCCGGAGACAGGCGCGACGATATCGTGAACCAGCTGTGGGAAAGGGGCATCCTGCCAATTGCGTGTCGTGAGAAGGTCATGGGCACGGGCAAGGGCCAGCAGCCGTCCCGTGAATGTCGGCAGAAACTCTTGCAGATCTGCAGCATGGCGAGCCGTCTGGCTCGCAAGTGACTGCACCGTGGCTAGCGTGTTCTTCACACGGTGGTTCAGTTCGTCGATGAGCACCTTTTGGGCATTCTCGGCCTGTTTGCGCTCGCTGATATCGACAAGCATGTTGATGGCGCCGACCATGTTTCCTTCCGAATCGCGCAGCGGCGTCGGATAAGGAATGAACGGGACGCGTCTGCCGTCTGGGCGTTCGGCAATTGCTTCGGCACCGCGAACTGGGCGGTTTTCACGTAGCGCCACTGCCATCGGGCATTCATTGTGCGGCAGAGGCGAGCCGTCAGGCCAATATAGCTTCCAGGTTACGCACCATTCATCGCCAGGCTGGGGGGTTCTCCCCGCCATCTCGACCGCGGCCCGATTGAAGAAATTAATCCGCCCCTCAGCATCAGTGGTGTAGATCGCGGCAGGCAGAGCCTCAAGGAGATCGCGCATGCGCTGCTCGCCTTCGCGCAACCGATCTTCCAACAGTTTGGCGGTGGTGACGTCCTGGGCAACACGGACGCCGTAAAGAAAGCGTCCAGCCGAATCCCGTACCGACGAACTGAAAACATCGAGATGGCGCATGGACCCGTCAGGCCGCAACACACGCTTGCGGGTGGTGTAGTTCTCGATATCACCACGAACTTGGCGCGCATATTGCTCGGCGTCCTCCGCCCGATGATCCGGCGCGGTGTAATCCAGGAAGGTCATTCCAAGCAATTCGTCGCGCGAATGGCCGGTGATGCGGCATATGGAATCGTTCACCCGCAAGAAGCGCCCGTTATGGTCTGTCTCGGAGATGCCGACGCTCGCAGCCTCATAAGTCGCCGCGAGACGGGCTTCACTTGCTTGTCGTGCCTCTTCAGCAGCATGCAGTTTCGATACGTCAATGGTGAAGCAGCGCGTATTAACGAACTTGCCATCCACGAAGCGGCTGTTTGAGGTAATCAGCACATGCTTAACGGAGCCATCACGCGCCCGCAGCCGCGCGGGATACCGATCGAGCGGCTGGCCGCAGGACAGGCGCTGAAGGATGTCGCCGATCACCGGAGCGTCGGCATGAAACTCGGCGATGTGGCGGCCAATGTACTCCTCGGCGCTGTACCCAAGCAGAGTCAACTCGGCTCGGTTGGCTCGAAGGACAATGCCTTCGCCGCTGACGATATGAAGGCCGACCGCGCTGTTCTCGAAGAAATCCTCCAGGTCCTGCGTTTTCTGTCGGACTTCTTCTTCGATCTGCTTGCGTTCAGTGATGTCTTGAAAGCAGTTGATGGCGCCCTGGATGCTTCCCGAGTGGTCGCGCAACGCTCGGATGTTGACTAGGGCCGTAAAGCGAGAGCCGTCCGGCCGCGCCATTATGACTTCGGCATTGCGGGTCGGCGTTCCAACACGAACTGCCGTGGCCATAGGACAGTCGCTACGGGCAAGTGGACTTCCGTCAAGAAGGTACAGTTGATGCGAACCGCAGAAGCGCTCCTTTTTGGCAGGGTTCCGGCCCCACAATTTCACCGCCTCGGTGTTGTAGGCCACCAGCAATCCCTCAGCATCGCAAAGGTAAACCGCCCCAGGAATGGCATCCAGCGCGATCTGGCCGGCCGCCACCAGAGCCGCAAACTCCGTGGGCTGGCGACGGGCCGAGAGCGGAAATTCCTCGACGTTGGACATAGAAGGTTCTCTCGGGGCGAGAGGAGGCCGCCGTGGGGCCATTCTGTTCAGGAGGAAACCGGCGGACTCCCCCGCTGGGCCGCCGAACAAGCCATAACGCATCGGAGGGCGGATAGTTCCTTGCCGAACTGGAGTCGCGATTCACATTGTTATTCCAGCGGTGTCTCCGGCGGGAAAAAGCGTAGTAGCGGGGGAATTCTGAAGGCGATTAGAGCAACGGGCCATTCGCCTGAAATGGCAAGATCCCTGCTGCGGTAAGGTGCGAGTTACCGATCTATCGCTGCTATGATTGCCGGCAAGAGGTTTGGAAGTGAAAGCTGGGTCGCTCCCGCCCTCATGACGACGAGCCGCGATCATCCTAGGCTTGGTGTCCGCAACCGCAGCGATAAAGCCGATGGCTGCGGCCTGTTAGTGGATCAAGGAACGTCTGAAACTTCGGAAGCTGCAATCCGCACTTGAGGCATTTCGGTTCCGTTGGCTGCGCTTTTATTGTCCATCAGTGTCAACTAACACTCATGGGGTAGACCGCGCTCCCGATCACTACCTACGGGGAGTACGGAATGACGTTGTGAGCGTCCTCGATCCCTGGACACTCTCAAGGATGCGGCGGCTGCAACGGTTGGCTAGGCGGCGGAAGCCCCATCCCCTCCGCGCGCATCGCGGCCAGCTTTCGGTAAGCTGTCGCTTGGCGCTCGAGATTGGCTTTCAAATCAGGGGCGCTCTCATTGGCAGCAAGCCGCTCGAACGCGACGGCTCTTTCAAGGTAACGCATTAAAGCATCGATCATCTGCCCGATCTCCGGCAGCGGCACACCATGGTGGCTGGGTGGATTCGGCCACTCTTGACAAGAAAACACGCTGCGGCAAATTAGGTTCCGGGCTAGGAACAGGACAGGTGCCATGAGCCTATCCGAACGCGTCAAGTCGAACATGGAAGTGGTGCTAGAAGAGGTCTGCCGCGAGCTTCCCAATGGTGGCGACCACGAAATCCGAAAACGTATCGCTAAACATCTTTTGAGGGCGGCGGAGGAGGGCCAGCATACGCTGAATGATCTTCGTGCGGCCGGTCTTCGGGCGTCTGCCACCGCCAACTGGCCCAAGAGGAATGCACAGTAGCGACACGGCATCACTTGAGACGCTAATCAGTGCGATGTGGTGGGGTAGGGCGGTATGGCGTCAGTGCTTTTGGTGGAAGACGAGGCGCTCATCCGCATGATGATCGCGGACATGCTGGCGGAGCTAGGTCATACCGTCGCAGGTGAAGCTAACGATTTGCAGGGCGGGCTTATGCTTGCCTCTGCACCCGGCGTGGATGCCGCCATTCTCGACATACAGCTTGGCGACCATAGCTCTGAACCCATCGCAGAAGCGCTACGAGGCAGGGGAATTCCGTTTGCCTTCGCGAGCGGATACGGCGCGGGCGGCGTACCCAAGAGCTTCAAGGATTATCCCGTGCTTCAAAAGCCATTCCCAATGGACGAGCTTGAGCGCTGTTTAGCGACTCTGCTGCGCTAACAAAGTCCCGTCGTTTGTTCCATGACGCGAGCGAGGTCTTCCTCAGAGAACGGTTTCCTGAGCAATGGGAAGCCATCACGCCTTCGCTCTCGGCCCGATAGCTGTAGAACTTTCAGTGTCGGGCGAACCCGCGTGGCAAGTTCGGCCAGCTCATGACCGTCCATACCCGGCATGTTGATGTCCGTGATGAGGATCGAAACGTCTTCATTCTTCGCCAACGTATCGAGAGCTTCCGGGCCGCTGTGCGCACAAACGACTTTGCAGCCAAGGTCGTCGAGCATGGATGCGATCACGTCCAATACGCCCGGATCATCATCTACTACTAGAACCGTATGACTCATGGAGACTACCTCACGGAGTTAACTTATGCGAATGGGTGGGGTTCCGGCCCATGAGCCATCCGCGAAGCCGAGCTTGAGATTAACCTGGATCATCAAGTTTTCACGGCGCGGTAGCGACTCGCACTTGGGTTGGAACGGCTCAAAATACGCCTCGTTGCCGGATAAGAAGACGCATTGTCGTCCTCCCCTTGACTGACCCGGTCGGTACTGCTGGCCGGGTTTTTCTTTCGGAGAATGGGCCGTGAGCAACGCTGATGGATTCGACGGTCCCGGCGACCCACTCAGTCATGTATTTGGCGGCGTAGTTTCCACTGCAGGAACTGTAAGGACCTTTACGCAGTTGAGGGAGTGGGCAGCGCCCCAAACCGGCTCGCACATGAGCCAATGGCTTTCCTCATCCGGTTTGCGCCCACCGGAGTAATCGCTCGTCGGGTCGGCTCGGATCGCAGGCAATCTGGAGGCGGCTGGCTTCAGTCGCTCAGGAGCTCTCAGTGCTCGTTGACCGCGGCGCCGAGCTTGATCAGGCTCAGCGAGCGGTTCGCGGTCTCGCGCAGGCGGCAGTAGCTCGCGTCGCCCGGGTACATGCCGTGCTCGACCTTGTCGAAGACCGCGCAGAAGCGATCACGCGAGGCGGCGAAAGTTTTCTGCGAGTCATTGACCGCCTTGATCACGTCGGCGAACCCGCCGGCCTGAACTTTCTTTAGCGCCTCATTGGTTTTCTGCGTCCAAACGGCGAGTTCGCGCGCCGCGCAGGCTTTCCATTTGGCGACATCGTCATTCGCGCCCTCTGCCGCTTTGATGCAGGGGTCGGCGACGAGCCCGACGCACGCGCCGCCGAAACCGCCGGTTTTCTCCGCGGTCTTCAGGCAGCCATCGATCACCGCAAGGTCGGCTGGCCCGATGCCTTGGGCGAAAGCCATCGATGCGAGCGGGAGGCCTGCGGCGAGCATCGCGGCGGCAAGTTTGAGCTTCATTGGAGATCTCCGTTCGGCGCATCGAAAATATGCAACACAATACCACTGCGAGCGCATGAAGCTCAGCGAGACGGTAGACCGGCGGGTGTGGCGGAAGGGCCGGACGGCGCGCGCGAAGGGAAAACGAGAGGGTATGCGGCTTCGGCTACGCCCTCTCCAATCACTGCCTTTGAATGCGCCTTGACCTGACTTACGAGATTTTCGACCAATAGGTGATACATGCAACTTTGGTCATCGAAGGCCCAGCGTTGGTTCACCTGAATGTGGAACAGGAGCTACGCTGACGAATAATGACGGCGGGACCGGTTAAGGCACGCACGGCCTCTGCCTCTTGGGCGTTAAAATTTTCAAGTCGGAACAGCCGCTTGGAGGCTTTCGAAGCCGGCCGTCGAGAGGAATTTCATTCCGCCAAACCCCCTCGATTGCGCCGTCCGAATTTACCCGACTTTAGACAACTTGGCCCTAAGTCAGCGGGCAGGCTCGCATCCGGCCGTCGGCGAGCGCGGAGCCATCGGGCTCGCTTTGTCGTGAGGGAAGCGGTGGATCAGCACCAGGTCTGGCACGAGCCGGCATTCGACAGGGTTGCGAACGCGATCAGCGCGCTCTTCCTGAGATCGGGAATTTATCTGTTCCTGATCTCGTTCATCTCCCTGTTCTACGTCTTGAACGCGCCGCTTCTGCTCGGTCACTACGATCTGGGCTGGCATCTGGCGGCCGGGGATCTCATCCGGGAACGCAACGCCATCCCGCTCCACGACCCCTGGTCGTTCACCCACGGCGACAAGCCGTGGCTCAATCTGTCCTGGCTCTGGGACGCGCTTGCCAGTGCGACGCTTCAATACGCGGGCTTCGGCGGCCTCGTCCTGTCGACGGTGGCCTGTGGCGCAGCGATCGCCGGCATCCTGATTGCGATCTCTCTCGGCTACGGCGCCTCGGCGATCGCGGTTTGCGTGGCGGTCTTCCTCGCCTGCCTGCTCTATCCCGCCTACGAAGTTGCGCCGAACATGTATCTCGCGGTCGCGCCGAATACATGCACGATGTTGTTCTGCGTCGTCTTCTATCGCGAATGCCTGCGACGCACGCGATGGTTCGTGCTTCCCGTGTTGATGGCGTTTTGGGCCAATCTGCACGGCGGTTTCCTGCTCGGCTTTTTCGTGATTGGCGTCTTCTGCGGCGCCGCCTTGCTCAGAGGCGCCTGGGCCGATCTCAGGGTCCTTGCTCTCGCCGGGATCGGGTGCCTCGCTGCGACATTCGTCAATCCGCTCGGCTGGAATATCTATGCCGGCGCCGCCGCGACGATGGGGCACTTCGTCCAGGGTAATATTACCGAATGGCGGTCCTACTCCGACAACATTCAAATACCCGGCAGCATTCCCGGCATCCTGTACATGCTCACTTTCGTCGCGATCGAGCTTCGCTACAGAAACTCCAGGCCCATCCCGCTCGAACCGAGATTGATGTCCTGGCTGTTCCTGATTCTGGGATTGTATCAGTTCAGGTACATCGCGTTCTTCTTCATCTTCTCCACCGCGCCGATGGCGCTTCACCTCAGCCGCTTGCTGCCTCGGCGTCTCACCGCCGTTGACGTGCGCGGAGCGTTGCTGGCCGCCGGCATCGTCGGTCTCGGCACCCTGCCGCTGGCTTACTTGCGCGTTGCGCCGGCGCTCGCACTCCCGACGATGCTGTCGAGCGAAGATGCCGGCTATCTGCAAAAGCATCTCACCGATGCGCGGGTCCTGAACCATTGGAATGTCGGCGGCTACCTGATTTTCGCAACGCACGGCACCGTTCGCCCGTTCGTCGATGGCCGCGCCGCGACCGCCTATCCGGACGATCTGCTGCGCGATTATTTCAAGCTGGTGAGCTGGGAAATCGACGAAGCCGCATGGGACATGGTGCTCGACAAATACCGGATCGACGCCGTGCTGTGGGTCAAGGCGCACGAACAGCTGCGGCAGTTCCTGGTGGAGCGGCGAGGCTGGCGCGAGCAATACACCGGCGCTTACGTGACCGTTTACGTCAGGCCCCAATCCGGTTTGGCTGGCGAAGCCAAAACACAATGACGACCAGCGCCGCAGCTCTGCCCGCCATCGCGCCCGCCGTCAAAGCCAAAAGCTTCGCGACGCGGTACGGCGCCTTGTGCGCATTGCTGCTGCTGGCTGCGGCAGTCCGGCTGCCGCTCGCCTTCTGGCCGAACATCGTTCACGTCGACGAACTGTATCAATATCTGGAGCAGGCCTGGCGCCTGCTTGGCCACCAGGGGGTCGTCACCTGGGAATGGCGCGACGGCATCCGGAGCTGGTTTCTTCCGACCTTGTTCGCAGGGCCGGTCGCTCTCGGAGACTGGCTTGCGCCGGGCGGGTGGGGTGCCTTCGTCGTGCCTCGCCTGGTGGTCGGGCTTGCCTCGCTGTCGATCGTCGTCACGGCCTGGCATTTCGGCGAACGCATCTCCCGGTCGCATGCCGTCGTTGCGGCGTTTGCCGCCGCGGTCTGGTTCGAGCTGGTCTATTACGCGCCCCACACGCTGAGCGAACCGCTGGCGACGGCCGTGATCCTGCCGGCGGCCTATCTGCTGACGGGCGAACTGGCGCGAAACCGGCTCTTCACCGCGGGCGCATTGCTTGCTCTCGCCTGCGTCTGGCGCTTTCAATATGTACCGGCTTGCGCGGTGTTTGCGTTGGCGGCGTGCTGGCGCGACCTGCGAAACGCGATCGCCCTGGTCGCGGGCGGATGCGTGGTCCTGGTGCTGTCCGGCGCCCTCGACCTTGCCCACGGCTCAGCGCCGTTTGCGTGGCTTGTTCAGAATATTCAGCAAAACCTCCTGCATGACCGCGCATCGGAATTCGGTGACGCGCCCGCGGCCGCTTACATTCTCCAGGCTTCAATTCTGTGGTCGGGAGCGACACTGCTGATGCTGCTGGCGCTCTGGCGCGGCTGGCGACATGCCCCCCTGCTGATCGTCGCGGCCGTCGTCAACGTCGCGTTTCACAGCATGATCGTGCACAAGGAATACCGTTTCATTTTCCTGTCGATCGCTCTGCTGATCATCGTGGCCGCACTTGGCTCCGCCGATTGGGTCCAGATGATGCGCCGGCAACGCGCGTGGCGCTCACTTGCCGTCGTATGTGGCGGCTGGCTGCTGCTCTCGCTCGGTCTGTCGGGCGCAACGCTCATCATGCGTGACAACTGGATGCGCGGCATCGGCGTGGCCCAGTTGATGGCGGAGCTCGAGGCCGATCCTGAATTTTGCGGTCTGGCCCTGTACGGGATCAACTATCCCTTTGTGCCCGGACGCGGGCAGCTCGCGGCCCGCCGCCCGATCTATTCCTTTTATCGGGATGACCCCCTGGCCAAGGGGCGACTTCCGGCTGTGGTGAAGACGCACCAGGCCGGGTTCAACCGCATCATCGGCCCGGCGAGCCTGGCCAGCGAATTGCCGGCGGATTTCTCGCCACGAAGTTGCGCAATGATGAGCGATGACAAGCCGGCCTGCGTCTTCGCGCGGCGCGGCGCGTGCGATACGTTCGCCAGCCCCTTCGGCGTCAATGACGTGCTCGTGCGCCTGAACTACTAGCCGCGTCGGATGCTTGCGCCGGCGGCTGCCAGCGGATACATCGCGGCCGGCCCTCGCCAGCGTCTGTCCCGGGGATTAGCCTGCAAAAGCCCACCGATTCGATTGAGGTTTGAAACGTCATGACCGTACGCCTGCACCGCGGCGACCTGCCCGATCTGTCCCGCTACACCGGAGCGGTGGCGATCGACACCGAGACCATGGGCCTGAACCCGCATCGCGACCGGCTCTGCGTGGTGCAGCTCTCGCCCGGCGACGGCAGCGCGGACGTGGTGCAGATCCCCAAAGGTCATACCGACGCGCCGAACCTGAAGGCCCTTTTGGCCAATCCCGCGAACACGAAAATCTTCCACTTCGCGCGGTTCGACGTCGCGGTGCTGTACCAGACGTTCGGCGTCATGACCGGGCCGATCTACTGCACCAAGATCGCCTCCCGCCTGATCCGCACCTATACCGACCGCCATGGTCTCAAGGACCTCGTGCGCGAGGTCCTTAATGTCGACCTCTCCAAGCAGCAGCAATCGAGCGATTGGGGTTCCGACAGCCTGACCGAGCCGCAGCTCGCCTACGCCGCCTCCGACGTGCTGCATCTGCACGGCTTGCGCGAGCGGCTCGATGCCATGCTGGCGCGGGAAGGCCGCACCGCGCTGGCCAAAGCCTGTTTCGACTTCCTGCCGACCCGCGCCTTGCTTGACCTCCAAGGCTGGGCCGAACAGGACATATTCGCGCATTCCTAGCGTTTCGCGGAATGGCCGCGTGGGGCGGTCGCCCCGTTTCAGACACTTTCGTAACGGCCTGTCGCTGGCTGCATATTTTGGCGCTGCCGGCTACAATGGGGCGCCCGCCAGCCGGACAAGGCGGGCGACACCTCAGGAGCCCAGGTGAATTCGGCCCATAATGTCACCTACGACGCCGCGCTTGCGGCGAAGTTCGCCAGCGCGGCGCGCCACAGCCGCCTGGTGCGGATTCTGCGCGTCGCGGTGCCGGCGACAGTGGCTGCGGCAATGGGTCTGCTCGTCCTTATCTCGACCATTTTCAACCCGTTCCAGATCCCCGTGAAGCTCGACTCCGGAAATCTCGTGGTCACAGGCACCAAGATCACGATGGAATCGCCGCATATGTCCGGCTTCACCCCGGATCAGCGGCCCTACGAGCTCTGGGCCAAGACCGCGACCCAGGACATCACCGATCCCGATCATGTCGATCTCCATGATCTGCGCGCGAAAGTGCTGATGGAAGACCAATCGACCCTGTTCCTCGATGCCCGCACCGGAAGGTTCGACAACAAGCAACAGCAGCTCGACCTGCACAAGGACATCTTCCTGCGCACCTCGACCGGCTACGAGGCGCGGCTGAACTCGGCCTTTGTCGACATGGGCAAGGGCACGGTCTCCTCGGATGAGCATGTCGACGTCAAGCTGACCAACGGAACGCTGACCGCCGATCGGCTGCGGATCACGGAGGGCGGCGACGTCATCCGCTTCGAAGGCAATGTGGTGATGCACCTCGATAAGCTGGACGACCCTGCGGCCAGCGCGCCTGCGCCGGCCGAACCCACGCCGGCGGCGAAGACACGTACGCCCCAGAACAAGTCTGCCAATTCAAAGTGATTTTCATGATCAGGTTTTTCCCGCGCAACGACGACAAGCGGCGCGTCATCCCTGGTGCGGCCGCACTCGCCGTCGGCATCGCACTGGTCGCAACGGGTGCGGCCGTCGCGCAGAGCACGATGCAAGGCGTACCCAACGCGATGCAGGGCTTCTCGCAGAACCGCGATCAGCCGATCCAGATCGAAGCCGCCTCGCTCGAGATGCGCGACAAGAAAAAGGAAGCGACCTTCTCCGGCAATGTGAAGGTCATTCAGGGCGACACCACCATGACCTCGAAAACGCTGGTGGTGTTTTATGATTCGGGCGGCGACAAGCCGGCCACGCCACAGCCTGCGGCAAAGGCGACAAAGGGGGCGCCGATGCAGTCGGCGACGCCGGGCCCGGGCGGCAACTCCTCGATCAAGCGGCTGGAGGCGCGCGGCAATGTCGTCGTCACCCAGAAGGACCAGGTGGTAACGGGCGAGACCGCCGTGTTCGACACCCGCACCAACCTCATCACCATGCTTGGCGGCGTCGTCTTGACGCAGTGCAAGAACGTGCTGCGCGGCGACCGGCTGGCGGTCGACATGACCACGGGCGTGTCGCGTGTGGAATCCGACAGCGGCCGGGTGCAGGCGCTGCTGCCGCAGGGCGGCGGCAATGATTGCGGATCCGGAGGCGCGGGCAAGCCCGGCGCGGGACCTCTGCAATTGCCTGGCGCAACCAAGCCCAAATGAGCTGAAGCCAGTCAAAGTAAATTTGAAGAATGATTTCAGATGGTTGGGTTGATCTCTCCCGATCCGAGGTTGAAGCTTGCGCGCCGAGACTGTATCTAGCGCGAAGGGCTTTCGAAGCGGGGTTCGCCGCTTTTCGGGCGTGTTTCACTGGGCATGAGACATCCCTTCATTCATGCTGCGTCGGCGAATCCTGAGGCCGGCGCGGCAGATCGCGCGAATATCGCGCAGGATCGTCGCGAAAGGCTAGAAGGCGGGGATGGTCGATCTCTTCAGCATGTTCCGTCGGCGCCCCGCCAAACGCGGCCGGCCAGGATTTGCGCGCCAGGACATCACCGCGCTCGGTGACAGCGTCGGCGGTCTCGTGGCCAGCCCGGTCAGGGACGCGCCGCCGATCGCCCGTAACCAGCCGATGCATGCACCCGATCAGTTCCAAGGGGACTATCAAGGCGACTATCAGGCCGAGCCGCCCCGAGCCCAGGCGGTTCACCCTGTGCGGGCTGCCGGCAGGCCCAACGGGTCCGGCGGGCCGCAGCTCTTGAAGCGGCCGGGCTTCCTGGCTGTGCATAGCGTGGAAAAGAGTTTTGGCAGCCGCCAGGTCGTGCGCGGCGTCAGCATCTATGTGCGACGCGGCGAAGCGGTCGGCCTGCTCGGGCCCAACGGCGCCGGCAAGACCACCGTGTTCTACATGATCACCGGCCTGATCAAGGCCGATCGCGGCGCGATCGAGCTCGACGGCCACGACGTCACCAAGCTGCCGATGTATCAGCGTGCGCGGCTCGGCATCGGCTATCTGCCGCAGGAAGCCTCGATCTTCCGCGGCCTCACCGTCGAGCAGAACATCCGCGCCGTGCTCGAAGTGGTCGAGCCCTCGCGCAAGAAGCGCGAGCAGCAGCTCGACTCGCTGCTCGACGAATTCAACATCACGCGCCTGCGGAAATCGCCGTCGATTGCGCTGTCCGGCGGTGAGCGCCGCCGCGTCGAGATCGCGCGTGCGCTGGCGACGCGTCCGAACTACATGCTGCTCGACGAGCCCTTTGCCGGCATCGATCCGATCGCGGTCGGCGACATCCAGGACTTGGTCCGCCACCTCACCAACCGCGGCATCGGCGTGCTGATCACCGACCACAATGTGCGCGAGACGCTCGGCCTTACCGATCGCGCCTACATCGTCTATGCCGGTGAGATCCTGACCGAGGGGAGCCCGGATGAGATCGTGGCCGATCCGGACGTGCGCCGCCTTTACCTTGGCGAGGAATTCCGCCTCTAGCCCGTTTTTCCAATTCGTCAAGACGTGTACATCGGGCTTGGACTAGGATAAGCAAAAATCGGACCAACTTTTTGGGATCGGTTCTTGCTTCATGGCGCTTTCGCAGAGATTAGAGTTCCGGCAATCGCAGTCGCTGGTCATGACGCCGCAGTTGATGCAGGCGATCAAGCTGCTGCAATTGTCCAATCTCGATCTCACGACCTTCGTCGAAGAGGAACTCGAGCGTAACCCGCTGCTGGAGCGGGCCAATGACGAGCCGCCTGCGGGCGAGGGCCCGGCCGAGACCGGCCAGTTCAACGACAGCGATGGCGGCCACAACGACGAGCCGGGCGGCGGCCCGGGCGAAGCCTTCGAGCCCGGCCAGGAAGAGTGGATGAGCAAGGATCTCGGCACCCGCGCCGAGATCGAGCAGACCATGGACACCGGGCTGGACAACGTCTTCTCCGAGGAACCGGCCGAGGCGGCCGCGCGCAACGCCCAGGATGCGGCGCCGACCACCTATACCGAATGGGGCGGCGGCGCCTCCGGTGACGAGGACTACAATCTCGAAGCCTTCGTCGCCGCGGAGCTTACGCTCGGCGACCATCTCGCCGAGCAGCTCTCGGTTGCCTTCACCGGGGCCGCGCAGCGCATGATCGGCCAGTATTTGATCGACCTCGTCGACGAGGCCGGCTATTTGCCGGGCGATCTCGGCCAGGCCGCCGAACGGCTGGGCGCATCGCAACAGGACGTCGAGAACGTTCTTGCCGTGCTGCAAAAATTCGATCCGCCCGGCGTCTGCGCGCGCAATCTGAGCGAATGCCTGGCAATCCAGCTCCGCGAGCTCGACCGCTACGATCCCGCGATGCAGGCCCTGGTCGAGCATCTCGATCTCCTTGCCAAGCGCGACGTCGCGGCCTTGCGCAAGCTCTGCGGCGTCGACGACGAGGACATCGCCGACATGATCGGCGAGATCCGCCGGCTCAATCCCAAGCCCGGCATGAAGTTCGGCACGGCCCGGCTCCAGACCATGGTGCCCGATGTCTATGTCCGCCCGGGACCCGATGGCGGCTGGCATGTCGAGCTCAACAGCGACACCTTGCCGCGCGTGCTGGTCAACCAGACCTACTATTCGCAGCTCTCGAAGAAGATCGGCAAGGACGGCGACAAGTCGTATTTCACCGACGCGCTTCAGAACGCGACCTGGCTGGTGCGCGCGCTCGATCAACGCGCCCGCACCATCCTGAAGGTCGCAACCGAGATCGTGCGCCAGCAGGACGGCTTCTTCACCCATGGCGTGGCGCATCTACGACCGCTGAATCTGAAGGCCGTCGCCGACGCCATCCAGATGCATGAATCCACGGTGTCGCGCGTCACCGCCAACAAATACATGGCGACCAATCGCGGCACGTTCGAGCTGAAATATTTCTTCACGGCCTCGATCGCCTCGGCCGATGGCGGCGAGGCGCATTCGGCCGAAGCCGTGCGTCACCACATCAAGCTGCTGATCGATGCGGAGGCGCCATCCGCGATCCTGTCCGACGACACCATCGTGGAACGCTTGCGCGGCTCGGGCATTGATATCGCCCGCCGCACGGTCGCGAAGTACCGCGAAGCGATGCGCATTCCGTCCTCGGTGCAACGCCGTCGCGACAAGCAGAGCGCTCTTGGTAACGTCCTCTCCACCGCCATGGCCGATCGCTCCCGCAATCCCGAACCGGCCTGATTGCGCCGGCGCCAAATCGCGCTACTCTCGATCCGCTATCGGGCCCGATCCTGGCCAGGCACGAACCAAGCGAGGTTCACATGACTCTCCGCATCTCGGGAAAGAGCGTCAATGTCGGCGAGGCCCTGCGCGGCCGCGTCACCGACCGGACTGAAGAGGTCCTGCGCAAATATTTCGACGGCAATTACTCGGGTCACATCACGCTGAGCAAGGACGGCTTCGGCTTCCGCACCGACTGTGCACTGCATCTTGATTCGGGAATCACGCTCGAGGCCGATTCGAACGCACCGGATGCCTATGCCAGTGCCGACCAGGCCCTGGTAATGATCGAGAAGCGGCTCAAGCGCTACAAGAGCCGGCTCAAGGACCGCTCCGCCCGCAAGGCCCATGTCGCCTCCGCGGCGCTGGCCGCCATGGATGCCACCAGCTACGTGCTGGAGGCCCCGGGCGAAGGTGAGGACGAGGACGAAATCACCGGCTACAGCCCCGTCATCATCGCCGAGGCCACCACCTCGCTGAAGCCGCTGTCCGTCAGCGAAGCGGTCATGGAACTCGACCTCAGCGGGGCGCCCTGCCTGGTGTTTCAGCACGGCTCCTCGGGCCGGGTGAACATCATTTACCGCCGGGCGGACGGCAATGTCGGCTGGATCGACCCCCCGGGGGTCAAGGCGGACGGCAAGGCCTGAGGCGGCTGGCGACACCCTGCGGCCCGGCGCCGGGTGCCCCTTTCCGCCTTAACAATGACCGGGGCAAAGCTGCACGCGGGAGTTGGCACCGGGATTGCGTTGGAGTAGAAGCCCCCCACATCAGGGGCGAGCTAAGTCCGCCTCCTGCTTCAACTTCTTGATGTCGGCCCGCCCAGGTTCTTTGTCCAGGCTGGCCAATTCGGAACCTGACGTTTTCATTCACCTCGGAAGACTTCCATGCCGATTACCGATCTGGTCGCGCCCGAGGCGATTCTCCCGGCATTGAAGGTCAACAGCAAGAAGCAGGCGCTTCAGGAACTCGCGGCCAAGGCCGCCGAGCTGACCGGGCAGAATGAACGGTCCGTGTTCGAGGTGCTCCTGCAACGCGAGAAGCTCGGCACCACAGCGGTCGGCTACGGCGTCGCCATTCCCCACGGCAAGCTGCCCAAGCTGGAAAAGATCTTCGGCTTGTTTGCGCGCCTCGATCGTCCGATCGATTTCGAATCGATGGACGGCCAGCCGGTCGATCTCGTCTTCCTGCTGCTCGCCCCCGAAGGCGCCGGCGCCGATCACCTCAAGGCGCTGGCCCGCATCGCCCGCCTGCTGCGCGACCAGGACATCGCCAAAAAGCTCCGCGCCTCGCGCGATGCCCAGGCGATCTATTCCGTGCTGGCGCTGCCGCCGGCGACTGCGGCTTAACCTTCTCCCTCGAACCGACGCAGCGCCGTCTGCGACATATTGTGCAGCCGGGCGCTGCGATAGATCGTCTCCGGCACGGTTTTCGGCGCGGGGATTTTGCAAGATGATGTGCGGTTCGATCGGGCGGGTTTTCGGTCTGCTTTGCTCCGTCACCATTGCCGCCACCGCCGTGGCCCGCGCCGACGAGGCGTCCACCGACCGCGTCATCGCGGAGAAGACCGAGATCATTGCGGCCGATGCAACCAATGCGGTCGCTTACGAGCTGCGCGGCGAAGCCTACTACATCAAGCACGACTGGAATCGCGCCTTCGAGGATTGCAGCGCCGCGATCCGGATCGATCCGAATTTCGGGCGGGCCTATAATTGCCGCGGTCGCGCCTATTCGGCGAAGGGCGATGGCGATCACGCCATGATCGACTACAACGAGGCCATTCGCCTCGACCCAAATTATGGACCGTCCTACACCTCGCGCGCCGAGGAATATTTCAACAGGCGCGATTTCGATCGTGCGATCGCCGGCTTCACCGAGGCCATCGAACGCAGCCCCAAGCAGGCTTACCGTGCGCTCGTCATGCGAGGGGAGGCGTATGCAGCGAAGGGCGACACCGATCACGCCGTCGCCGATTACAGCGAGGCGATGCAGCGCAATCCGGCCGCCGCCTGGCCCTACGAGTTGCGAAGCACCATTCGCTCCCACAAGGGCGAGATCGATGCAGCTCTGGACGATTGCGACAGCGCCGTCCGCCTGGAACCCGGAAATGCCGGCGGCCACTACTGCCGGGCCATGGTGTTCCTGAAGAAGGACGATGCCGACAGCACCATCCGGGAACTGGATGACGTGACGAGGATGAGACCGTATTTCGCAAAGGCCTATCTCGTTCGCGGCGTCGTCCTGCACGGAAAGGGCGACGACAAACGCGCCCTTGCCGATTTCGACGAAGTAATCCGATTACAGCCGGGGAATTGGGAGGCCTACAACAGTCGCGCCGGTCTGTTTCGGGATATGGGACAGCACGATCGCGCGCTCGCCGACTACAACGAGGCGATCCGGCTCGATCCGAACAGCCAGCTCGCCCTGGTCAATCGTGCCCTCCTCTACATGATGATGTCCAACCCCAAACATGCGCGCGCGGATTTCAACAGCGTGCTCGCGCTGCCACTGAGCGACAAATGGGCCGTGGACACGGCGCGCGAAGGACTCGGCTTTGTGAAGTGATCGCGGAGCCGGGGCCGCCATCTTCCGTGGGGCTTGGGACGATCTGCTTTGCTACAAACTCGATATCGCTTCGAGAGTCACGGGTGGCCGCATGAGCGTCTCGTCGCCGTGGCAGTAGAATTTGTGCGTCCACGGATCAAACACCGGCACGCGCGCTTCGACGAATTCGTCGATATCACGTGTAACAACAATCAGATCCTGTAGCGCGACGATAGCCGCGATGAACAAGTCAGGCTGCCCGAACGTATGGCGGCGCTTGCGGCCCTCGATGACCATCGTTTTCCACCGCACGATGACATCTTCGGTGATGGGAAGAACCCGCCCCGCAAACAGCGGTCGCAGCGTGTTGTCTAACCACGATCGAAGGTCTGTGCGTCTGGTGGGATCGGACAGTTGTTCGATGCCGTAGACGATTTCGGCGAAGGTGACCTCGGTGACATAGAGATCATCGCCGTTTTGGCTGGCGACAAAATCGGCAACGTCAGGATTGGGTTTGGGCCGGCGTAGTTCCGAAACCACATTGGTATCGAGCAGCCATCCTCTCAAAGCTCGACGTCCCGAACTTTGGATTTGATCGTCAGGCGTTCAAATTCCACATCGCCCAACGGCGATTTGGCAAGGACCGAAACGATGTCGCGGCCGCTCACGGGACGTTGGAGGCGATCGAATTCCTCTGCCGCGATAATAACCGCGGCGTCCTTCCCGTGCAGCGTAACGCGCTGCGGTCCGGTGCGTTGGGCCTCCCTGACGATCTGGCTGAGGTGAGTCTTCGCATCCTGAAGGCTCCATCGCCCGGATTGGGGGCGCTTCTTCGACGAGGGACGCTTTGTCGACATGCTGTGCCTTCTGGTCGGATCAACCAGAATTTAGAGTATCCGAATTCGGCCGTCAAAGCAAAACGGGCACGCCTTCCTGCGAAGGCATGCCCGCTTGAAACTCTATTCGTGCGACGTGCGCGTGCTCAGTGCACGCTCACCGCTTGCAGCTCGTTGCTCCAGGCGTTGGCGATCGCGGCTTCGCGGCTGTCGGTCAGCATGATCGGCGTGCCGTCGGCGGCGTGGAGCGCGAAGAGCTTGAGGCCCGGCGCGATCTTCGGCGCTTCGGGAAACAGGCCCGGCACATCCTCGGAGCGGATCTGCTTCACATAGGCGATATGGCCTTCGCCGAGGGTTGCCAGCGTCTCTGGCGAGACGTTCTTGGCTTCGTATTCGAACGCAACGTGACCTTCACTCATGGTCTCGACTCCTCTGGAACACTAAGCGGTCGAGTCCGCTACTCGTTCCATTATTCGTGCTCATTGATAGCGATTGTCTTAACGATCCTCTCCGGTTCCGGCCGGGCTAGATCGATCGCCAGCAATCCGTTCTTCAGATCCGCACCCAGCACCAGCATCCCCTCCGCCAGCACGAAGGTGCGCTGGAAGTGGCGCGCGGCGATGCCGCGATGGATGTATTGCCGGGTCTTGTCGTCCTGCTGCCGTCCGCGAATGACGAGCTGGTTTTCCTCAATGGTTACATCGAGTTGGTCGCGGGTGAATCCGGCGACCGCCAGCGTGATTCGCAACCGCTCGGGCTGGCCCTCCGATCGGTCGCACCTCTCGATATTGTAGGGAGGGTAACCGTCGGCACCTTTGACGACCCGATCGAGCACGCGCTCGATCTCGTCGAAGCCCAAAAGGAACGGACTGGAAAGCGTGGGAACACGAGACATAGTTTACAAAGTCCTCTCGAAGCGACTTTGGTGCATCAGGGCCCGTCAAGGCACCCCTTGATCAGCAATATGGGCATATCCGCGTGTAGGTTCAAGGACGTAGCGGGGGCTGTGGATTGGCCATTTCCGCTTACGTGCACCGTTGCTTCCGCATCGTCATGGCCGGGCTTGTCCCGGCCATCCACGACCTTTACTCGCGCGTGAAGAACGTGGATGCCCGGGACAAGCCCGGGCATGACGACGAGTTAGCCGGCCGAATTCTCTCAACGAAAACAAACCCCCTTCTACTGTGCATGGGGTTGTTTTCGCGGTTTTTAATCGACGGCCCTGTGGAACCGGTCAGGCCTCGATCCGCGTCCGGCCGTCGCCGCTGAACAGATGCAGCTTTTGGCGCATTGCTGCGACGCGGATCTTCTCACCGATCGGCGGCGCCTCCGAGCCGGGAATGCGGACGATGACCTCGCCGGGTGGCAGCTCGCCGGGATTGGCGGCGATGCGCTGCTCGTCCTGAGCCCGCGTACCGTAGACGAAGGTTTCGGCGCCGACGCGCTCGATCGCTTCCACGGTGAGCGGAAGGGCGATGCCGCCCGCCGGCGTCTGGTCGGTGATGACGAAATCCTCCGGGCGGATGCCAAGGATGCCGGCATCGGTGCTGCCGAGCTGCGATCTGATTTCATCGGCGCGAATCGACATCAGATTCATCGGCGGTGCCCCGATGAAGGAGGCGACGAAAGTCGTCGCCGGCTTCTCGTAAATCGCGAGCGGATTGCCGACCTGCTCGACCTGGCCGCCATTCATCACCACGAGAACGTCGGCGAGCGTCATCGCCTCGAGCTGGTCGTGGGTGACGTAGATCGACGTGGTGTTGAGCCGGCGCTGCAATTTGCGGATCTCGACCCGCATCGCGATGCGGAGCTTTGCGTCGAGGTTGGACAGCGGCTCGTCGAACAGGAACACCTTGGGCTGGCGCACGATGGCGCGGCCCATGGCGACGCGCTGGCGCTGGCCGCCGGAGAGCTGGCGCGGCTTGCGCTCCAGCATGGATGTGAGCTCGAGCACGCGCGCGGCTTCGTCGACGCGGGTCTTGACCTCGGCCTCCTTCATGCCGCGGTTGCGCAGGCCGTAGGCCATGTTGTTGAAGACGCTCATATGCGGATAGAGCGCGTAGTTCTGGAACACCATCGCGATGTCGCGGTCGGCGGGCTCGATCTGGTTGACGATGCGGCCGCCGATGTCGATCTCGCCGCCGGTGACGGTTTCGAGGCCCGCGACCATGCGCAGCAATGTCGACTTGCCGCAGCCGGAGGGACCGACCAGCACGCAGAACTGTCCGTCGCCGACATCGACGTTGACGCCCTTGATGGCCTCGAAGCCGCCGGGGTAGGTCTTGCGGACGTTGCGCAGGGTGACGTTAGCCATGGGATCTACTTTTCCGTCTCCACGAGTCCGCGCACGAACAATTTCTGCATCACGACGACGACGAACACCGGCGGCAGCATCGCAAGCACGGCGGTCGCCATCACGATCGGCCATTCGGTCAGCGCGTCGGTGGTGGTGATCATCTTGCGGATGCCGACCTGGATGGTCTGCATGTCGTCACGGGTGGTGATCAGCAGCGGCCAGAGATATTGATTCCAGCCGAGGATGAAGAGGATCACGAACAGCGCCGCCATGTTGGTGCGCGACAGCGGCAGCAGCGTATCCCAGAAGAAGCGCAGGGGACCCGCGCCGTCGATGCGCGAGGCCTCCAGCAGCTCGTCCGGCACCGTCATGAAGAACTGGCGAAACAGCAGCGTCGCGGTGGCCGAGGCGATCAGCGGCAGCGACAGGCCCGCATAGCTGTCGAGCATGTGCAGATCGGCGACGATCTTGTAGGTCGGATAGATGCGGACCTCGACCGGCAGCATCAGGGTGATGAAGATGATCCAGAAGATCGGCATCCGGAACGGAAAGCGGAAATAGACGATCGCATAGGCCGAGATGATCGAGATCGCGATCTTGCCGACCGCGATCAGCAGCGCCATCACCAGCGAGTTCAGCATCATGTTGCCGACGGGCTCGCGGGTCGATCCGCTCGTGCCGACGAAAATGGTCTGGTAGTAGACTTCGAAGAAATGGCCGCCCGGCAACAGCGACATCTGCCCGTTGGCGATCAGCGCGTTGTCCTGGGTCGAGGCGACGAACGCGATGTAGACGGGGAAGGCGACGATCGCGATCCCGATCCACAAAATGGCGTGGGCGATGTAGCGCCGGAAGCCCTCTTCCTCGACCATCAGTAGGTCACCTTGCGTTCGACGAAGCGGAACTGGATTCCGGTGAGCACGATGACCATAACCATCAGGATCACCGACTGCGCCGCCGAGCTGCCGAGATTGCCGCCGAGCAAGCCGTCGGAATAGACCTTGTAGACCAGCGTGACCGTGGACGTTCCGGGACCGCCGCGGGTCATGGTGTCGATGATGCCGAACGTGTCGAAGAAGGCGTAGACGATGTTGACCACCAGCAGGAAGAAGATGGTCGGCGACAGCAGCGGGAAGGTCACGGTCCAGAACCGCCGCATCGGACGGGCGCCGTCGATCGCGGCGGCCTCGAACACGCTCTTCGGAATCGCTTGCAGGCCGGCGAGGAAGAACAGGAAATTATAGGAGATCTGCTTCCACGCGGCGGCGAGGATGATCAGAGCGGCGGCCTGGTCGCCGTCGAGCAGCGGATTCCAGTCGATGCCCATGTTGCGCAGATAGCGCGAGAGCACGCCGAGCGAGGGATGCAGCATGAAGATCCAGAGCACGCCGACCACGGGCGGCGCCACCGCATAGGGCCAGATCAGCAGCGTGCGGTAGAGCATCGAGCCACGCAGCGGCTTGTCCGCCATCACGGCGAGCAGCAGCGCGAAGGATAGCGACGAGACCGCGATGGCGAACGAGAACAAGAAGGTCCGGACGATCGCCTCGAAATAGGCCGCGTCCTTGAACAGCTCGACGTAATTCTCGAACCAGACAAAGGTGGTCGACAGCCCAAACGCATCCTGGAGCAGGAAGGACTGGATCACCGCCTGCAGCGCCGGCCAATAGAAGAAAATCAGGACGATCGCGAGCTGCGGCGCAACCAGCGCGTACGGTAACAGTCTTGACTGGAAAATGGCTTGCTTTTGCATGATGGGCGACGCCGGCAGGCCGTGCGGCCTGCCGGCGTCTTCGCCTTATTTTACGGCGGTCTTTTCGAACTGCCGCAGCATCGTGTTGCCGCGCTCGACCGCGGAATCGAGCGCCTGCTTGGCAGTCTTCTTGCCGGCCAGCGCCTGCTCGATCTCTTCCGACCAGACGTCACGCAGCTGCACCATATTGCCGAGGCGCAGACCGCGCGAATTCTCGGTCGGCTCCTTGTTGGTCAACTCGAGCAGCGGGGTCTCAAGATAGGGCTGGTCCTTGTAGAAGCCCTCTTCCTTCGCCTTGGCATAGGCCGCCTTGGTGATCGGCAGATAGCCCGAGGCCTTGTGGATATAGACCTGGCGATCGGTGTCCGAGAGGAAGGTCAGGAACTTTGCGACGCCCTTGTATTCCTCAGCCGACTTGCCGCCCATCACCCACAGCGAAGCGCCGCCGATGATCGAGTTCTGCGGTGCGCCCTTGATATCAGGATAATACGGCATCGGCACGGCGGTGAAGGCGAACTTGGCCTGCGCCTTGACGTTGCCGAAGAACGCCGACGAGGTCAGGTAGATCGGGCACTCGCCGGAGGTGAAGCGACCCTCGCCGGTATTGGTGCGGCCGGCGTAATCATACGTCTTGGTCTTCTGCAGCTCGACCAGGGTTTCGAGGTGCTTGACCTGAAGCGGTCCATTGAACTCGAGCACGGTGTCGAAGCCGTCGAGGCCGTTGGCCTTGCTGGCGAGCGGCACGTTGTGCCAGGCCGAGAGCTGCTCGAGGTTGACCCAGGTGACCCAGGAGCCGGAGAAACCGCAGGTGTCATGACCGGCAGCCTTCAGCTTCTTGGCGGCCTCGAACGTTTCGGGCCAGGTCTTCGGGATCTCGACGTTCGCCTTCTTCAGCTCGTCGAGGTTGACCCACATCACGGTCGAGGACGAGTTGAAGGGGAATGAGAGCATCTCGCCCTTGGACGTCGAATAATAGCCGGTGATGGCGGGCAGGTAGATCTTGGGATCGAACTTCTCACCGGCGTCGGCCATCAGCTTGTAGACGGGCTTCACGGCGCCGGTCGCGGCCATCATGGTCGCGGTGCCGACTTCGAACACCTGCATGATGTGCGGGGCGTTGCCGGCGCGGAACGCCGCGATGCCGGCGTTCATCGTATCGGGATAGTTGCCCTTGTAGGTCGGGATCACCTTGTAGTCGCTCTGCGACGCGTTGAAATCGGTGGCGAGCTTGACGATGACGTCGTTGTTGGCGCCGGTCATCGCGTGCCACCACTGGATTTCGGTCACGGCCAAGGCCGGCGAGGCCGATAGTCCAACCGTGAGCGCAATAGCGGCAGCCGCTCCAAAGTGTCTAAGAGCCATCAAGTAAACCTCCCTTGGCCGTTCTCTTGGGCCGTCAAAAATGATCGCTTGCGCTAGCAGCGCCATATGACGTTCACATGACTGTGTAAGCGGCCGAAACGAAAGCGGCAAGCGCGGCAAAAGGGAAGTCGTCAAATAGGCGAATGCCGCGCGCGCAGCGTCCTCCGTTCGCGGTGCACAGAGCGCCCGCGCCGCAGTGCGGCATTGCCGTCGGATGTGGAAGGCGAGGCGCTAGCGCTTGCGCTCGGGTCCGCAGACCGTGCCCTGCTCGACCATCGCGTCGATCTCGGACCTGGAGTAGCCGAACTCGCCCAGCACCTCGGCCGCATGCTGGCTGAATTTCGGCGGCAGGCGCCGCAGGCTCGGCTTGCTGCGATCGAGCCGGATCGGCGACGCCACGCCCTTGTACCAATCCTTCTCGATGATATCGCCGCGCGCGATCGTGTGCGGGTTGGTCAACGCCTGGTCGATCTTCTGTACGGGCCCTGCGGGCAGGCCCGCGGCGAGCAGGCGATTGCACAGCGGCTCGGCCTCGTGCTGGCTGAACACGGCGGCGAGCTCGGCCCGCAGAGCCTCGCGATTGGCGATGCGGTCCTTGTTGCGGGCAAAGCGCGGATCGGTGCCGAGCTCGGGCTTGCCGATCTCCTTGGCGAGCTTGCGGAAGGTGCCGTCATTGCCGACGCCGATGAAGATGTTGTCGGTCTTGGTCGGGAAGATCGCATAGGGCACGAGGTTGGGATGCTCGTTGCCGGTGAGCGCCGGCGGCTTGCCATGCATGAAATAATTCGCGGTGTGCGGATGCATGATGGCGAGGCCGGTCTCGTACAGCGTGGTCTCCAGGAACTGGCCCTGGCCCGAGCGCTGCCGCTCCGACAGCGCCATCAGGATGCCGATCGCCGCATAGAGGCCGGTGCCGATGTCGACCAGCGGCACGCCGATGCGCATCGGTCCGCTCTCGGGCGAGCCGGTCGCCGCGATCATGCCGGTCATGGCCTGGATGATGGCGTCATAGCCGGGATTGCCGCCGCGCGGGCCGTCGGCGCCGAAGCCGCAGATCCGGCAATGCACGAGGCGCGGAAATTTTTCCCGCAAGCTCTCGTTGCCGATGCCCCATTTCTCCAGCGTGCCCGGCTTGAAGTTCTCGATCAGGACGTCGGCGCTCTCCAGCATCTTGAGCAGCACGGCCCGGCCGCCCTCGGAGGCGAGGTCGAGGCCGATCGAGCGCTTGTTGCGGTTGATGCCGATGAAATAGGCCGCGTCCTCCTCGTGGAAGGGAGGGCCCCAGTCGCGCACCTCGTCGCCTGCGGGCGGCTCGACCTTGATCACGTCGGCGCCGTGGTCGGCGAGGATCTGGGTGCAATAGGGACCGCCGAGCACGCGCGTGAGATCGATGACGCGCAGGCCGCTCATTGCACCCGTGGCGGCTCCAGAACTGGCGGCTTCAGTCATGCCTTCGCGTCCCCTGTGTCGATATGATCACAGGCCTAACGAGGTTCGTCCGAGCCGGCAATGGCTTCCCGCGTAGGGCGTCATGCAGGCCGCTCGCCGCAATCCCGCGGGATGGCAAATCAAGCGAAGCGGCCGGCCCGAGGGGGATCCCGGGCCAGCCGCTTCAGTTACCCGATCAGACGACCGTCAGGCGGACGTCGACATTGCCGCGCGTCGCGTTGGAATACGGGCACACCTGGTGTGCCTTCTCGACCAGCGCCTCGGCTTCCGCGCGGGCGAGGCCCGGCAGCGAGACGGCAAGGTCGATGTCGAGACCGAAGCCGCCGGCCGCGCGCGGGCCGATGCCGACGGTCGAGGTCACGGAAGCGTCGGCCGGAACCTTGGGGCCGCCCTGCGAGGATACGAACTTCATCGCGCCGATGAAGCAGGCGGCATAGCCCGCCGCAAACAGCTGCTCGGGATTGTTGCCGGCACCGCCTCCGCCGCCGAGTTCCTTCGGCGTGGTGAGCTTGACGTCGAGCGCGCCGTCGAGGGTCGCAGCATGGCCGTCGCGGCCGCCGGTGGCTTTTGCGCTGGTCTTGTAAAGGACGTTCACTGACATTTTCGTCTCCCTGTGTTTTCGGGTGGGGTGCGATCTTTATCTCAAACAATTAGATTGCGCGCAATTGAAATTATGGGGTCTCACATTTAATTGTTCGCAATTGAATATGCCGCCGGCCGGCCCCAGAATGGAGCAAGTCCTGTGAGATTCTCCATGCCCCGGAAACATTCGGCAGCGGACGCGCCGCTGCGCCTCGAAAACCAGATCTGCTTCGCGGTCTATTCGGCCGCGCATGCCTTCAACCGCGTCTACAAGCCGCTGCTGGACCGGCTCGGCCTGACCTATCCGCAATATCTGGTGATGCTGGTGCTGTGGGAGCGCGACGACGTGCCGGTCAAGGACATCGGCGAAAAGCTGCACCTGGATTCGGGTACGCTGACGCCGCTGCTCAAGCGGCTCGAGGCGGCCCACCTCGTCAAGCGCACGCGCTCGAGCGAGGACGAGCGTCAGGTGCTGATCGCGTTGACCCCGCAGGGCCACGCCCTGAAGGACAAGGCCCGCGCCGTGCCGCAATCGATCCTGGCGGCGTCGGATTGTTCAGTCTCGGAACTGGTCGCGATGAAGGACGAGATTGTGGCGTTGCGCGATCGGCTGAATGCGGTGATCGGGGAGTAGGGGTTAGAGCCGTTTCTTGGCGAAGGCGCGACCGGACGCTGACTTCAGATACTTCTCGAATGCTACGGCTTGCTTCTCGTTGCTGAACGCAACGTAAGTCTTGAGACGCCAAGGCCCGTATTTCGAGGTGTGGGGCACCTCGCCAGCATTGTGCTTTGTCAGTCGGGCGCGCAGATCGTCGGTAATCCCGACGTAGAAGTGGAGCGAGTTGAGGCTTTCAAGGATGTAGACGTACTTCACAGCACACTCCCCAGTTGTCGAGGGAGAGCTTACATCCACTTCTGATCTGCTGAAGCCCGGCTTTGCCCTTCGGGCTACGCCGCGGCAGCCTTCGCTAGCTTCGCTACGATGGAGCGGAGCTGGCTTGCCGAGCCGTAGCTGGCGAAGCCAGCGAAGGCTGGTGGAGCCAGGCGGGATCGAACCGCCGACCTCTTGCATGCCATGCAAGCGCTCTCCCAGCTGAGCTATGGCCCCTTAACCGTCCGACGCGCCTTGGGCGACGCGTCGGGAAAGACCCAGAACCACAGTTCTGGA
Source organism: Bradyrhizobium sp. Kon58 (assembly GCF_055807455.1). Lineage (NCBI taxonomy): Bacteria > Pseudomonadati > Pseudomonadota > Alphaproteobacteria > Hyphomicrobiales > Nitrobacteraceae > Bradyrhizobium > Bradyrhizobium sp. Kon58. The sequence goes on from NZ_JBVVOT010000004.1 coordinate 118,601, forward strand.
ATTATCTCAAGTCTCTTCGTCACCGCCGACATCACCAATGATGTCGGTGACGTCCTCATCGCCTTCTTCGTCATCGGCGATAAAGGTCGAATCATCGTCGTCATCGTCCTCGATGGTCTCATCGACTTCGATGTCGTCCTCGGATTCGGGCACGACGGCCTTGACCTTGCCGGTGTTCTCCTCGGCATCGGCTTCCTCGAGCGAGACCTCCTCGACCTCCGCCGGCTCCGGTGTGGCGTCGGCGGCAGCGGCTGCGTGGCGAGCTTCGGCGCCGCGGGGCGCACGAGCCGGCGCGATGGGCGCGATCGGCACGACTTCACCGGTATAGGGCGAGATCACCGGATTCTTGTTGAGGTCATAGAACTTTTTGCCCGTGGTCGGGCAAATACGTTTAGTTCCGAGTTCGGACTTGGCCACGGCAGAGGAATCCTGGAAATGTCTGAAAAGCGGTGCTTCACTTGGCTAGTTGGCGGCCCGCTGTCAATAGCGCATTGCGGGAGAACGACATGCCCGTGACGGCGGGGGGACCATGTGGTACCTGCCCCGCGAGCCCCGCAGGGACATTTCGGGCCTATCCAAGGACACAAACTTGACCGATTCCGACAAGCCGATGCCGCTCCAGTCGCGCGCCAGCGGTCCCCTGACCGGGAAAGTACGGGTGCCCGGAGACAAGTCGATCTCCCACCGTGCCCTCATCCTCGGCGCGCTCGCGGTCGGAGAGACGCGGATTTCGGGCCTCCTGGAAGGCGAGGACGTCCTTAACACCGCCAAATCCATGCAGGCGCTCGGCGCCAGGCTCGAGCGCACCGGAGATTTCGCCTGGAAGGTGAACGGCGTGGGTGTCGCGGGCTTCGCGGAGCCCAAGGCACCGCTGTATTTTGGCAACTCCGGCACCGGCTGCCGGCTCGTCATGGGCGCCGTCGCGGGCTGCCCGATCTCTGCGATTTTCGACGGCGATGCCTCGCTGCGGACCCGGCCGATGCGCCGGATTCTGGACCCGCTGGAAAAGATGGGTGCGAAGGTCGTCGCCGGCGGCGAGGGCGGCCGTCTGCCGCTGACCGTCCAGGGTGCGCGCGATCCGCTGCCGATCACCTACAAGACGCCTGTCGCCTCGGCCCAGATCAAATCCGCCGTGCTGCTCGCGGGCCTGGCCGCGCCGGGCACCACCACCGTGATCGAGACTGAGGCCAGTCGCGACCACACCGAGCTGATGCTCAAGCATTTCGGCGCCGAGATCAGCTCGGTGCGGGAAGGTCAGCACGGCCGCCGTATCACGCTCGTAGGGCAGCCTGAGCTGCATGGCGCCAATGTCGTCGTGCCCGCCGATCCCTCATCGGCGGCGTTCCCCATCGTTGCTGCGCTGATCGTCGAAGGCTCCGACCTCGTCCTGTCCGATGTCATGACCAATCCGCTGCGCACCGGTCTTTTCACCACGCTGCGCGAAATGGGTGCCTCGATCGAGGAAAGTGAAGTTCGCGGCGACGCCGGCGAGCCGATGGCGAAGCTGCGCGTACGCGCCTCGAAATTGCGCGGTGTCGAAGTGCCGCCGGAGCGCGCACCGTCGATGATCGACGAATATCTGGTGCTGGCGGTAGCGGCCGCCTTTGCCGAGGGCACGACCATCATGCGCGGCCTCCAGGAACTGCGCGTCAAGGAATCCGACCGTCTCGAAGCCACTGCCGCCATGCTCCGCGTCAACGGCGTCAAGGTCGAGGTCTCCGGCGACGATTTGATCGTCGAAGGCCGCGGCCACGTTCCCGGCGGCGGCGTTGTGGCCACCCACATGGACCATCGCATCGCGATGTCCGCGCTGGTGATGGGCTGCGCGTCGGACCAGCCGGTGACCGTCGACGACACCGCCTTCATCGCCACCAGTTTTCCGGATTTCATCCCGATGATGCGTTCGCTTGGGGCCGATTTTTCATGATCATCGCCATCGACGGGCCCGCGGCGTCGGGCAAGGGCACGCTCGGCAAGCGTCTTGCCCACCATTACGGCTACCGTCATCTTGATACCGGCGTGATCTATCGCGCGGTGGCCTATTCCCTGATGCAGTCCGGTCATGATCTCCGGGACGAGGCGGCGGCGGTCGCTGCGGCGCTGGAACTCGATCCCGAGAAGTTCGGCAATCCCGCCCTGAAGACCCAGAAGGCCGGCGAGGGCGCCTCCATTGTCTCGGCGATCCCAAGGGTGCGCGAGGCTCTGGTCAGCTTTCAGCGGCAATTCGCCGCCGATCCGCCCGGCGCCGTGCTCGACGGTCGGGATATTGGAACGGTGATCTGCCCCCATGCCGACGTGAAGATCTTCGTCGTGGCCGACCCCAAGGTCCGCGCCCGCCGCCGGACCATGGAAGCCAAGGCGCGGGGCGAGGAGGCCGACGAGGCGGCCGTGCTCGCCGACATCATCCAGCGCGACGAACGCGACAAGAACCGGGCGATCGCCCCCCTGAAGCCCGCCGCGGATGCTTACTTGCTAGATAACTCCCAACTGGATATAGAAGGCGGCGTCCGGGCCGCCATCGACATTATCGAGGCCGTCCGAGCGGGCCGGTCGCGGGGTTAAGCCGCTGCCGTCATTGGAGGAAGCGCCCGCTCCCGCTCTTTGAGGTCGATACTCTCGGTCCCTGCTTGGGGCCGACGCGATCCAGGTTCCGGACAAAAGATTTCCACGTATCGAATGCGCGGGCCTCAGCCGGCCCGCTTCCGCTGTTCCGCCTCCAGGTCGGAACAGCGAGCGGTCGCTCGAAGGTTCTGCGGACCTTCCGACACTGCGCGTACGATGCGCCCAAGAACCCAACGGCCGGCACGACATCCGCAACTGGAGAACAAATGGCTTCGACTTCTGCTGATACCTATAGCCCGTCGCGCGACGATTTCGCCGCGATGCTCGACGAGTCCTTCGCAGGCGGCAACCTGCAGGAAAGCTCAGTCATCAAGGGCAAGGTTGTTGCAATCGAAAAGGACATGGCCGTCATCGACGTCGGCCTGAAGACCGAGGGCCGCGTTGCCCTGCGCGAATTTTCCGGCCCCGGCCGTGACAGCGAGCTCAAGGTCGGCGACGAGGTGGAAGTGTTTCTCGATCGGATCGAGAACGCCCTCGGCGAAGCCGTGCTGTCGCGCGATAAGGCGCGCCGCGAAGAGAGCTGGGGCAAGCTCGAGAAGGCCTTCCAGAACAACGAGAAGGTCAACGGCGTCATCTTCAACCAGGTCAAGGGCGGCTTCACCGTCGACCTCGACGGTGCCGTGGCCTTCCTGCCGCGTTCGCAGGTCGACATCCGTCCGATCCGCGACGTTGCGCCGCTGATGAACAACTCGCAGCCGTTCCAGATCCTCAAGATGGACCGTCGCCGCGGCAACATCGTCGTGTCGCGCCGCACGGTTCTCGAAGAGACCCGCGCCGAGCAGCGTCAGGAGCTGGTGCAGAACCTCGAAGAGGGTCAGGTCATCGACGGCGTGGTCAAGAACATCACCGATTACGGTGCGTTCGTTGATCTCGGCGGCATCGACGGTCTGCTCCACGTCACCGATATCGCGTGGCGCCGCGTCAACCATCCGACCGAGGTGCTCTCGATCGGCCAGACCGTGAAGGTCAAGATCATCAAGATCAACCACGAGACGCACCGCATCTCGCTGGGCATGAAGCAGCTGTTGGACGATCCGTGGCAGGGCATCGAAGCCAAGTACCCGCTGGGTGCCCGCTTCACCGGTCGCGTCACCAACATCACCGACTACGGCGCGTTCGTCGAACTCGAGCCGGGCATCGAAGGCCTGATCCACGTCTCCGAGATGTCGTGGACCAAGAAGAACATGCACCCCGGCAAGATCGTTTCGACCTCGCAGGAAGTCGAAGTGCAGGTGCTGGAAGTCGATTCCGTCAAGCGCCGCATCTCGCTCGGCCTCAAGCAGACCATGCGCAACCCGTGGGAGGTCTTCGTCGAAGGTCACCCGACCGGTTCGACGGTCGAGGGCGAAGTCAAGAACAAGACCGAGTTCGGTCTGTTCCTGGGCCTCGAGGGCGACGTCGACGGCATGGTCCATCTCTCCGACCTCGACTGGAAGCAGCCGGGCGAGCAGGTGATCGACAACTACAAGAAGGGCGACATGGTGAAGGCCGTGGTGCTCGATGTGGACGTCGAGAAGGAGCGCATTTCTCTTGGAATCAAGCAGCTCGAAGGCGACCCCTTCGCCGAGCCGGGCGATGTCAAGAAGGGCGCGGTCGTGACCTGCGAAGTGATCGAAGTGAAGGAGAGCGGCATCGAGGTGAAGATCACCGGTACCGACTTCACCACTTTCGTGAAGCGCTCGGAGCTCGCCCGTGACCGCAACGATCAGCGCGCAGAACGTTTCGCCGTCGGCGAGAAGGTCGATGCTCGCGTGATCCAGTTCGACAAGAAGGCCCGCAAGGTCCAGGTGTCGATCAAGGCGCTCGAAGTCGCCGAAGAGAAGGAAGCCATCGCGCAGTACGGCTCCTCCGATTCGGGGGCGACGCTCGGCGACATCCTCGGCACCGCGCTCAAGAACCGCGACACCAAGTAAGCGAAACGCAGGTTTCGCTGCATCAAAGCCCCGGCGCAAGCCGGGGCTTTTTTGTTGTTGAGGCCGTAGCCCGGATGGAGCGAAAGCGAAATCCGGGATTCGTGCGGCCGGCGGGATTCTCCCGGATTGCGCTCCGCTCCATCCGGGCTACGGACTCCATCCGGGCTGCGCCAGGCCTTGTTTTCTTCTAATTGCGCCGCAATTGATGTATCCAGATAAGCCAATGCTGATGCTGCGACGGCACAACGCGCTCGGCCTTTCATTTGGAGATATTGAGATGTCGCTCGATTCGGACATCATCGTCGATCGCCGCAGGATCCGCCGTAAGCTGACGTTCTGGCGCGTATTGGCCGCGCTGATCGCGATCGCGGCGATCGCAGGCTTCGCGCTGGTCGCGACGCCGGGTGCGCGCGGCACGTTCGCGTCCGCCGGCTCGATCGCGCGGGTCCAGATCGACGGCCTGATCCGCAGCGATTCCGATCGCACGCAGGCGCTGGAGCGGCTGGAGAATTCGCAGGCTGCCGCCGTCATCGTTCACGTCAACTCGCCGGGCGGCACCACCGCCGGCTCCGAGCAGCTCTATGATTCGCTTATGAGTCTGAAGGCAAAGAAGCCGCTCGTTGTGGTCGTCGAAGGCCTCGCCGCCTCCGGCGGCTACATCACCGCGATCGCGAGCGATCACATCATCGCCCAGCAGAGCTCGCTGGTCGGCTCGATCGGCGTGCTGTTCCAATTTCCGAACGTCTCGGAGCTGTTGAAGACCGTCGGCGTCAAGGTCGAGGAGGTAAAATCCACGCCGCTGAAGGCCGCGCCCAACGGTTTCGAGCCGACCAGCCCCGAGGCACGGGCAGCGCTCGATGCGCTGGTGAAGGATTCCTATGCCTGGTTCAAGGGATTGGTGAAGGAACGGCGTGGCATGGATGACACGCAGCTCGAGAAAGTGGTTGATGGCCGTGTCTTCACCGGACGCCAGGCCATCGATCTCAAGCTGATCGATCAGATCGGCGACGAGAAGACCGCGGTGACCTGGCTGGTCGAGCAGAAGGGCGTCAAGAAGGGGCTCTCCGTGCGCGATTACAAGCTGCAGCCGCGCTTCAGCGATCTGCCGTTCCTCAAGGCGGCGGCCGCAGTGACGCTGGAAGCACTGGGTTTAGGCTCGATTGCGCATCAAATCGCGCAAACCGGCGTCGTGCAGGCGGTCGATCGGCTCGGAATGGATGGGATGCTGGCTTTGTGGCAGCCGGCGGCGTCGAACTGACCGGAACCGGGCGAGCCCCAGAGGTTTTTCCCGTTCGGCGCGTGCAGGGCCAGCCCGCTTTTTCGGCATTTGTCACGTATTTTCACGACGCTCAACCTTCATTTAGCGTCTTGACAGATCACGGTATTTTCACGGAAATGGTCGTCCGCACGCTCCCGGGTCCTATCTCTCGATGATCAAATCCGAACTTGTTCAGCGTATCGCCGAGCACAACCCGCATCTGTACCAGCGGGATGTCGAGAACATTGTGAATGCGATTCTCGAAGAGATCGTAGCGGCTCTCGCGCGCGGTGACCGCGTCGAGTTGCGCGGCTTCGGTGCCTTCTCGGTCAAGCATCGCCCTGCACGCGCAGGGCGCAATCCGCGCACCGGCGCCCATGTGCCTGTCGATCAGAAGAGCGTTCCGTTCTTCAAGACCGGCAAGGAAATGCGCGAACGGCTGAATCGCGACCACCCGGATCCAGGCGCGCCAGACTGAGGTCCACCTCAGGGTTTCCCGCGGTCGCGAGCGATGCGGCCGCACCTTGATTCAAGGCGAGCGAGCCGAGATGCGAAAATTCCTGACCGCGCTGGTCGTAATTCCGCTGGGCCTGGTCCTGATGGTCTTTGCCGTCGCCAACCGGCATTTCGTCACGGTCTCGTTCGATCCCTTCGTTTCCAACGACCCGTCATTCTCGGTCACGCTGCCGCTGTTCCTGCTCCTGATCGTGGTGGCTGCGCTCGGGGTGGTCGCGGGTGGTTGTGCCGTCTGGTTCGGCCAGCGGCACTGGCGGCGTGCGGCGCGCCGGCATGACGCGGATGCCCGGGCCGCGCGAGGCGAGCTGGCTGATCTGCGGGCCCAGTCTGCCGCAGCAAGGCCCGAGGCCCAGCGCCTCCCCGTTCCCTCCGGTGTGGGGCTTTACGGGCCCGTCGGGCGAGACAAGCAGCGCGCGACGTTGTAGAAGCGGCCGCAACCGAAAAGCCCGTTTTCCGGCCGCGGACCTGCGGCCTCCATTTGCTTTGAGCCCACATCCCTCGAGAACATGTCCCTGCTCGTCAAAATCTGCGGCCTGTCCACGCCCGAGACGCTCGAAACGGCGCTCGAGGCGGGTGCCGACATGGTGGGCTTCGTGTTCTTCCCGCCGTCGCCGCGGCATTTGTCGCTGGAAGCCGGCCGGGAGCTCGGCCGGCAGGTGAAGCGGCGCGCGCTCAAGGTCGCGCTCACCGTCGATGCCGACGATGCGACGCTCGACAACGTCATGGACGCGCTGTCGCCGGACATTTTCCAGCTTCATGGCACGGAAAGCGTGGCCCGGCTGCGCGACATCAGGCAACGGTTCGGTCGTCCAGTGATGAAGGTCGTGCCGGTCGCAACGTCGGCCGATCTCGCCGTGCTGCCCGGTTACGCAGGGGTTGCCGAACGCATCCTGTTCGACGCGCGCGCACCGAAGGACGCAACGCGGCCTGGCGGCCTCGGTGCACCGTTTGATTGGCATCTGCTCGGAAACCTGGAGCTGAAGGTGCCGTATATGGTCTCGGGTGGCCTCAGCGCCGACAACATTGCCGAGGCCGTTCGCGTCACCCGCGCCGGCGGTGTCGATGTCTCCTCCGGTGTCGAGAGCGCCCCGGGCGTGAAGGACTCCGAGATGATCAAGGCCTTCATTCGCGCCGCGCGCGCAAGCCAAGATGCAAGTCAAGAGTTGAGCGTCCGATGAATGTTGTAAAACCAAATTCCTATCGCAGCGGCCCCGACGAGCGCGGCCATTTCGGCATTTTCGGCGGACGCTTCGTTGCCGAAACCCTGATGCCGCTGATCCTCGATCTGGAGAAAGCCTACACCGAGGCCAAGGCCGATCCGGCCTTCCAGGCCGAGATGAACGGCTATCTCAAGAATTATGTCGGCCGGCCCTCGCCGCTCTATTTCGCCGAGCGTCTGACCGAGCATCTGGGCGGCGCGAAAATCTATCTCAAGCGCGAAGAGCTCAACCACACCGGCTCGCACAAGGTGAACAATGTGCTCGGCCAGATCATGCTGGCGCGGCGCATGGGCAAGAAGCGCATCATCGCCGAGACCGGCGCCGGCCAGCACGGTGTTGCCACCGCGACGCTGTGCGCGCGTTTCGGGCTCGAATGCATCGTCTATATGGGCGCCGTCGACGTCGAGCGGCAGCAGCCCAACGTCATCCGCATGGAGATGCTGGGCGCGACGGTGATTCCGGTGCAGTCGGGCACGCGCACGCTGAAGGACGCCATGAACGAGGCGCTGCGCGACTGGGTCACCAACGTGCACAACACGTTCTACTGCATCGGGACGGTCGCGGGTCCGCATCCCTATCCGACGCTGGTGCGCGACTTCCAGTCGATCATCGGCAACGAGACCAAGGCGCAGATGCAGGAGATCGAAGGCCGGCTGCCGGATTCGCTGGTCGCCTGCATTGGCGGCGGCTCCAACGCGATGGGGCTGTTTCATCCGTTCCTCGACGATTCCTCGGTCGAGATCTTCGGCGTCGAAGCTGCGGGCCATGGGCTGACACAACTGCATGCGGCGTCGATCGCCGGCGGCCGTCCCGGCGTGCTGCACGGCAACCGCACTTATCTGCTGATGGATGCGGACGGCCAGATCCAGGACGCGCATTCGATCTCCGCGGGGCTCGATTATCCCGGCATCGGCCCCGAGCACTCCTGGCTGCACGAGATCGGCCGCGTGAACTATCTCTCCGCGACCGACGACGAGGCCCTCGCAGCGTTCCAGTTGCTGTCAAAGCTGGAAGGTATCATCCCCGCGCTCGAGCCGGCACATGCCATCGCCAAGGTGATGGAGCTCGCGCCGAAGCGGACGAAGGATCACCTGATGGTCGTCAACCTCTCCGGCCGCGGCGACAAGGACGTCCCGCAGGTCGGCGACATCCTGAGGGGCAAGAGCAAGTGACCACGCGTATCGACACCCGTTTCGCCGAGCTGAAAAAACAGGGCCGCGCGGCCTTCGTCACCTATGTGATGGCCGGCGATCCCGATCCGGCGACGTCGCTCGAGATCGTCAAGGCGCTCTCGAAATCAGGCGCGGACGTCATCGAACTCGGCATTCCCTTCACCGATCCGATGGCGGACGGTCCGTCGATCCAAGCCGCCGGGCTCCGCGCGCTCAAGGTCGGCATGACACTGAAGAAGACGCTCGATTTGGTGCGCGGCTTCCGCAAGGACGACAACGTCACGCCGCTGGTGCTGATGGGCTATTACAATCCGATCTACATTTACGGCGTCGACAAGTTTTTGGCTGATGCCAAATCGGCCGGCGTTGACGGTCTGATTATCGTCGATTTGCCGCCAGAGGAAGACGAGGAGCTCTGCATTCCCGCGCTGAAGGCGGGCCTGAATTTCATTCGCCTCGCGACCCCGACCACCGACGACAAGCGCCTGCCCGCGGTGCTCGCGAACACATCAGGCTTTGTCTATTACGTCTCTATCGCCGGCATCACCGGTGCGGCAGCGGCGGACGCGAATGCCGTCGGTGAAGCTGTCGCGCGCATCAAGCGGCATACCAAGCTGCCGATCTGCGTTGGTTTTGGCATCCGCACACCGGAGGCGGCACGCGCCATTGCCGAGAAGGCCGATGGTTCGGTGGTCGGCACCGCGCTGGTCGACGCCCTCAAGAACAGCCTCGATGCGGACGGGCGCGCCACCGGCAAAACCGTCAACGCCGTCGCCGAGCTGACGGCGGCCCTGGCCCAGGGCGTCAAAGGCGCGCAACAGGCCGCGGAATAGGCCATAATTCCGCTGCCAAGTCCGACGAGCAAGTCCGACGAGCAAGGCGGACGATCCGGCGGCTTGCCGGGCCGGGTCCCGGCCGCCATATATCCTTCAGGTGGTCCCCAGGCGGGATCGCACATCGGAGCAAACCATGAACTGGCTTACCAATGTGGTCCGGCCGAAGATCCGCAACATGCTGCGGCGGGAGACGCCGGAGAATCTGTGGATCAAGTGCCCGGATTCCGGACAGCTCGTGTTCTACAAGGACGTCGAGGCCAACCAGTTCGTTATCCCCGGCTCGAACTATCATATGCGCATGAATGCGGTGGCGCGTCTGAAGTCGATTTTCGACAACGAGACCTGGTACGACGTCGCGCTGCCCGACGTCACGCCCGATCCGCTCAAGTTCCGTGACGAGAAGAAGTACGTCGATCGCATCAAGGATGCGCGCGCACGAACCAACCTCAACGATGCGATCAAGGTCGGCTACGGCAAGCTCGAAGGTGCCGCCGTCGTTGTCGCCGTGCAGGATTTCGACTTCATGGGCGGCTCGCTCGGCATGGCCGCGGGCGAAGCCATCGTGCGCGGGCTCGAGCTCGCGGTCGAGAAGAAGTCACCCTTCATCGTATTCGCCGCCTCAGGTGGCGCGCGCATGCAGGAAGGCATCCTGTCCCTGATGCAGATGCCGCGCACCACGGTCGCGGTGCAGATGCTGCGTGAAGCGAAACAGCCCTACATCGTCGTGCTGACCAACCCGACCACCGGCGGCGTCACCGCATCTTATGCGATGCTCGGTGACGTGCAGATCGCCGAGCCCGGTGCGCTGATCGGCTTTGCCGGCGCGCGCGTGATCGAGCAGACCATTCGCGAAAAACTCCCGGAGGGGTTTCAGCGCGCTGAATACCTCAAGGAGCACGGCATGATCGACATGGTCGTGCACCGCCACGAATTGCGCCCGACGCTGGCGCGGCTCTGCCGCCTGTTGACCAGGGCGCCGGCGCTGGAGAGCGCATCGAAACCGGTGCAGCCGGTCGTGAGCCCGGCGCAGATCGTATCGGCTCCCGAGACGGCGCCGGCCGCGCCGCACGCGTGAACGCTTCCTCTGACAGCGCAAAGCCGCCGCTCGACGAATTGATCGGGCGGCTGTCGGCCCTGCATCAGAAACGCATCGATCTCGGGTTGGAGCGGATGCACCGCCTGCTCGATCGGCTCGGTCATCCCGAGCGCAAGCTGCCGCCGGTGATCCATATCGCCGGCACCAACGGCAAGGGTTCGACGCTCGCTTATCTGCGCGCGACGCTGGAGGCCGCCGGCCTGCGCGTCCACGCCTACACGTCGCCCTATCTCGTTCGCATCAACGAATGCTTCCGGCTCGGCCGCGTCGGGGGCGGCGTGCTCGTCAGCGACGACGAGTTGCGCGCGGCGCTGGAACAGGTCGAGCGTGTCAATGCCGGCGAGCCGGCCACCGTGTTCGAGCTCAAGACGGCGGCGGCGTTTCACCTGTTCGCGCAGAACCCGGCCGATGTGGTTCTGCTGGAAGTCGGCCTTGGTGGCCGGCTTGATTCAACCAACGTCATCGACGCGCCGGCAGCCTGCGTGATCACGCCTGTCAGCATGGACCACATGGATTTCCTGGGCGACACCTTGACGTCGATCGCGGGCGAAAAGGCCGCGATCATCAAGCGTGGCGTACCCGTGGTTTGCGCCGAGCAGTCGGGCGAGGCGATGGCCGTGATCGAGGCGCAGGCCAGGCGCATGCGCGCCCCGTTGTTTGCCGCGGGCGAGAGCTGGCACGCCAATGTCGAGCACGGGCGGCTGGTTTATTCCGACGAGCGCGGCCTGATGGATCTCACGGCGCCGCGCCTGTTCGGCCGCCACCAGTTCGACAATGCCGGCCTCGCCATCGCGACGCTGCGGGCCACCAACGCCTTCAAGATCAACCAGGCGGCATTCGAGGCCGGGATCGTCGGTGCGGAATGGCCGGCACGGATGCAGCGCATCGCGTCTGGAGAGCTGCTCGCTTGGGGGCCGCAGGGATCGGAGATCTGGCTCGACGGTGGCCACAACGCCGAAGGCGGCCGCGTCGCGGCGGCCGCGCTCGGCGATCTCGAAGAGCGGGTATCGCGGCCGCTGGTCGTGATCGCGGGCATGATGGCCAACAAGGATGCGCAAGCCTTTCTCGCCAATTTCGCTGGCCTCACCCGTCACATCATCGCGGTGCCGATTCCCGACACCGACAATGCCATGCCGGTCGACCGGCTCACGGATGCCGCCCGCAGCCTCGGCATGCGCGTCGAGCCCGCGCCCGGCGTCGAGGCCGCACTGCGCGCCTTGGCGAAACTCGCCTACGAAGTGCCGCCGCGCATCCTGATCACCGGCTCGCTCTATCTCGCCGGCCACGTGCTCGCCATCAACGGCACGCCTCCTGCATAGAGGTTGGGTAGCCCGGATGGAGCGAAGCGCAATCCGGGCCCGAACCAAAAGCGACAAAGGCCCCGGATTACGCTTCGCTCCATCCGGGCTACAGGAATCTCCATGCGTTTTGCCGTGATTGCCGACGTCCACGGAAATTACCTCGCGCTGGAAGCTGTGCTCGCCGACATCCGCGCGCAGGGCGTCTCCGACATTGTCAATCTCGGCGATATGCTGAGCGGCCCGCTCGATGCGCGCCGCACGATCGAGATTCTGATGAAGCTCGATGCCGTGCACGTGCTCGGCAATCACGACCGCTACCTGCTCGATCGTCCGCCGGAGAAGATGGGCTCGTGGGATCGCCCGGCCCATGCCGCGCTCGATGCCGCGCAACTGGATTGGCTGCGCGCGCAGCCGATGACGCGCGTGTTTCGCGAGCAGGTTTTCATGTGTCATGCGACGCCCGACAATGACGAAGTCTATTGGCTCGAAACCGTGCATCCCGACGGCGGGGTGGCGCTGTCGCCGCTCGACCGCATCGAGCAGTTTGCGCAAGGCATCGCGCAATCGCTGATCCTGTGCGCCCACACCCATCTCGCCCGTGCCGTGCGCCTTCGCGACGGAAGGTTGATCGTCAATCCCGGCAGCGTCGGCGGCCCGGGCTTTCGTGACAAGCATCCGTTCCCGCATGTCGTGGAGGCCGGCACGCCGCACGCGCGCTATGCGATCCTTGAGCTCACCGAGGGTGCCTGGCAGGTCACGTTCCGCCATGTCGTCTACGATCACGAGACGATGGCTGCGCTCGCTCGCCGCAACGGCCAGCCGGAGTTGGCGAACGCGCTGGCGACGGGATGGATCGGATAGTGGTCGGTTCGTAGCCCGGACGGAGCGAAGCGCAATCCGGGAATCGCACCACAAATGACGACCGCCCCGGATTACGCTGCGCTCCATCCGGGCTACCGGCTACAGCTGTTTTAGCAGCTTCATCGGATCCGCCACCTTCTGCTTCAGCTGCTCGAAGCTGCATTGCCGCGGCGCCTTGTCGGGGCGCCAGCGCAGGATCGAGGTGCCGTGGCGAAAGCGGTCGCCGCTGAAATGGTCGTAGCAGACCTCGATCACCAGCTTCGGCTTGAGCGGACACCACTTGGCCGAGCGCTCGGTGGACCAGCGGCTCGGCCCGCCCGGCGCGTTGCCGGTGAAGCCCGGCTCGCCGATCAGCGCCTCCAGTCGATCGGTCAGATCAGGCTTTTCCGTCGCCTTGATCGCCGAGGTGAAGCCGACATGGTGCAGGAGACCTTCGTCATCATACAGTCCGAGCAGCAGCGACCCCACCACCTTGCGGCCGGCGATCTTGTTGGTGGCATAGCGGAAGCCGCCGACCACGCAATCGGCGCTGCGGAATTTCTTGATCTTCTGCATGCCGTCGCGATTTCCGGCCTGGTAGGGCAGGTCGATGCGCTTGGCGATGACGCCGTCCGAGCCGCCTCCGGATTGCGCCAACCATTTCTTCGCAACGGCGTAGCTCGTCGTCGCTGGAGAGAGGCGGAAGATGCTGCCTGTCAGATTGGCTTTGGCAAACGCTTCCAGCGCCGGCCGTCGCTCACTGAGCGGCTGCTCGGCAAGCTGTTTCTCCCTGGCCGTCGCAAGCAGATCGAAGGCGAGATACAGCGCCGGCGTTTCCTGCGAGAGCTTCTTCACACGGCTCGCCGCCGGGTGAATCCGTTGCAGCAGCGCGTCGAAGGAAAACTCCTTGCCGTGTAGCACGACGATCTCGCCGTCCAACGTGAAGCGATCCGCCTTCAGCTTTAGCGCCGCGGCGACGATCTCGGGGAAATAACGCGCGAGGTCTTCGCCGGATTTCGAGCGCAGATCAATGCTGCCGCCGTTGCGCGACAGCAGGCAGCGGAAGCCATCCCATTTCGGCTCGTATTGCCACTCCTTGCCGCGCGGGATCGCGTCGACCGAGCGCGCCTCCATCGCCACGAGGGGGGCCGACTTTCGCGCGCGCTTTGCAGGAGGAGGAGGCAACAGGCGGGACTCATCAAACGCTGGACTGTCCCATCAACGCGAAACGGCCGACTTTCGCCGGCCGTTTCCAAAAATATTCTTGTGCGCGGCGGATCAGACCGCGGAGGTGATCCACTGCTGCAGCTTCGCCTTCGGCGCCGCGCCGACCTGACGGGAGGCCATCTCGCCGCCCTTGAAGATCATCAGGGTCGGGATCGACATCACGCCGTATTTCGACGCCGTCTTCGGGCTCTCGTCGACGTTGAGCTTCACGATCTTGACCTTGTCGCCCATCGCGCCGGCGATCTCGTCGAGCGCGGGTGCGATCATGCGACAGGGGCCGCACCATTCGGCCCAGAAATCGACGACCACGGGGCCGTTTGCCTTGAGCACTTCGGCTTCGAAATCGGTGTCAGAAACCTTACCAACGGCCATGGGAGTACCTCGTACCTGAGAGAAGGGCGCGACGGGAATCGCGCCAGAGATCATGGCGTCAACCTATGAATGGCTCCTTGCCGGGTCAAGGACGCTCACACCGAGATGAAGAGATGCCAGCGCCGCGTCCAGCGCGGGAGCCGAAATCTCCATATATTCAAGGGCCTCGGTCCAGAGCAGGACGGCGCGGACCGGCTTTTGGGGATAAAGCTTCGAAAGCACCGCCCGATATAGCGCCAGCTGCCGGACATAGGCGGCGGGCGCCGCGGCGGCGCTCTTGGGAGCCGCCTGATTGGTCTTGAAATCGACGATCAGGATCTCATCCGGCCGAACGACCAGCCGGTCGATCTGGCCGGACACCAGTGCAGGGGCGTGCCCCGGCCGTTCCAGCCGGCCGACAATCGCGACCTCCGCCCGGCTGCCGGCGGCAAACACCGGCGCAAACCGCGGCTCTGCGATCAAGGCGAGCACCTTGTCGGCCAGCGCGGCGCGGTCAGCCTCCGCCCAGTCCGCGGCATTGCGCGCCATGAAGCCGAGCGCGGCCTCGCGCCGGCGCTCAGTGGCGATGTCGGGGAGCGATTGCAGCAGCCGGTGCACCAGCGTGCCGCGTTGCAGCGCGAGCGCGCGGGAGTGCACTGATTCGCCCGACAGCACGGCGCGGCCGTCCCCGGACGGCTGGCCGGAGGGGCGAACCGGATCATCCTCGATGGTCTCGCGCGGTGCCGGTGTCCGCAGCCAGTCCGGGAGCGCGGTCGCCTGGTCCAACGAGGCCGCGGGCGTGCCCAGCGCCACGACATCCTCCGGTCGGGAGAAGCGCGTCACCTTTCCCAGCGGCGTCTCGATCGTCTCTTTGGCCAGCCCCGAGCCGGCGAGCCCGGTGTCGACCAGATCATACCAGCTCAGCTTGCGGACCGTCTTCATGTTGCCGGGCATGCAGCCGCCGACGATGAGCCGGTCGGCGGCGCGCGTCATCGCGACGTAGAGCAGGCGGCGATATTCGTCCTCGGTCTCCTCGAGCATCGCCTTGCGGGCGTCGGCGACGGGCTTGGGATCGTCCGCCTTGCGTCCGGCCCAGACCACCACCTCGCCGCCATTGCCGCGCGGGACGTGGATCAGCCGCAGCCGCTGCGAATCCGCGGGCGACGATGTGGTGTCGACCATGAACACGACCGAGGCCTCCAGGCCCTTGGCGCCGTGCACGGTCATCACCCGCACCTCGTCGCGCGAGATCTCCATGTCGCGCTTCACCTCGGTATCGGCCGAGCGCAGCCAGGCCATGAAGCCCTGCAGCGAGGCCGGCGCCTTGCGCTCGTAATTCAGCGCCAGCTCCAGGAACTCATCGAGCGCGTCATTGGCCTCATGACCAAGCCGGCGCAGCATGCGCGCGCGTCCGCCGTCGCCCCCGAGCAGCCAGGCGTAAAAGGCGAACGGCGTCTCTTCGCGGGCGCGGGTTTCGCAGGCTTCGAGGCGTCGCAACGCCGCGGTGAATTTTTCGCTTGTCGCGGCATGCTCGCCAAGCGCGCGGCGCAGCGATCCCTTGCGATCATGGGCCAGCTGGAACAGATCGTCGTCGTCGAGCCCGAACAGCGGGCTCTTCAGCGCCACCGCGAGCGCGAGATCGTCCTGCGGCAGCAGCAGCGCGTCCGCAAGATTCATCAGGTCGATGATTCCGATGTGCTCGGTCAGCTTGAGCCGGTCGGCGCCGGCGACCGGAACGTTGGCGTGCTTCAGCGCCTGGATCACCGCGTCGAACGCATTGCCGCGCCGGCGCACCAGGATCAGCATGTCGCCATAACGCAGCGGACGCCGCTCGCCCTCGTGCCCGGTCAGCGTGCCGCTCTCGACCAGCCGCTTGATCTCGGTCTGGATCCGGCGCGCGAGCTTCACCTCGGGGCTGGTGGCGGCGACGCCGTCGAACGGCGCGCGCCAGCCCTCGATCTCCTGCCTGTCGTCGGCTTCCGCAAGGTCCCAGAGCTCGATGACGCTGGGGCCGGCATCGCCGAGTGCATTGTGCAGGGGATGACCGGTCTCGAGCGAATGGATGCTCTTGTAGATCGCGGGCTCGCGGAAGACGTGGTCGACCGAATGCAGGATCGCCGCGCCGGAGCGGAACGAATAGGTGAAGGCGACCGGATCGAATTTCAGTCCGGCCGCCGTGAACTTGCGGTGCAGCTCGCGCCGGCGCGCGTCGAATTCTCGGGGCTGAGCACCCTGAAACGAGAAAATCGACTGCTTCTCGTCGCCGACGGCGAAGACGGTGCGGTTCAGCCCTTCGCGCGCGCCCTCGCCGGCGGTGAATTCCGAGATGATGTGCGCGACGATGTCCCATTGCCGCGGACTGGTGTCCTGGGCTTCATCGATCAGCACGTGATCGACGCCGCGGTCGAGCTTGTAATGCACCCAGCCCGAGGAAACGCGATCCAGCATCGCCAGCGTCTTGTCGATGAGGTCGTCATAGTCGAGCAGCCCGCGCTCCTGCTTCTCGCGGCGGTAGTTTGCGGCCGCCGCCGTCGCGATATGCAGCAGGGCTGCGGTGCGGTCCCGCAGGGTCACCGCACGGCGCTTCTCGACCAACCCACTGACGCGCTGCGCCTCGTTCTCGAACAGGCGGGCGACGGACGGCTTGTGATCGCAGAACTTCTTGGTCAGCACCGCCTTGCGCGGCAGCTTTTCGTCGGTCAGGAAAACGCTAAGATAGGCATCGACCTGCGCGGTGCCGGAAAAGACCTTTGCCTCGCGGAGCCGGCAGGCCTGGTCGTTGTCGGACTTGCTGCCGTCCTCCAGCGCAAAGGCGATGTCGTCCCAGCGCGATCGCGGCAGGAACGGACCGTCGACAATCTCGGTCTCGACGTCCTCGATCCGATCGCTCGCGTCCACGCCCAGCGCGGCCGCCATCTGCGCAGCAGCCAGTTCCGCGCTGCCGGCTTCATCAGTCCAGGCCATGAAATGATCGCGGCTCAGACAGGCCTCGCGCACCACCTCCTTGAAAGTGACGTCGGCGGCGCTCGCCATCGCGGTCAGCAGCGCGCGGCCGGTGACGCTGTCGGGGTCGCGCGCGGCCTCCAGCAGCACCTTCAGATTGGCGCGTTCCATCATGTCGGTCTGGTCGCGCTCGTCGATCACGGCGAAGCGCGCGGGGACGTTGGCCTCGAACGGAAACTGCTGGAGCAGGCGGGTGCACAGCGCGTGGATGGTCTGCACCTTGAGCCCGCCCGGCGTCTCCAGCGCACAGGCGAACAGCTTCCGTGCGTCGCGCCGTAGTTTTGCATTGGGGTGCGGGATGCCGACCGCGCGGATCGCCGCATCGAGTGCGGTGTCGTCGAGCGTCACCCAATGCCCGAGCGTGGTGAACACGCGCTCGGCCATGTTGGCGGCGGCCGCCTTGGTGAAGGTGATGCAGAGGATCTTTTCCGGCGGCACGCCCGCGAGCAGCAGGCGGGTCACGCGCTGCACCAGCACATGCGTCTTGCCCGAGCCCGCATTGGCCGACACGAAGGCCGACGCGGTCGGGTCCGATGCGCGCGCTTGCCTGGCGCGCACCTCATCCGGGATAGGGCGCGGTGCCTTCACCATTCCTCGATTCCCAATCCGCCGGCCGCGGACCATTCCTTGATCCGGGCGAGATCGTCATAGGCGCCGTAGCGGTTGGTCCACATTGGCAGGTTCAGCGAGGTGTAGGGCTGGTTCTCGTCCTCGAAGGCGCGGATCAGCGCCTCGAGCTTGGCCCTGGCCTCGGCAGCCGCGGTGTCCGGCGGCTGTGGCTCATCACCTTGCCTATACCTAAGCTCGAGAATGCGTTCTTCGCCCGGCGGATTGTTGCCGCTCAGGCGAACATAGACGAGCTGGCTCACCGACGCGCCGGCGTCGATTCCGGGAAAACCGCCCTCGCGCAGGATCGCGGCTTCCAGCGTGAGCTGCGGCGACAGGCCCATGCGGACCTGCTTGCCGGTCGGCGGCTGGCCGGTCTTATAGTCAAGGATGGCGTAGCCGCCGCCCTGGCGCCGTTCGATGCGGTCGGCGCGGGCGGAGAGACGGAAGCTGCGCCCATGGTCGAGCGGGATCGAAATCTCGCCGCGAGTTTCCGCGGCGATCGCCTCGATCGCGTCGCGCCGCGCCGTCTCCCATTCGCCGAACCAGCGCGCGATGCGCTGGAACCTCGGCCACCACAGCGCCCGCGCCTCGGGTCGCTCCATCAGCGGCGCGAAGTATTTTTCGCCGATCGCGCGTAGCACGCGTGCGGGATCATCGGGCAGATTCGTGGCGTAGCGCTCCGTGAACTCCCCGAGCGCATCATGGATGGCCGAGCCGCGGTCGGCGGCCGACAGCGGCATGTCGACGGGATCGAGCGCGTCGAGCCGCAAAATGTGTTTTGCGTAGATCGTATAGGGATCGCGCAGCCAGTCCTCGATCCCAGTCACAGACATCCTGAGCGGCCGGGTTGCGCGTGGCGGTCGCGGCTCGGGCTGCTTGATCGGCCTCACCTCGTCGGGCTGGTCCAGCGCGGCTGCGAATTGCACGTATGTCTCGCCCGCGCGAATCGCGGCCTTCCAATGCGCATCGCCCGCGACCGCCTCCAGCCGGTGCAGGAAGCGCGAGGCGACCGCCGGCGCGCCGCCAGCCTTTGCGGAGTGGGTGAGGATGACCTCGTCGCCGCCGAGCAGTTGCGCAAAATCGTGGGCGGAGAGGCCGATACGGCGTTCCGGCAGATCGAGGCCCAGCTGGTGCCGCATCGGCCGGCTCAGCCACGGATCGATGCGCGGCGCCGGCGGCCAGACCCCCTCGATCAGCCCGCCGACGATGATTCGGTCGGCCTGCATCAGGCGTGATTCCAGCGGGCCGTAAATCTGGAGCCGCGCGCCCGGCCTGTCCCGCCGCCGCACCGCGCGATCGCCGAAAGCGGTCTGGAACACGTCTGCGTAGTCGGGCAGCGTGACCATCAATCCGCTGGTGGTGCCGCCGCGCAGGAGATCGTCGAAGGCGCTCGCGAGCGCGAGGCCTTCGCGCTCCTCGAACGCCAGCGAGATGCCCTGCTCGTCGCGCGACAGCTCGATCATGATCTCGCGGTGCCGATGTGCGAGCTCGGCGAAGTCATACGGCTTTGATGACGCAAGACTCTCGATCGGCGCCAAGGCTTGTCGCAAGCCATCGATCAGCGCCTGAATGCGATCGAGGTCTTCCGCCTTGAGACGTGCCCGCGGCTCGGCCTTGTGCAGCGCGGAGACCTCGCTGCGCCACAGCTTTGCCAATTCCTCGCGAAAGCGATTGAACTCGCGCAACAGGCCGGCGGTGCCCGCAGGCGGCCGCGTGCCGCGCAATAAAGCGAGCTCCAGGCTTTCGATCGCCGTCTTCCATGCGCCGGGCGCCCGGCCGAGCCGACACAGCGGATGCTTCAGCATCGCCAGCAGCGTCGGCGGCTCCAATCCCTTGGTCGCCGCCTCCGCTGTCAGCCGCGCAAAGACGCCGGCGGAGGTTTCCATCAGGACGTCGCCGCCGGAATCATCGAATGCGAGATCCCATCGGCTCAGCGCGGCCATCACGCGCCGCGCCAGCGCGCGATCGGGCGTGACAAGCGCAGCGGATTTGTCGAGGTGCCGCGCCTCGCGCATCGCAATGGCGATGGCGAGCGCTTCCATTTCAGGATTGGGAGCTTCGACAACCGCGAGGTTCTTCATGCCGCCGGTGATCTTTAAGGCCACATCCGGCTGCTTCAGCCGGTCGTGCCAGATCTCGGTCTTGGCCGACGGCCGCATCGATTCCGACGCCAGCAGATCACGACCGCCTTCCGCCGGAGGCTTGAGGGTATCGACGTCGCTGCGCTTGATGCCAAAACGATCCAGCAGCGCGTGCATGGCGTATTGCGGATGGTTCGAGACCGGATGCTCCGCGAACTTGCCGAGCGAGTCGCGGACGCCGCCGATGCTGCGCCAGGCATCGTCGTCGAGATCGGTGTCGAGGCCGGGCAGCACCACGGCGCCATGCGGCAGCGAGGCGACTGCGTGGAGAAATCTTGCCGTGGCCGGCATCGAGCCGGTCGAACCGGCCGCGATCACGGGGCCATGGGGATGCGCGGTCAGCCGCTTGGCTTCGGCATCGATCAGAAGGTCGCGGCGGGCAGCTGGCTCGATCCGGTTGATCTCGGCGAGATGACCGGGCCAGGCGATGCGCGCGATGCACAAAAATTCAAGCGAGTGCTGCCAATACCGATCGAGCATATCGGGCACGAGGCCGTCGAGCGCGCTCCAGTCGACGCCGCGCGTGACCATGTCGTCGATCAGCCGCGCGAGATCGGACGCCAGTGCCAGCGTCGAGGCGGGGCCGCCGACGACCAGCGGAGACAGCACCGGGCCCTTAGCCCAGGCCGCGACGAGTTGCGCCAGGGTCAGCCGCCGTTCGAGCTCGCCGAGCCGCGGCGGAATATCGAGCGGCGTTGCGCCGGAAAACTGTTCGCCCTCATCGGCGAAGGCGAGTTCATCCTCGTCGATGTCGCCGAGCGCGACGATGCGCGGCAGCACGACGGCGTCCGCCTTCATCTCGTCGAGGAAGATCTCGCGGACGACACGCATGGCGCGCCGTGTCGGCAGGTACAGCGTGGCATCCGCCAGCCGTGCCGGCTCCTTGCGCGCCTCAAAGCCGTCGACCAGCCGACCGTCGAGCAGGCTCGAGACGACGGTGCGCAGGAACGGAACTGAGATGGGAACGCTGAAAACACGCATGAGCTGCCTGATTCGGGAATCAGGGGCCAATATAGGGAGGCGGAGTCAAATGGATATGGGCGGAGGGGGGATAGTCCCCGCTGTTCGTCGCACCTGGACCGGTGTCATCATCCGCGAAGGCGGATGATCCAGTATTCCAGAGCCGGTGGAGATTCAGCCGAGAAGCCGCGGCGTACTGGATGCCCCGCCCCCCGTGCGCAATTGCGCACTAGGCGGGGCATGACGGCACGGCTTAAGCCACGCTCTCCAGAAACGCCTCTTCCGCCGCGTGCACGGCATCAGGCGTGCCGACATGCATCCAGACGCCGTCGAGGCGGAGGCCGAACAGCCGCTCCTGCTCGTTGGCACGGTCGAACATCTTGGTCAGCGAGAACTCGCCCGTCGGAGCATCGGCGAAGATCGACGGCGACAGGATCGCCGCGCCGGCATAGACGAACGGAACGACCTCTTTTTCCTTGCGCTTGCGCAGGGCGCCGTCGGCCAGCATGCCGTAATCGCCGCGGCCGCTATAGCCGATGCTGGTCGCCGTCGGCGCCATCAGCAGCAAAATGTCCATCCGCTCAGGATCGAAGTTTTCGGCGAGCCGCGTCAGGTTGGAGCGCACGCCGTCGATCCACAGCGTGTCGGAATTGACGTGAAAGAACGGTGCGTCCCCGAGCAGTGGCAGTGCCTTGACCACGCCGCCGCCGGTGCCGAGCACCTGGTCTCGCTCGTCCGAGATGGTCACGCGCGGATGCTGGCGGGATGCGGTGTGATCGATGATCTGGTCCGGCAGGTAGTGTACGTTGACCACCGCCTCGTTCACGCCGGCCTGGGCGAGCTTGTCGAGCACGTGGTCGAGCAGCGGCTGGCCGGCCACCGGAACCATCGGTTTCGGCATCCTGTCCGTCAACGGACGCATGCGCAGGCCGAACCCTGCGGCGAGCACCATGGCTTTGGTCGGTTTGACGGACATCCTTCGCTTTCTCAGACCTACTGATCTCGCGTTCGCAGCAATCCTAACACGAGGCTGGACTGACCGCACCGCGTCTTAACCGCCTTAACCACCTGCCGTGACGCTTGTACGACGGGTGTTGCCGTTACGCCCCGATGGATGTGGAACGCGCCTTTTTCTTCTTGTCGCCGAGCTTGAGAAAGTTGACGCCGATCTGGTCGCCATTGACCCAGGCGAGCTCGCAGCGTCGGTACGCAAGTCCGGTGGACGACAGCAGCAGAAAGAACTCCTTCAGATGCAGGCCTTCGACCGAGCCGTCGATGGTCAGCTTGGCGCCGCTGTCGGAGACGTCCTCCATGGTGCACTCGCGCCGCCAGGTCCCGTCGATACCCATCATCTGGGCCGCGATCCCGCGCTCGAAAACAACCCGGCTGTTGCCGCGCTGGTCCGTCTTCACCGCCATCTGCCCTGCTCCAGCCCCGTAATCATCCCGGCTGCTCGCCGCCAGATTACCGGTGTCTTGGCTAACAGCCGGTAAATCGGGCCCCGAATCAGCCTTTTCAGCCCGTAATAGCCTTTCAGCCTTGGGCCGGCCTTTGGGGTGGCGGGACGTTGGCGAGATACCAGTCGCGCAGAGAGCTAAGCGCGGGATGCGCCAGGGAGCGCTGGAGATAGGTCCAGATCCGCGGCTGGTGACGCAGATAATGCGGCTTGCCGTCGCGGCGGTTGAGGCGGGCGAAGGTGCCAAGCAGACGCGTGTTCCGCTGCGCCGACATGATGGCGTAGAGCTCGGCGAAGCCGGCCGCGTCGAAGCTCGCGTCGCTGGCGCGGCGTGCCTTGATGTAGCGCGACAGCAGCGTCAGTTCGATCGCCTCGGGCACGTCGATGCGGGCGTCCTGGAGCAGCGACACCACGTCGTAGGATTGCGGCCCCAGCACGGTGTCCTGGAAATCGATCACGCCGACGCGTTCGATGCCGGTGCGATTCCCGAGCCAGATCAGGTTCGGCGAGTGATAGTCGCGGATGATCCAGGTCTTCGGTGCCGCCAGCGGTTTCTTGAGCAGCTCGCGCCACATCGCGAAAAATTCGGCGCGCTTCTCGTCGTCCAGTGGGGCATTGCGATCGGGCAGGTACCATTCCGGCATCAAGCCGATTTCAATCAGCAGCGCTTCGGCATCGAAGACGGGAATAGTGTAGGTCTGGCCCCCGAGCGGCAACGTTTCCGGCAGCGTCTTGCCGTGCAGCACGGCCAGCAAATCGACCGCGGCTTCGTAGCGTTCGGCGATCGGGCGCGGCGGATCGCCCTCGATCACGCCTTCGCTGCCGAAGTCTTCGCTGATCAGGAATCCATGCTCGAGGTCGCAATGATGGATCGCGGGCGCGGAGATTCCTTGCGCGCGCAGGCCCTCGTCGATGGCGACGAAGGGTTTGATGTTTTCGGCGAGATGCACCGCGGCGCTGTAGGATTTTCCGTTGTACATGGCAGCACCGTCCGGGCGCTGCGGAGAATTCATGAGGATGACGATCTGGTCGTCGCGCAGCAGCCGCGCATAGGAGCGGGTGGAGGCGTCGCCCGCCATGCGTTTGCGCGTTGCCTCCATGTAGCCGGATGCATCGAGGAATTCGCGCAGCGCCTGCAGCCGCGCGACGATAGCGACGGCCTTTCCATGGCCGGTGATGTCGGCGGCGCGTGCATTCGAGCCCAGTGCCGGCCGGTGCGTCAGCGCGATGTCGATGCGATCTTGAGGCATCGCCGACGGCGCGCGCTCCGGCCATTCGATCAGGACGAGGGTTGCTTCCGGCAACGGCGCCAGCCCGATCTCTTCGAGCTCGCTCTCGTCCTCGACGCGGTAGAGGTCGGCATGCATCACCGGGAATGGCGGCAGCTCGTAGCCCTGCACCAGCGTGAAGGTCGGGCTTGGCACTTCCAGTACATCATCGCCGGCGAGATAGCGGATCATGGCCCGCGCCGCCGCGGTCTTGCCGGCTCCGAGATCGCCGGTGAGCGTGATGACATCGCCGGAGCCAACCAGCAGCGCGAGGTCGGCCATCAGTTGCGCAGTGGCCGTCTCGTTGTGGAGCGCGACAGAGAATGTGGTTGGCGCAGTCATTCGGCGGCGTCGCGATGCGCCGCCTGGTCGGTCGGGAAATCACAGATCACGACCGTGCCCCTGCCCACGATCGAATCGACCCGGATATTGCCGCCATGCAGCTCGACGAAGGAACGCACCAGCGACAGGCCCAGCCCGGCGCCGCGATGACGCGAGCCTTGCGAGCGGCTTTCGAACCAGTTGAACACCTTGTCCTTCATGTCGGCAGGTATTCCAGGCCCGGAATCTGTCACAGTGAAGACCACACTGCGTTCGGTGCGGCGGGCGCTGATGCCGACGGTGGAATCCGGGGGAGAAAACCCGACGGCGTTGGCGAGGAGGTTATAGAGCACCTGCACCACGCGCTTCTCGTCGCCGGTGAAGCTGCCGACATCGGGCGCGATCTCGACCTTGAGGCGGATGCGGTCGGTGGCGAGCCGATCCTGGAGACCTTCGGCGGCGAGCTCGATGGTCTTGCTGACGTCGACCGGACCGAGTTCCAGCTTCATGGCGCCGGCGTCGATGGTGGCGAGATCCAGGATATTGTTGGTCAGCGCCAGCAGCGCATTGGTCGATTTGGTGACGTAGTCGAGATATTCGGCCTGTTTCGGCGTCAGCGGCCCGGTCGAGGGATCGCTGAGGAAATGCGCGAAGCCGATGATGGTGGTGAGCGGCGAGCGCAGCTCGTAGGAGACGTGGTGGACGAAATCCACCTTCATCTGATCGGCCGCCTCCAGCGCCTCGTTGCGCTCGCGCAGCGCGCGCTCGACGTTCTCGGTGTCGGTGATGTCCTGGAACGTCAGCATCGTGGCGCCGTCGTGCAGGGGCCGGATCATGCCGTCGAGCACGCTGCCGTCCTTGCGCTCCAGCTTCAGCGGAATGTCGGCGCGGCTCTCGATCGAGGTGACGGCCTCGCGGATCTGTCGCCAGACGATCGCGTCGTCGAACAGCTGATGGCACCAGCCCTCGACCGTCTGGATGTGCGGCTCGTCGCGCATGGCGTCAACGGACAGCTTCCACATCCGGACGAAGGCCGGATTGAACAGCTGCGCCTTGCCGTTGCTGCCGAACACCGCGACGCCCTCGGCGAGGCTGTCCAGCGTCTCGCGCTGGACCCGGATCATGCCGTCGAAGCGGCGGGCGAGCTCAAGGCTCTCGGTGACGTCGTCGAACAGATAGGTGACGCCGCCTTCGGGGTTCGGCGTGGTGACGACGGAGAGCGCGCGGCCGTCGGGCAGGTACCAGGTGTCCTTGGCAGCCTCGACCGCGCGATAGGCCTCGTGCAGCTTGGCCTTCCAGGCGCGGAAGTCCGGCTGTTCCGGCAATTTGCGCGCGGCGCGGAGCTTGTCGAGCACGCTGGAATCATCGGGGTTGGCGTCGAGAAAGGTACGGTCGAGGTCCCACAGCTGGCGGTAGGAATCATTGTAGAACGCGAGCCGGCGCTGGCCGTCGAACACGGCAACGCCGGAGGAGAGCTGGTCGAGCGTGCGGCGATGCGCCTCCGCCATCCGCACCAGCGCCGAGCTCAACGCATCCGCCTCGCTGGCATCGATGGCAACGCCGACATTGCCACCTCCGACATTGACGGCGCGCACGTCATAGATGCGCCGCTCGCCGCCGATCACGATCGGCAGGCGCGAGGTGAAATTGGCCGCTTCCTTCAGCCCCCGCTCCATCGCGCTCCGGTCGGCGCTGTCGAGCAGCTCGAGCTTGCGCTCCTGGGCGTCGGTGATGCTGGCCGCCTCGGTGGCACGGACATAGGCGGGGTTGGCGTAAGCCAGCGCGCCGTTCTCGCCCTTGGCCCAGATCGGCCAGGGTGCGGCGGTCGCGAAACCGCGCAGCATCTCCGTCTCGTCGGAGAGGGCCTTGTAGCGCAGATTGGTCTCGGCCAGATCGCGGCGGAGCCCTGAGAGCTCGCGAATCCTGACGATGGCCTGGCCTCCGATGGCGCGGCCGATCGCCTCCAGCGTGTGGCCATGCGCGGTGGTGAGCGTCAGCTGGAACCCGTCGCCGCGGTCGCGCAACGCATCGACGGCGTGATCCATCCGGAGCGCTGGTTCCGGCGGCAACCAGGTTCCAAACGCCAGCACACGTTGTGGAGAGGAGTCGCGCGGCAGCACCATGGAGGTGTCACCGGAGATCTGTGCGCGATTGTCGCCGGCCGGCCAGGAGATCAGGATCTGCGGCTCGGCGAACAGCAGTGCGCCGAAGCGGTCGGCCTGGAGCTGGAGTTCCCCGATCCGTGCGCGCAGTCGCGCCTCGTTCCTCGCCGTGCGCACGCGCGTGCGCATCAGGAGGATCGCGGCCACCACCGAGAAGCCGAGCAAGGCCAGCGCGGTGGCCAGCACCGCGAGCTCCTGCCGGTTGAAATCCAGCAACGATGAGAGTGTGTCGACGAGGTCGGCGGCCTCAGCCGGCGCAGCCGGCAGCAGCGCTGCGAGAGCGCTTCCTAACAAGCCGTTGCGCACGAGCGATGTGCACGACAGCAGCGTCCGACGCATCGACACGATCACGCCTGACATAGTTGCCCCAAGATCGCACGAATTTGCGCGCGGCGACCCCCGTCGCGCGCGAATCAAACGACAATACCCTCACCGTGACTCCAGCGGTAAGAGTCCAGATCGTGAACGCAAAGGCGGTCCCAAAAAAATGCGGGGCGCGGTGTTCCAATTCACGTAGTTCCTCGGTGATTCGGCCGGATGTGCCGCGCCTAGCGGCCGGTCGAGCCGAATCCGCCGGCGCCGCGGTCGGTCGTGGACAGGGTCGCCACGGGAACCAGCGCGGCCTGCACCATTGGCGCGATCACCATCTGCGCGATGCGCTCGCCGCGCTTGACCACGAAGGCGGTCTGGCCGTGATTGATCAGGATCACCTTGATCTCGCCGCGATAGTCCGCGTCGATCGTGCCCGGCGAGTTCAGCACGGTGACGCCGTGCTTGGCAGCAAGCCCAGAACGCGGCCGCACCTGCGCCTCGTAGCCGGGCGGCAACGCGATCGCGAGTCCCGTCGGCACCAGTGCGTATTGGCCGGGCGCGAGCGTCAGCGGCTCGTTCTCGGCCACCGCCGCCATCAGGTCGAGACCGGCGGCATCATTGGTCTGATAGGCCGGCAGCGGCAGCCCCTCCGCATGGGGCAGGCGTTGCAGTTCGACGGTGACTTTGGTGCTCAAGATGCGGGCTCCGGGGCTTTGTCGTTCAAGGATTTGCCGGTCACGCTCCTTGCGATGTGCGCGACCAGTTCAATGGCGACCTGTTCCTTGGTCATCGCCGGCCAGGAATCAACTGCAATCTCGCTATCCTTCTCGCCATCCTTCTCACCGCTCTTGCGACTGATGAGGTGCACGGTGTTGCGGTCCCCGCCCATCACGCCGGTTGCGGGAGAGACGTCGTTGGCGACGATCCAGTCGCAGCCCTTGCGGGCAAGCTTCGACTTGGCGTTGTCGATGAGATGCTCGGTCTCGGCGGCAAAGCCGATCACCAGTGGTGGACGCGTGTCGGTCAGCTTGGAGATCGTCGCCAGGATATCGGGGTTCTCGACCAGCTGGAGCGGCGGCATGCCGGCTGAAGTCTTCTTCAGCTTCTGCTCGCCTTCGTTGACGACCCGCCAGTCGGCGACGGCGGCGGCGAAGATCGCGATATCAGCGGGAAGCGCGGCCTGCACCTGCTCCAGCATCTGCCGTGCCGATTCCACATGCTTGACCGTCACGCCCTGGGGATCGCGAAGCTCGACCGGGCCGCTGACCAGGATCACCTCGGCGCCCGCGGCCTGTGCGGCGGCGGCGATCGCAAAGCCCTGCTTGCCGGAGGATCGATTGGCGATGTAGCGCACCGGATCGATCGGCTCGTGGGTCGGACCCGCTGTGATCAGCACGCGCTTGCCGGCGAGGGGGCGCGGCACTGGCGGCCGCAGCAGGCGCTCGGCGGCGGTCGCAATTTCGATCGCCTCGGACATGCGGCCGATCCCGGCTTCACCTGCTTCCGCCATCTCGCCGGAATTCGGCCCGATCAGCATCACGCCGTCGCGTTGAAGCTGCGCGACATTGCGCCGCGTCGCCGCGTTGTTCCACATCAGCGGATTCATCGCCGGCGCGAGCAGGACCTTGCGGTTGGTCGCGAGCAGGATGGCGCTGGCGAGATCGTCGGCATGGCCATTGGCGATCTTGGCCATCAAATCCGCGGTCGCAGGCGCCACCACGATCAGGTCGCACTCGCGCGCGAGGCGGATATGACCGGCGTCGAACTCGCTCTGGGGATCGAACAGGTCGGTGTAGACGCGCTCGTGCGAGAGCGCGCTCACGGCCAGCGGCGTGACGAATTGCTGCGCCGCCTTGGTCAGTACGCAACGCACCTCAATCCGCCGCTCCTTGAGCCTTCGGATCAGGTCGAGCGATTTGTAGGCCGCAATCCCACCGCCGATGATCAGGGTGACGCTGGCTTCTGGAACGGCGCCGGTGCGTTGGGGCAGCGGGGTGGTGGCCGAGGCCGCGGGCGGCGCCGTGAATGGCGTCAGGGGCTCCTCGCGGCCCTCGATCAGCTCCCCGAGGATGACCCGGACCTCTTCCTCGACCGACCTGCGGTTCTTGGCCGAGCGCAGGCGGAGGAAGGTTTTGACGTTCTCGTCGAGCTTGCGGATGGTCAGACTTGCCATGGCACTCTCCGGCGCGAAATGATAGCGATGCTATCATTCGCATGATTGCACTGCAATCAAAGATTCCGGACGGCGATCAGAATGCCGATGAAGGTCGCGGCGATGATCCAGAGCGCCACGGTGCGCCAACGGTTCTTGCGGCCCTCGCTGCGGCCCATCGCCGCGATGCTCTCCGGCGACAGCCGGATCCCCTCGCGGGTCATGGTCTCCAGCTGTTCGAGCACCGCAACCGAGCGCGCGGCGATATCAGGCAGACGCATCAGGATACGGGCGAGATCGCCGGTGCCGGAGATCGCGCCCTGGACCCGGCCGATCGGGCCGAGATTGCGCTCGATCCATTCCCGCACCACGGGGTCGGCGACTTTCCAGATGTCGAGCTTGGGATCGAAGCCGCGTGCCACGCCCTCGACCACCACCATGGTCTTCTGCAGCAGGATCAGCTCGGGCCGCGTGGTCATGTCGAAAAGGCCGGTGACCTCGAGCAGCAGCGTGAGCAGCCGCGCCATCGAGATCTCTTCCGCCGTGCGGTTGTGAATGGGCTCGCCGATGGCGCGGATCGCTTGCGCGAAGTTCTCGACCGAGTGATGCGCGGGCACATAGCCCGCCTCGAAATGCACTTCGGCGACACGGCGATAGTCGCGGGTGATGAAGCCGAGCAGGATTTCGGCGAGGAAGCGCCGCTCCTTCATGCCGAGCCGGCCCATGATGCCGAAATCAACCGCGACGAGGCGACCCGCGTCATCCAGGAACAGATTGCCTGGGTGCATGTCGGCGTGGAAGAAGCCGTCGCGCAACGCGTGGCGCAGGAAGCTCTGAATCACCTTGCGGCCGAGATCGGGCAGGTCGACCTGCGACTCGGCCAGGCGCTTGTGATCGTTCAGCGCGATGCCGTCGATCCACTCCATCGTCAGCACATTGTGCGTGGTACGGTCCCAGTCGACGGTCGGCACGCGGAAATCAGGATCGTCGCGCGTGTTCTCCGCCATCTCCGACAACGCCGCGGCCTCGAGGCGCAGGTCCATCTCCATCGCGACCGAGCGCGACATGGTGTTGATGACCTCGATGAGGCGCAGGCGCCGCGCCTCGGACGAATAGGATTCGGCCTTGTATGCGACGAAGAAGAAGTCGGAGAGATCGCGGCGGAAGCGTGCGGCCACGTTGGGCCGCAGCACTTTCACGGCGACCGCCTTGCGGATGCCGTCGCGCAGGACTTCGCCGCGATGCACCTGTGCGATCGAGGCGGCTGCGACCGGCGCACTGAGGCTCACGAACACATCGGTCAGCGGCCGTTCCAGCGACGTCGCGATCGCAGCCTCCGCCTCGGCTTGCGAGAACGGCGGCAAGCGGTCCTGCAGGCTTTCGAGGTCGCGCGCCATGATGACGCCGACGACGTCGGGACGGGTCGCCAGAAATTGTCCGAGCTTGAGATAGGCCGGGCCCATCCGGGTCAGCGCGCGCGACAGCCGCGGGCCCTGCTTCGGGCCGCGCCGCTCGATGATGCGCGCAAGTTTCAGCGCGAGCTGTCCGTGCGGCGGTACCAGACTCGGATCGACGGCGCCGAATACGCCCTCGCGCGCGAATACGAACGCGGCGCGCATCAGGCGCGCACTATGGGTTATAGCAGAGATCACAAACGCCAGCCCGAATGCAGTGCGACTATGCCGCCGGACAATATCTGCCAGTTCACGCGGGCGAAGCCGGCGTTGCGGATCATGTCGGCGAAGGCGTTGGGTCTCGGAAACTTGCGGATCGACTCGACCAGATATTGGTAGGACTCGGCGTCACCCGTGATCATGCGCCCGAGCGGCGGGATCACCTTGAACGAGAACAGGTCATAAAGGCGATCCAGCCCGGGCATCTCGACGGTGGAGAATTCCAGACAGAGGAAGCGGCTGCCTGGTTTGAGCACGCGATAGGCCTCGGCCAACGCAAGGTCGATCCGCGGCACGTTGCGAATGCCGAAAGCGATCGTATATGCGTCGAAGCTGCGGTCGGCGAAAGCGAGCGCTTCGGCATTGCCCTCGACGAAATCGACCTGGGTCTCGAGATGGCGCTTTGCGGCGCGCTCGCGGCCGACCTCCAGCATCCCGGAATTGATGTCGCAGACGGTGGCATGGAAGCCCGCGCCTGCGGCCTTGGCGGCGCGGAACGAGATGTCGCCGGTGCCGCCGGCAACGTCGAGCAGCGCGAACGGCCGGTCGCCTCTGGGCGGGTCGAGCGCGGTGATCATGATGTCCTTCCAGACCCGGTGCAGGCCACCGGACATCAAATCGTTCATCAAATCATAGCGCGACGCCACGCTGTGAAACACATCGTTCACCAGCGTCTGCTTGTCGCCCAGGGGCACGTCCCTGAAGCCAAAATGCGTGGTTTCGCCCGGCCGATCCATTACTCTACTCCACGAGGCGGACCATAGCGCGCCCGCCGCAATGGCGCTATCACACCGCCCTCATAAGGTGAATGCCTGACCATGCCCGAATTGCCCGAAGTCGAGACCGTCCGCCGCGGCCTTCAGCCTGTCATGGAGGGTGCGAAAATCCTGGTCGCGGAGGCCCGCAGGCCCGATTTGCGCTTTCCCTTCCAGCCCGACTTCGTGGCCCGACTGAAGGGGCAGGTCGTCACGGGGCTCGGCCGCCGTGCAAAATATCTCATGGCCGATCTCGCCTCCGGCGACGTGCTGTTGATGCATCTGGGCATGTCGGGCTCGTTCCGCGTCATCAAGCCGGACAACGAGGTAGCGCCCGGCGAGTTTCACTATCCGCGAGCCAAGGACTCCACGCACGATCACGTGCTGTTTCGGATGTCCTCCGGCGCCGACATCATCTTCAACGATCCGCGCCGCTTCGGTTACATGAAAGTGATCGCGCGCAGTGCGCTCGACGACGAGCCGCTGTTGCGCGGGCTCGGCCCCGAGCCGCTCGGCAACGAATTCGACGCAACGATGCTGGCCCGATCCTGCGCTGGCAAGACCACGAGCCTGAAAGCCGCGCTGCTCGATCAGCGGGTGGTCGCCGGGCTCGGCAATATCTATGTCTGCGAAGCCCTGCATCGCTCGCATCTGTCACCGCGCCGGATCGCCGCGACGCTGTCGACCAAGAAGGGCGAGACCACCGACCATGCGAAGCGACTGGTCGGCGCGATCCATACCGTGCTGAACGACGCCATCAAGGCCGGCGGCTCCAGCTTGCGCGATCATCGCCAGACCTCGGGCGAGCTCGGCTATTTCCAGCACTCGTTCAAGGTCTATGACCGCGAGGGCGAGAAATGCACCACGCCGCGCTGCGGCGGCACCGTGAAGCGGTTTACGCAGAACGGCCGGTCGACGTTCTGGTGTCCGAAATGTCAGAAGTGAGTCAGCAGCGTCGCGATGATGGAGTGCCGTAGCCCGGATGGAGCGCAGCGCAATCCGGGATCTTCATGCAATGGATGGAGGCGTCCCGGATTGCGCTTCGCTCCATCCAGGCTACGAAAGCGAATTCGCTGCGCTCGCAATGACGGCCGAGATAGAGTTTCCCCAGAAAGCGAAGCGAAGCAATCCGGCCGGGCTGGTGGCCGGATTGCTTCGTCGCTAAGGCCCCTTCCGGATGGTGAAGGGCCGGCTGGCGTCTGAGCGATTGCCCCGCTCAGGACGCCAGTATCGTGGTCTCGTCGGCTGCAAGCTCGGCGGCGACGTGCAACATTCCGTCCGCGGCCGCGATGACCTGGTCGATCAAGACGTTGGTGGTGGCGGCGAGCTCGAGCCGGGTCTCGATCCAATGCCAGAGGCCGCGGATCTCCTCGGTCGACTTGCCGTTCGGGGCGAATTCGCTGACGGCAAGGCCGCTCGCAAGCGAGTCCTGGTGGTCGTTGCGCATCACGATCAGCGGCCGCGCGAGCACCTCGGCGAGATCGAGGGCGGCTTCCTCGGCGAGGGTGTTGGCGGCATTGTCGATACGCTGGCCGCGGATCGGCGTTTGGTTCAACACGAAGCTGTAGGGCCGCTTCCAGGCACGCGCGACGCTGAGCGTCGAAACGGTCGCCTCGATGTCGGCGACGCTCGGGCGGGCCGGGATCAGGCAGAGGTCGGAATGGCGGATCGCGGCGGTGGTCGCGGCGCTGAGGCCGGCGGCGGTATCGACGATCGCGAGCTGGAGGCCGCTGTCGGCCAGCATCTTCAGCCGCGGCTCGATATCGGCGGCGTGATAGATCGGCTCGACGACGAGATCATCGGTGGTGCGGCGGCGCTGCCAGTTGGACAATGTGCCCTGCGGGTCGGTCTCGATCAGGCGAACGGTGAAGCCGGCTTGCTTGGCTGCCAGCGCGAGGCCGATGGCGAGCGTGCTCTTGCCGCTGCCACCCTTTTGGGTGGCCAGTACGATCGTGTGCATTGAAGATCAATCCTTTGGAGTGCTTGGGTCTCGGGAAACGCCACGCGAACGTGCATCGATCTCGATGCTGAGCTCTTCTCGCTCAGGACGTGCCGGCCCAATCCAAAGGGGATCGCGGAGGTCCGAATCAGCAGTCACGATGATGTCGGAATCCGGAATGCCAGCGAATCCGTACCATTACTGGACCCGTACTCGTACGTGTGCTGTGCTTGCTGCCGTGAATAAGAAGGACAAGAGGCATGGGCGGAAACTGGCGCGACCGGACGGCGACGAATTTTGAATG
Source organism: Bradyrhizobium sp. Kon58 (assembly GCF_055807455.1). NCBI lineage: Bacteria > Pseudomonadati > Pseudomonadota > Alphaproteobacteria > Hyphomicrobiales > Nitrobacteraceae > Bradyrhizobium > Bradyrhizobium sp. Kon58. Next base: position 152,008 of record NZ_JBVVOT010000004.1, read on the forward strand.
CCAGAAGATGCCCGCGGTATCGAGCCGCGGCATGGTGGTCAGCAACCATCCACTGGCCTCAAGCGCCGGCGCGGAGATGCTGGCCGCCGGTGGCAACGCCATCGACGCCGCGATAGCGACCCTGTTCACGCTGACCGTGGTCGAGCCGATGATGGTGGGCATCATCGGCGGTGGCATGGCGCACATCCGGCTCGCCGACGGCAGCCACCGTTTCGTCGACGGGCAGAGCACCGTGCCCGGGGCGGTGCTTGACACCAGCTACACCCCCACGCCGGGTTCCCCGCATGACGTGTTCGACACCGTCGGCAATGAAAATCTCAACGGCCCAAAGGCGGTCGCCACACCGGGTTCGCTGAAAGCCTGGTGCGAGACGCTGCGCCGCTTCGGCACCATGAGCCTTGCCGATGTCATGCAGCCCGCGATCAAGCACGCCGCGCGCGGCTACGCGGCGACACCCTATCTGCACGAATGCATCAGCGAGAGCGCCGCCGAAATGCGCAAGGACAAGCCGATCGCGGCGATTTACTTGCCTGATGGAGAGCCGTTGAAGGTCGGTGAACGCGTGGTACAGGCCGAATATGCCGAGACGTTGCGGCATATCGCCGACCACGGCGAGATCGCGCTCTACGAGGGGCCGCTTGGCGACATCCTGGTCGATTACATGGAAAAGGCCGGCGGCTTCATCCGGCGCAAGGACCTCACCAGCTACAAGACCGTCGAACGGCAGCCGATCCGCGCCGATTACCGAGGCTGGACCATCTTTGGCCCGCCGCCGCCCGCGGCCTCGGGCGTGCATATCGCGCAGATGCTGAACATCCTGGAGGGTTACGACGTCGGCAGCCTCGGCTTCGGTACGCCCGAGACCATCCACTATCTCGCCGAGGTCCTGAAGATCGCCTTCGCCGATCGCGCCGCGGCCAGCGGCGATCCTGATTATGTCGGCGTCCCCGTGGAGCGGCTGACCTCGAAGGCCTATGCCGAGGAGCGCCGCGCTGCGATCGATCCGGCGCGGGCGCAGAGCTGGGGCGCCGGCGTGTCGCAGCTTGAAGGCGCGCACACCACGCACGTGACTGCGGCCGATGCGTTCGGCAACGTGGTTGCGACCACGCAGACCATCAACAATCTGTTCGGTGCCAAGATCATGATCCCGGGCCTCGGCGCCATCGCCAACAACTACATGAACCTGTTCGATCCGCGGCCAGGCCACGCGTTGTCGCTTGCGCCGGGCAAGCGGGTGACGACCTCGATGTCGCCGATGATGGCGCTGCGTGATGGAAAGCTGCGCTACGCGCTGGGTTTGCCTGGGGGAAAACGAATCTTTCCGAGCGCGATGCAGGCGCTGGTCAATCTGATCGACCACGGTATGAGCTTGCAGGAAGCGGTCGAGGCGCCGCGGGTCTGGACCGAGGGCAATGCGCTCGAGGTCGAGCAGAAGGTGCCGCAGAGCGTGCGCGCGAAGCTCGAGAGCCTGGGCCACAAGGTGCAGCCTGTCGCGACAGTCGCTGGCGGTATGAACGGTATCGCCTTCCACGAGGACGGCACCATGAGTGGCGCCGCTTGCTGGCGGGCGGACGGCACGCCGGTCGGAATTTCCGGCGGGCTCGCGAAGGCCGGGATCAGGTTCAGGCTGAGCTAGGGAGCTACTTCCGCACGCAGATCACCCGCACGACGGCGGCTTTCGCATCCGTGGACGTGCCGTTCGCGGTGACGGCGTTCGCCTTCAGGAAATCACGTACGGCTTCCGCGGAGACCATCACCGCCTGCGACGCCGGTACCGACGTTGCGGGGCCCGCAACCATCGCCGGCTTCAACAGCGCGATGCCGGCGAACTTGCCGTCGGCGTCAATCGCGGCGCTGCCGGAAAATCCGACGGCCGGTGGCGGTGAGAGCGGGGAATCGCCGCCACCTACGGATGCCGGCGCGGCCTTGAGGGTCGACACACCGGCGGCTCCGCCCTGGCTCTGCGGGTCGGCGATGCCGATGACATCGACACTCGTCTTTGCCGCGCCCGCGACGAGGCTGAGCGGCTTCAGGCCGCGTGCGCCGTAGATGTGCAGCAGCGCCAGATCGTGCTCCTTGTCCTCGGCGAGACGATCGGCGCTGCCGTAGCCGGCGACCGTGATCGCAAGACAGCTATCGGTGACGAGGCGGTCCGTGATGATCGCGCCATCGTCGCTGACGACGAGGCCGGTGCCATATTCGACGGTCTTGCGCGGCGGCGGCCCGGCCTGTGGTCCCGATGGGAATGCATTGAACGCGCTCGACATCGCGATCACGACCGGCTCGACCGTGTTTTCGGTCGCCTGATCGTAGAGGATCGTCATGATGCGGACTTCATCACCCCGAGAGGTGCCGCGCATGTAAAATTTCTTGAGGCCCTGCAGACCCGACAGCACGAAGAAGTCGGGCTTCACCACGGTGTAGTCGACCTTGCGACCCGGCTCTTTCTTCTCCGCTTCGGCGAGCTTGGCTGTGGTCGGGTTCGCCTCCTTGCGGCGGCTGAGCAGCACCTGCACCGTACCGGTGGGCGAGGTCCATTTCGAGCCGTTGGCGTCGGTCGCCTGCTGCGGCACCAGTTTTGAGGGAATGCCAAGCCGCGCGCCGCTGGTCATCTCCGTCACGATCTTCCAGCCGACGCTGTCCTGTTTGCGGCGCGCGGTCTCGGCGAGCGCGGCGCGTTCCTGCGGATTGAGCACGCCCGTCGGCTTGCCGCCCTTGGCCTTCTGATACTCCTTGATCGCCTCGACCAGGCGCGCACTGACGTCGCCGGTGATAGCGCCGTTATATTGGCCAACCCAGGCAAGGTCGGACTGCAGCGACAGCCGCTCCGCCTGCGCCATGGCATCGGCCGTCGCAGCCGGCGTCTGCAATGCAGGAGGCCGGATCGGAACGGTCTGGACCGGCTTCGGCTTGGTGCCGGGGATCTGCGGTGTCGTCATCTGGGCGTGTGCGCCTGTCGCAGCCGCAAACATCAGTGTTGCCGCAAGCATCGATCTCATGACAAATCCAGCCAGCCCATTGAACGCAATGCCATTGAAGCACATCTCGTTGGTCGCGAACAATGTTGCCGTGGTTCAGGCGGGGAGAAGAGGTCTAGCTCCTCATCCTGAGGAGCCGCGTAAGCGGCGTCTCGAAGGATGAAGGCCGTGCAGCTGCAGCGGGGCCTTCATGGTTCGAGACGGCGCTTCGCGCCTCCTCACCATGAGGGGAGGATCTGGAAGGATAACGATGCTGAGCCCGGACGAACTCGAACGTTATGCCCGCCATATCGTGCTGCGCGATGTCGGTGGTCCCGGCCAGGCTGCGCTGAAGCGGGCCTCCGTGCTGGTGATCGGGGCCGGCGGGCTCGGTGCGCCCGCGTTGATGTATCTGGCGGCCGCCGGCATCGGTACGCTCGGCGTGGTCGATGACGATGTGGTGTCGCTGTCGAACCTCCAGCGCCAGGTTATTCACACCACGCCCGATATCGGCCGGCACAAGGTCGAGAGCGCCGCCGAACGGATTTCGGCGCTCAATCCGCATGTCCGCTTCGTCGGCCACGCCACCTGGCTCAATGCCGACAATGCGCTGTCGCTGATCGGCGACTATGACCTCGTGCTCGACGGCTCCGACAATTTCTCGACCCGCTATCTAGCCTCGGACGCCTGCTTCTTCGCCAAGAGGCCGCTGATCACGGCGGCGCTCGGCACCTTCGACGGCTCGCTCACCACCATCCGCGCCCATGAGAAGAACGAGCAGGGCGAATTCAATCCGACCTATCGCTGCCTGTTCCCGGAAGCGCCGCCGCCCGGGACCGTGCCGGCCTGCGCGGAAGCCGGCGTCATGGGCGCGCTGGCGGGCGTGATGGGCTCGATGATGGCGCTGGAGGCGATCCGCGAGATCGTCGGCTTTGGCGACGGCCTGGTTGGCCGCCTCCTGATGATCGATGCGCGCGCGATGCGCTTCGAGACGCTGCGTTACGCGCGCGATCCGGCCAATCCGCTCAATGGCGACGGGCCTGTGATCACTGACCTCAGCGTCCATCGCACCTGATCGCAGCCGCTACGCCGTGGCCGGCTTCTCGCTGTCGAGATGCGCCATCTGCTCGGCCGCGTAACGCGTACCGGCGGCGACATGGGGCGGGAAGGCCTTTGCCAGCACCGCGAGATGAGCCGGCGTCAGCGTGACCTTGGCCGCACCAAGTGCCTCGCTGAGGCGGTTGCGGGTGCGGGCGCCGACCAGCGGCACGATCTCCTTCCCTTGCGCCGCCACCCAGGCGATCGCGACTTGTGCCGGCGTCGCGCCAATCTCGGCGGCGATGGCGCGCAGCTGCTCCACCAGTGCCAGATTGACGTCGAGATTCGGTCCCTGGAAGCGCGGCGTCATCAGCCGGTAGTCCTTGCCCGTCTTGCCGGAGTCCTTCGACCAATGGCCGCTGATCAGGCCGCGTGCCAGCACGCCGTAAGCCGTGATGCCGATGCCGAGCTCGCGGCAGGTCGTCAGGATGTCGCGTTCGATGCCACGCTCGATCAACGAATATTCGATCTGGAGATCGGCGATCGGGTGCACGGCATGCGCGCGGCGGATGGTGTCGGAGCCGACCTCGGACAGGCCGATATGTTTGATGTAGCCGGCCTTCACGAGATCGGCGATGCCGCCGATGGTTTCCTCGATCGGAATGTTGGGATCGAGCCGCGCCGGGCGGTAGATGTCAATGTAGTCGGTGCCGAGCCGCTGCAGTGAATAGGCCAGGAAGTTCCTCGTTGCGGCCGGCCTCGTGTCCATGCCGGTGAATTCGCCGGCAGGACCGCGCAGCGCACCGAACTTGACGCTGATCTGCACCTTGTCGCGCGGCACGTCCTTGAGCGCTTCGCGCACCAGCATTTCATTGTGGCCCATGGCGTAGAAATCGCCGGTGTCGACCAGGGTGATGCCGGCATCCAGCGCGGCGTGGATCGTGGCGATGCTCTCGCCGCGATCGGCGGGGCCGTAGACCTCGGACATGCCCATGCACCCGAGACCGAGAGCGGAGACGGTGGGACCGGTTGAACCGAGTTTGCGCTGTTCCATGATGGCTCTCCTCGAAAGGGCGCTGACTGCGCCGCGTGACGAGGCCTGATATGCGCCTGATCGATTGCGCCGATAAGCTGGACAATCGAGAATGGCTTGTTCACATTGGCGAACAATGACTGAGCCCGACCTGCGTGATCTCGACGTCTTCGTGGCGGTCGCCCGCACCCGCAATTTCCGGCGCGCGGCGGTCGAAATTCGCGTGTCGGTGTCGAGCCTTAGCCAACGATTGCGAGACCTCGAAGAGCGCCTCGGCGTCCGCCTGATGAACCGCACCACCCGCAGCGTCGCCCTGACCGAGGCGGGCGATCTGCTGCTGTCGCGCTTGGCGCCGGCGCTGCGCGATGTCGGCGACGCCCTGGATCAGGTCCGCGGCCTGCGCGAAGTGGCCTCGGGCAGGCTGCGCATCAACGCGCCGCCGCCCGCGGTCGATCTCGTGCTTGCGCCGATGATCGGGCCGTTCCTTCAGGCCTATCCGCAGGTCGACCTCGACATCGTCTCCGAGAGCGGGTTCGTCGATATCGTCAGCGCGGGCTTCGATGCCGGCGTGCGCTATGGCGAGCATCTCGCGCAGGACATGGTCGCGATCTCGCTCAGCGGCCCGCAGAGCTATGTCGTGGTCGCTTCGCCCGATTACCTCGCGCGCCGCGGCAAGCCTGAGCATCCGAAGGATCTGCTCGACCACGATTGCATCCGCGCCCGCTACTCCAGCGGTGTCATGCATGATCTGGAGTTCGAGAAAGCCGGTCAGCTGGTGAAAGTCGATCCGCCGGCAAAGCTGATCTCGACCAACATGGGCCTTTCCATGCGCGCCGCGCTCGACGGCGCCGGCATCTGGGCGACGCTTGATGGATATGTCGGCGAAGCCCTGAAGTCGGGCGCGCTGGTCAGGCTGCTTGAAGACTGGTGCGAGCCGTTTCCGGGCCCGTTCCTGTATTATCCAAGCCGGCGGCAAACGCCCCCGGCGCTGCGGGCCTTCATCGATTTCGTCGCCGACTGGCGCAAGCGCAACGCCCGAGGATAGCAAACCCTCATGGTGAGGAGCGCGGAACGCGCGTCTCGAACCATGAAGGCCCGGATCTCGCCTGTCGCCATCCTTCGAGACGACCGCTACGCGGTCTCCTCAGGACGAGGCTGGAGAGCTTGTCGCGCAGTAAGTTGGACTCAGAGCATGCTCGGCAGCACGCGATCCGGCGGCTTGTGGGCGTCGAGGAAGGTGCGGATGTTGATGATCACCTTCTCGCCCATCTCGACGCGGCCCTCGATCGTGGCCGAGCCCATGTGCGGCAGCAACGTCACCTTGCCGGCCTTGGCGAGCCGCACCAGCTTCGGATTCACCGCGGGCTCGTGCTCATAGACATCGAGGCCGGCGCCGCCGATCTCGCCGCCTTCGATCAGCTTGATCAGCGTGTCCTCGTCAGTGACCCCGCCGCGCGCGGTGTTGACGATGTAGGCGTCCTTGCGAATGAGCTTCAGCCGGCGCGCCGACAGCAGATGGTAGGTCGCAGGCGTGTGCGGACAGTTCACCGAGATGATGTCCATCCGCGCCAGCATCTGGTCGAGGCTTTCCCAATAGGTCGCGCCCAGCTCTTCGGCGATCTTCGGCGCCACCGGTCGGCGGTTGTGGTAGTGGATCTGCAAGCCGAAGGCGCGTGCGCGGCGTGCAACCGCTTGGCCGATGCGGCCCATGCCGATGATGCCGAGGCGCTTTCCGCCGATGCGATGGCCAAGCATCCAGGTCGGCGACCAGCCCGGCCAGGGTTTTCCTTCCGTCAGGATCGAGGCGCCTTCGATCATCCGCCTGGGCACGGCGAGGATCAGCGCCATCGTCATGTCGGCGGTGTCTTCGGTCAAAACTTTGGGCGTGTTGGTGACGGTGATGCCGCGGGCATGCGCGGCCTCGACATCGATGTTGTCGACGCCGTTGCCGAAATTGGCGATCAGTTTCAGCCTGCAGTCGGGCTGGTTGACGATATCGGCGGAGATGTGATCGGTCACGGTGGGGACCAGCACGTCGGCGGTGCGGGCGGCTTCCGCGATCTGCTCGGGCGACATCGGCGTGTCGTCGAGATTGATCCGCGCGTCGAACAGCTCGCGCATCCGGGTCTCGATCGAGTCCGGAAGCTTGCGCGTCACGACGACGAGGGGCTTTTTCTTCACCGACATGTCCTGCCCTCATGAGGCGTTGCGAGCCGCCTCTGTCGCCAAAGGCCGGCCGTTGAGGCCTCATTAACCCGGTTGTTCGAGACTGCCTTTGCCGTGTCGTCCCCGGCGTTTCCTTCAAGCTCTCCCGACATTTCCGGCCGGAAAATCGGGACAAACCGGTTGTTCAGACGTCCGTCCTCTCTAGCAGAAGGCCGGGCCAAGACAAGAACCACGGGCAAAGGGCTCGGGAACACCCGCGTGGGGCGGGTCAGGGGCGACAGTGGCCTGGTTTTGGAATTTTGGGGTGAGGGCCCGGCTCGGCTGGACCTTCGACAGGAGACGGGTTGATGGCGTTGGGGCGTTTTTGTTCGGTGATGGCGCTCGTTTGCACCTGGTTGAGCGCTTCGGTCAGTCCCGGGCATTCGGCAAAGGACAGCACACCCCAGACGGCCTCGGGCCTCCCGGTGCCGCGCTACGTCAGCCTGAAATCGGATCACGTCAACGTCCGCGCCGGCCCGACCAAGGACAATGACGTCGCCTGGGTCTACACCCGCTCCGGCCTGCCGGTCGAAATCACCGCCGAGTTCGAGAACTGGCGCCGGGTGCGCGATTCCGAGGGCGCCGAGGGCTGGGTCTATCACTCGCTGCTGTCGGGCCGCCGCACCGCGGTCGTCACGATGAAGCACAAGGACGAGCTCGCGCCGATCTACGATCGCGCCGATCCCGACAGCGCGGTGGCCGCAAAGCTCCAGGCCGGCGTCGTCACCCAGGTGAAGAAGTGCAGCGCAAACTGGTGCCACGTTCTCGGCAACGGCTTTGACGGCTGGATTCAGCAGGAGCGCCTCTGGGGCGTCTACTCGGACGAGCAGGTGAACTGATCTCGTGGTCGTCCCGGCGAAGGCCGGGACCCATAACCACAGGCAGTAGTTTGAGGAAGAGTGGTAGTTACCCGGTCGTCCCGCGATACAGATTGCTGTGATTATCGATAAATCACGCGGTATGGGTCCCGGCCTTCGCCGGGACGACGCGAGATTCGAAGCTCAGCGCTTCTTGCGCAGCCGTACGACCATGTCGATGCGGGCGATCTCGTAACCCGCGGGCACCTCCGGCATCTTGGACAGCGCCAGATGCGGATCCTCGATATCGACCAGCTCATGGCTGTTCTCGAGGTAGTAGTGATGGTGGGTGGTGACGTTGGTGTCGAAATAGGTCTTGGTGCCGTCGACGCTGACCTGACGCAGTAGACCGGCGTCGGTGAGCTGGTTAAGGGTGTTGTAGACGGTCGCCAGCGAGACCGGCACCTTGGCCAGCGTCGCTTCTTCGTAGAGCATTTCAGCCGTGAGGTGACGTGCACCCTTGCCGAACAGGAGCCAGCCGAGCGCCATACGCTGGCGGGTCGGGCGAAGCCCTGCGGACTGGAGCATTTCGTTGACGTCGTGCCACGGGCAACCGGTCAAAGCCGGCTGGCGGCCGGACATTAGAGCCGCCGCATGGGCCTCTTCGTCGCGATGGGGCGCGTTATTTTCGTTCATTTCCAGCTTCGGGCACGCGTGAACACTGTGATCCCCAAACATATATGGAGAGATAGATGCAGATGCAAGTTTCTCGCAACTAGAGTGGTTCTAATCAGGTAGGGAACCGGCTTGGTGGCCCGTCATTTTACCTTCATGAGAGCGCTTTGCTACCCGAAATGGCCTGTGTTAGAGAGCCCGCGGTTCCGCTTAACCGATTTTGGCGCGACCCGGCATTGAAGGCCGCTCGCTATCGATCCAGGGTCCTTCGGTATTCTCGTCCGACAATGGCAACAGCTGTTGCCTTTCGAACAGGAGAGGGCCCATTTTCGCCGGAAACGCCGCTCAATCGGGGTTTGAACACAAAGGCTTCCGCATGCTGAACAGGCGCAACGGTTACGAATATGAAGATCTGCTGGCATGTGCCCGCGGCGAGATGTTCGGCCCTGGCAATGCGCAATTGCCGCTGCCGCCGATGCTCATGTTCGACCGCATTGCGGACATCAGCGAGACCGGCGGTGAATTCGGCAAGGGCGTGGTGCGCGCCGAGCTCGACGTGAAGCCCGACCTCTGGTTCTTCGGCTGCCACTTCAAGAACGATCCGGTGATGCCCGGCTGCCTCGGGCTCGATGCACTGTGGCAAATGGTCGGCTTTTATCTGGGCTGGAGCGGCGGTGAAGGTCGCGGTCGGGCGCTTGGCCTGAACGAGCTGAAGTTCAGCGGCCAGGTGCTGCCGGAGGCCCGCAAGGTTGTGTACAACATCGATATCAAGCGCGTGATGCGTTCAAAGCTGGTGCTCGGTATCGCCGACGGATGGCTTTCGGTCGATGACCAGATTATCTATCGCGCGAAGGATTTGAAGGTCGGCCTGTTCAAGCAGGGCACGAGCCTGGGCTGAGCGCATCACCACGAAGACAACGATTGAGGCGAGGCTGTCATGAGGCGGGTTGTGGTCACCGGGATGGGCATTGTCTCCTCCATCGGAAACAACACCCAGGAAGTGCTTGCGAGCCTTCACGAGGCGAAGTCGGGCATTTCGCGGGCTGAGAAATATGCCGAGCTCGGCTTCCGTTCACAGGTGCAGGGTGCGCCGACGCTCGATCCTTCGACGGTAGTCGACCGCCGCGCCATGCGTTTCCTCGGTCAGGGCGCGGCGTGGAATCACGTCGCGATGGAACAGGCGATCCAGGATTCCGGGCTTTCGCCTGACGAAATTTCCAATATTCGCACCGGCATCATCATGGGCTCCGGCGGCCCGTCGGCGCGCACCATCGTCGAGGCCGCCGACATCACCCGCACCAAGGGACCGAAGCGCGTCGGGCCGTTTGCAGTGCCGAAGGCGATGTCCTCCACGGCCTCCGCGACGCTTGCGACCTGGTTCAAGATCAAGGGCGTGAACTATTCGATCTCGTCCGCCTGCGCCACGTCGAACCATTGCGTCGGCAACGCCTATGAGACGATCCAGATCGGCAAGCAGGACGTCATCTTCGCCGGCGGCTGCGAGGAGCTGGACTGGTCGCTGTCGGTGCTGTTCGACGCCATGGGCGCGATGTCCTCGAAGTACAACGACACGCCTGCCACGGCCTCGCGTCCCTACGACGTCAACCGCGACGGCTTCGTGATTGCCGGCGGCGCCGGCGTGCTGGTGCTGGAAGAGCTCGAGCATGCCAAGGCGCGCGGCGCGCGCATTTACGGCGAGATCGTCGGCTACGGCGCGACGTCCGACGGCTACGACATGGTCGCACCGTCAGGCGAGGGCGCCGAGCGCTGCATGCGCATGGCGATGTCGACCGTGAAGACCAAGGTCGACTACATCAATCCGCACGCGACATCGACGCCGGCCGGCGATCCGCCGGAGATCGACGCGCTCCGCAGGGTGTTCGGAAGTGGCGAGAAGTGCCCGCCGATCTCGGCGACCAAGGCGCTGACCGGTCACTCCCTGGGCGCAACCGGCGTGCAGGAAGCGATCTATTCGCTGCTGATGATGAACAATGGTTTCATCTGCGAGAGCGCACACATCCAGGAACTCGACCCCGCGTTCGCCGATATGCCGATCGTGCGCAAGCGCATCGACAACGTCAAGATCGGCACCGTGCTGTCGAACTCCTTCGGCTTCGGCGGCACCAACGCCACGCTGGTGTTCAGCCGGCTGGATGCGTGACGTCCTTGCGGACGCGCTGGTAATTTTCTCGTCATGGCCGGGCTTGTCCCGGCCATCCACGTCTTGGTCCCGGCTTCGAAGGGCGTGGATGCCCGGGACGAGCCCGGGCATGACGAAAGCGGAAAGCGATCGTAACGATGCAGGAATTAATGAAAGGCAAGCGCGGTCTGATCATGGGCATCGCCAATGATCATTCGATCGCCTGGGGCATGGCGAAGACGCTGCATGCCCATGGCGCCGAGCTCGCCTTCACCTTTCAGGGCGAGGCACTGGGCAAGCGCGTCAAGCCGCTGGCGGAGCAGCTTGGCGTCGACATGGTGCTGCCCTGCGACGTCGAGGACATCGCCAGCGTCGACGCCACATTCACGGCCTTGCGCGAAAAGTGGGGCCGGCTGGATTTCGTGATCCACGCGATCGGCTTCGCCGACAAGAACGAGCTCAAGGGCCGTTACGCCGACACCAGCCGCGAGAATTTTTCGCGCACCATGGTGATCTCCTGCTTCTCCTTCACGGAAGTGGCAAAACGCGCCGCCGAGCTGATGACGGGGGGCGGCAGCATGATCACGCTGACCTTCGGCGCCTCGGAACGCGCGATGCCGAACTACAACGTGATGGGCGTGGCCAAGGCGGCGCTGGAAGCCTCGGTGCGCTATCTTGCGTCCGATTTCGGACCGCGCGGCATCCGCGTCAACGCGATCTCCGCAGGCCCGATCCGCACGCTCGCCGGCTCCGGCATCGGCGAGGCGCGCGCGATGTTCGCCTTCATGCAAAAGCATTCCCCGCTCCGCCGCGGCGTCACGCTCGACGAACTCGGCGGCTCGGCGCTGTATCTGTTGTCGGATCTCTCCGGCGGGGTGACCGGCGAAATCCATTATGTCGATAGCGGCTACAACACCGTCCTGATGCCGAGGCCGGACGATCTGAAGACGCAGGATTAGCTCTCGTAGAGTGGGCAAAGGCGCGCAAGCGACGTGCCCACGATTTCTCAATAATTCGAGACCAGTTCCTGCTGCGAAGGACGTGTTGATCAGCGCGCGTCGCTGTTGCGTGTCGCTCGTTGAAACCCGAGCAAGAGCGGCAGCGTCTTGTCGAGGCTTTCCGTCAGCATGGCGCGCACGCCGTCGCGCAGTGCGGGATTGTCGGCGGCATCTTCAGGGCGGGTTGGAAACGATTCTGCGGGTAGTTCGCGATAGGGGCCGCCGATCTGCACGCCCAGAAGCCTCTGCACCATGAGGGAATGATGCGTGTTGATCAGCGCAGAACTCTGTCTGACAACAGAAAAGTCGCGCCCGTCGAAGACGCGGACAAACGCCAGGGCGTAGAGATAGATGCGACGCCCGAGCACCACATCATGGTTGAGGATGCCGAAGCCGCGGACCGTATAGTTGGATGACCCGAAAGGGCTGATTGAATTGAGGATCTGGATGTAGTGCCGGCAATTCGTTCCTTTCACGACCTCGCGCATGTATTGGGCCAGCTCCGCATTGAGATCGCGGAACAACCTTTCCTTCAATGTATCCTTGGACTCATCGCGGGGAGGAAATTTCGCCGGGTTGTAGGGGATTCTCAGAACGGATACGCCGGCAGGGATCGCGGCGCGAGTCCGCGCGAAGATCAGATCATTGAGTCCCCAGCCCGGGATCGGGACGACCGTCTTCTTGTTCTGAAATACGGTCAGGCCGGTCGTCAACACGGTGAACTCATCGCCGGTGGTGATGACGACCCCGAAGTCGCACAGGCCACCGACCACGGGAGCAGGCTTGGCCGTCCGCGTGGTCGTCTTGTTGTTGCTTTGCCTGACGGCTGATCCTGCCGTCTCCGTCCCTTGTGGTACCGATTTGGTCTGCGCCCAGGCAGATGTCGAAAAGCACCACACGACAGCCGCCACCACGAGCAGCCGGGCCACGACCTCAAATACAGCCCAGCCGCAGGAAGCGGACGAGCGATAGCCTTTGTCGCGTCCCGTCGGCAAAGGCGCTTACTCGCCCTTGATATACGCGGGTAGATACTGGTCCAGCTGGGCCGTGAGCAGGCCGCGTGTGCTGTCGCGCAGCAATGCGCTGTTGGTCACCTGTTCAGGGGTCTTGGGAAATTCGAGATTGTTGAGGATTCGCATATTGTCGTTCTTGTTGGAGAAACTCGAAGCAATCACATCGCCGAAGCTGCGGGTAGGCGCCCGATGGACGTCGAAAGTCCGTCCTTCAAAAACGTTGATGCGGAAATAGGAAACCACGACGCCGCGCCCGGAAGGGCTCGCCCAATTCTTGTAGACCCCGAGGCCCTCGATTGATTGATTGGTGCCATCAACCGAAACGCGGGCTTTCGTGGCTACGACGTAACGTTCGCAGTTCGAAGTTCCGGCGATCTGCCGCACCAGCGCCGTCAGGTCGTCACGGTCCTTGCGGAACAGTTTCGCTTCCGGATGATAGTAAGGCTTGAAGGCTCCGCTTGCGTAAGCGATCTTTCGGACAGCGGTGCCGGGCGCCGCGGCGCGAACCCTCGCGACGAACAGATCATCGATACCCCACGTCTCGATCGGCGCCTCCATGTACTCGTTGCCGAGCATCGTGAGGCCAACATGTTGCACCGAGAACTGGTCTCCGATGGCGGAAATGACGCCGATCTGACAGGGGCCACTCTCCGCCCCGACTGGCTGTTGTGCAGCCGGTTTGGCCTTCGGCGCCGCCTTCTTGACTGCCTTCTTGGCCGGCGCCGCCGTCTGAGCGGGAGGCGCGGCGGTTGCGGGAAGGGTTTGCGCGGCTGCCGTAGTGAGCAGGGACAGCACCGCGATCAGCGAGACAGCAATTCGAAACATCGATTCCGGGAGATCAGGGGCAGGAGGACGGCGGATACACCACACTAAATTGGACGGGTGACAACCGCAAGCTGCACCAGGCGACCACTGCCTATCCGGTACGTCCCGGCCGCCGCCACCGATAATACTTCATCATGAACCCGTTCGACGGCTCGACCTCTTGCTTCTCGAACACAAAGCCCTCGCGCTCGTACCAGCGCCAGGCTTTTTCGTTCTCGCGGACGCAGCGCAGAGACATCTCATCCGGCATTTGCGTGCGCGTGAAGGCGAGCAATTGGCGGCCGAGCGATTGGCCCTGATAGGCGGGCGCGACGAACAGCATGTCGAGATAGAATTTTGGCAGATGCAGCGCCAGCATCGCGGCGATCGTGCCGTCGTCGTCGGCGACGAACAGGCTCCAGCCGTCCTCGATCTCGCGCCGGATCCGTGCGCGCAGGTTCGCCAGCAGGAATTCGCTCGCCTCGCCAAGCCCGGTCGAGACCCAGCTCTCCATCCAGACACGGCCGATCTCGTCGTATTCGTCCGCGCGGGCCGGGCGGATGGTGGGATGCGACATCGAGGCCTCAAATCGGCTTGCTGCGCACGGATGGGCGCGCGCGCACCTTGCCCGCCGATAGGCACACCACCTCGGAGATCTGCAGAAGTTGCCGCGCCAGCGGGCTGGTCTTGCGCCAGACCATGCCGATGGTGCGTGACGGCTGCGGGTCGCGGAAGCGCGCCAGCGAGACCGAGGCCGATCGCGTCTCCACCGACACGGCCATCTCCGGGATCAAGGTGACGCCGATGCCGGCGCTGACCATCTGGACCAGCGTCGACAGCGAATTGGCATCCAGCATCTCGCGCGGCGGTGCCGATTGCATGTTGCAGAATGACAGCGCCTGATCGCGGAAGCAGTGTCCTTCCTCGAGCAACAGCAGCCGCATCTCGCGCATCATCTCCCGCGATGGTGCCGGCGTTCCCTCATCCGCGCTCGGTCGCACCAGCAGGAATTTTTCCTCGAACAGGGCGACCTCGGTGAGCGAGGGCTCGGACACCGGCAACGCCACGATGGCGGTATCGAGCCGGCCTTCCACCAGTTCCTGGATCAGCCGCGGCGTCATCGTCTCGCGCACGCGGATGTCAAGCTCCGGATGCATGCGCGTCAGATTCTTGGTGATTGTCGGCAGCAGATAGGGCGCAATCGTCGGGATCATGCCGATGCGCAGCCGTCCGGAGAACCGGTCCTGCGAGGCGCGGGCAAAATCGCCGAGCTCGTCGACCGAGCGCAAGATGTCGCGGACGCGTTGCGCGAGCTCCTCGCCAAACCGGGTCAGCGCCACCTGCCGGGCGCTGCGCTCCAGCAGCAGGCCGCCGAGCGCCTCCTCCAGCTCCTTGATCTGCATCGACAGGGCGGGCTGCGAGATTGAACAGGACTCAGCCGCGCGGCCGAAATGACTGTGACGCGCCAGGGCGTCGAAATACCGGAGCTGGCGCAGGGTGAGGTTTAGCATCAGAAAATCTTATCGCTGCGATCATTAAAGTCAACTTCCCCTGATCGAACGTGAAGCTTAGAGTGCTTCTACCTGGTCAAAGGCGCGAGTTCGACGCCACCAGAGGAGGTATTCATGGACGACTCTTCAAAGTGCCCGTTTTCGGGTGGAAAACGCGTGCCGGCGAACCGCGATTGGTGGCCGACCCAGCTCAGCATCGAGATGCTGCACAAGAATTCCGCCAAGTCCGACCCGATGGACAAGGACTTCGACTACGCCAAGGAATTCAAGTCGCTCGACCTGAACGCGGTCATCAAGGACTTGACCGCTCTGATGACCGAATCGCAGGAATGGTGGCC
This sequence comes from Bradyrhizobium sp. Kon58, assembly GCF_055807455.1. Classification (NCBI taxonomy): domain Bacteria; kingdom Pseudomonadati; phylum Pseudomonadota; class Alphaproteobacteria; order Hyphomicrobiales; family Nitrobacteraceae; genus Bradyrhizobium; species Bradyrhizobium sp. Kon58. The sequence goes on from NZ_JBVVOT010000004.1 coordinate 167,517, forward strand.
CGCCGACTTCGGTCACTACGGCGGCCTCATGATCCGCATGGCCTGGCATAGCGCGGGCACCTATCGCACCACCGACGGTCGCGGTGGCGCCGGCGCGGGACAGCAGCGTTTCGCGCCGCTCAACAGCTGGCCCGACAACGCCAATCTCGACAAGGCACGCCGTCTGCTCTGGCCGATCAAGCAGAAATACGGCCGCAAGATCTCCTGGGCCGATCTGATGGTGCTGGCCGGCAACGTCGCGCTGGAGTCGATGGGCTTCAAGACCTTTGGCTTTGCCGGCGGCCGCGTCGACGTCTGGGAGCCGGAAGAGCTGTATTGGGGTCCCGAAGGCACGTGGCTGGGCGATGAGCGCTACAGCGGCGAACGCCAGCTCGCCGAGCCGCTCGGCGCGGTGCAGATGGGCCTCATCTACGTCAATCCGGAAGGCCCGAACGGCAAGCCGGATCCGATCGCCGCGGCCAAGGACATTCGCGAAACCTTCTTCCGCATGGCGATGAACGACGAGGAAACCGTCGCGCTGATCGCCGGCGGCCACACCTTCGGCAAGACCCATGGCGCGGGCGATCCGTCGCTGGTCGGACCGGAGCCGGAAGCGGGCGCGCTCGAGGATCAGGGTCTCGGCTGGAAGAGCAAGCACTCTTCGGGCCACTCGGGCGACGCTATCACCAGCGGTCTCGAGGTGACTTGGTCGCAGACCCCGACCAAGTGGAGCAACTACTTCTTCGAGAACCTGTTCAACTTCGAATGGGAGCTGACCAAGAGCCCGGGCGGTGCGAACCAATGGACGGCAAAGGGCGCCGACCCCGTGATTCCCGACGCTTTCGACAAGTCGAAGAAGCATCGGCCGACCATGCTGACGACTGACCTCTCGCTGCGCTTCGATCCCGCGTATGAGAAGATCTCGCGCCGCTTCCTGGAGAATCCCGATCAGTTCGCAGACGCCTTCTCCCGCGCCTGGTTCAAGCTCACCCATCGCGACATGGGTCCGGTCGTGCGCTATCTCGGCCCGCTGGTGCCGAAGGAAACGCTGATCTGGCAGGACCCGATCCCGGCCGTGAATCACGAGCTGGCCAGCGAGCAGGATATCGCCTCGCTGAAGACCAAGATCCTGGCCTCGGGTCTGTCGGTCTCGGAGCTGGTCTCGACCGCATGGGCGTCGGCCTCGACGTTCCGCGGCTCGGACAAGCGCGGCGGCGCCAACGGCGCGCGCATTCGCCTTGCCCCGCAGAAGGACTGGGAGGTGAACGAGCCGGCCCAACTCTCGAAGGTTTTGGGCAAGCTCGAAGCGATCCAGAAGGACTTCAACGCGTCATCCGGTGCGAAGAAGGTCTCGCTCGCGGACCTCATCGTGCTCGGCGGTACCGCCGCGGTCGAGAAGGCCGCGAAGGATGCCGGCATCGACGTCAAGGTTGGCTTCACGCCGGGCCGCATGGATGCCTCGCAGGAGCAGACCGACGCCGCTTCGTTTGCTCCGCTGGAGCCGCGGGCCGATGGCTTCCGTAACTTCATCGGCAAGCGGCAGCAGTTCATGATGCCCGAGGAGGCTCTGGTCGATCGTGCGCAGCTGCTCCGGCTTACCGGCCCGGAGATGACGGCGCTCCTCGGCGGTCTGCGCGTGCTCGGTGCCAATGCGAACGGTTCGAAGAACGGCGTCCTCACCTCGAAGGTGGGAACGCTGAGCAACGACTTCTTCGTCAACCTGCTCGACATGAGCACGCAGTGGACGCCGGCCGGCACCGACGGCACCTATGAGGCCCGCGACCGCAAGACCAACGCGGTGAAGTGGACCGGCACGCGCGTCGACCTGATCTTCGGCGCACACTCGCAGCTTCGCGCCTACGCCGAGGTCTATGCCACGTCGGATTCCAAGGAGCAGTTCGTCAAGGACTTCGCCAAGGCCTGGACCAAGGTGATGAACCTGGACCGGTTCGACATCGCGGCCTGATTCCGAAGCTCAGCAAGCGACAAACAAAAAGGGCGGCCGCGAGGCCGCCCTTCGTGTTTCTGGCAGGTGGCGAGATTTACTCGCCGGCCGCTTCGCGCGCGGGCTGCTGGCTCTCGCCCTTGCCCTCGAGGTCTTCGCCGGTCTCCTGGTCGACCACCTTCATCGACAGGCGGGTCTTGCCGCGGTCGTCGAAGCCGAGCAGCTTGACCTTGACCTTGTCGCCTTCCTTGACGACGTCGGAGGTCTTCTGCACGCGCGCCGAGGCGAGCTGGCTGATGTGGACGAGACCGTCCTTGGAGCCGAAGAAGTTCACGAAAGCGCCGAACTCCATCACCTTGACGACGGTGCCGTCATAGATCTGGCCGACTTCCGGATCGGAGGCGATCGACTTGATCCACTTGATCGCGGCCTTCATGGCCTCGCCGTCGTTGGAGGCGACCTTCACGGTGCCGTCGTCCTCGATGTTGACCTTGGCGCCGGTCTTCTCGACGATCTCGCGGATCACCTTGCCGCCGGTGCCGATCACTTCGCGGATCTTGTCGGTGGCGATCTTGAAGGTCTCGATGCGCGGCGCGTATTCGCCGAGCTCGGCACGGGCGTTGGTGAGCGCCTTCGACATCTCGCCGAGGATGTAGATACGCCCATCCTTGGCCTGGCCGAGCGCGACCTTCATGATCTCCTCGGTGATGCCCTCGATCTTGATGTCCATCTGGAGCGAGGTGATGCCCTGCTCGGTACCGGCGACCTTGAAGTCCATGTCGCCGAGATGATCCTCGTCACCGAGGATGTCCGAGAGAACCGCGAAGCGCTTGTCTTCGAGGATCAGGCCCATCGCGATGCCCGCGGTCGGCCGCTTCAACGGCACGCCGGCGTCCATCAGCGCGAGCGAGGCGCCGCAGACCGAAGCCATCGACGAGGAGCCGTTGGATTCGGTGATCTCCGACACCACGCGCGTGGTGTAGGGGAATTCGTGGTGCGGCGGCAGCACCGGGTGGATCGCGCGCCAGGCGAGCTTGCCGTGGCCGATCTCGCGGCGCTTGGTACCGCCGAGGCGGCCGGTCTCACCGACCGAGTAGGGAGGGAAATTATAGTGCAGCAGGAACGTCTCTTTGTACGTTCCCGACAGCGCGTCGATGTACTGCTCGTCCTCGCCGGTGCCGAGCGTGGTCACGACCAGCGCCTGGGTCTCGCCGCGGGTGAACAGCGCCGAGCCGTGAGCGCGGGGCAGCACGCCGACTTCGGCGACGATGTTGCGCACGGTCTTGGAATCGCGGCCGTCGATGCGCTTGCCGGTGTCGAGAATGTTCCAGCGAACGATCTTGGCTTCGAGCTCCTTGAACACGCCGCCGATGCGCAGCTTGTCGTATTTCGGCTCCTGGCCTTCCGGGAAGTAGTGCGCGATCACCTTTTCCTTGACCTTGCCGACCGCGGCGTAGCGATCCTGCTTGACCGGAATGGCGTAGGCGGCGCGCAGTTCCTGCTCGACCATGCCGAGCATTTCCTTTTCGAGCGCCGAATTGTCGATCGTGGTGACCTCGCGCGGCTCCTTCGCGGCCTTTTCGGCGAGCTCGATGATCGCGTTGATCACGGGCTGGAAGTGGCGGTGACCGAACATCACGGCGCCGAGCATGATCTCTTCGTTCAGCTCCTTGGCTTCCGATTCCACCATCAGCACCGCGTCTGCGGTGCCGGCGACGACGAGGTCGAGCTGGGTGTCGACCATCTCGTCGAGCGTCGGGTTGAGGATGAACTCGTCATTGGCGAAGCCGACGCGCGCGGCGCCAATCGGGCCCTTGAAGGGGGCGCCCGACAGGGTCAGCGCAGCCGACGAGGCCACCAGCGCGACGATATCGGGATCGTTCTCCATGTCGTGCGAGAGCACGGTGACGATCACCTGGGTCTCGTTGCGCCAGCCGTCGACGAACAGCGGACGGATCGGACGGTCGATCAGGCGGGAAACCAGCGTTTCCTTCTCGGTCGGACGACCTTCGCGCTTGAAATAACCGCCGGGAATGCGGCCGGCTGCGTAGGTCTTCTCCTGGTAGTCGACGGTCAGCGGCAGGAAGTCGACGCCTTCGCGCGGCGACTTCGCGGCAACGACGGTGGCGAGCACCACGGTCTCGCCGTAGGTCGCGACGACGGCGCCGTCGGCCTGGCGGGCGATCTTGCCGGTTTCGAGCTTGAGAGGGCGTCCACCCCAGTCGATCTCGACTGAATGCTTATTGAACATAGAGGTCTTCTTTCATGGGTTCTCGAAAGAAGGACGGGTCGAAAAACAAAAACCATGCGCAAGATTGCGGGACGTTGATCGAAGCGGGCGATCAGCGTCCTGCGATCCTGCCATGGTTTTTGGATTTCGGATGGCGTCCATCCCTTCGGGTCATACGGGCGCCTTGCCCGTTGTGCCCAGCCGCCGGATTGCTGCTGGACTGTCAGTCGGCACGAACGCGAACACCGAAGCGCGGTGTTCGCCCACCATGCCTCGGATGCTCGCCGTCAACGGCTCGCATCCGACGCGCACGCAGCCTCGACGAAAAACCTTTAAACAAACGCTTTCGTTCGAAATCACGCGCGAAAACGCGCGCCGTTTGGCGCGCGCAAGAACTCTTAACGACGAATGTTGTGCTTCTCGAGCAGCGCCTTGTAACGCGCCTCGTCCTTTTTCTTCACATAGTCGAGGAGCGAGCGGCGGGTCGAGACCAGCTTCAAGAGACCGCGACGCGAATGGTTGTCCTTCACGTGGGTCTTGAAATGGTTGGTGAGGTTGGCGATGCGTTCCGACAGGATCGCGACCTGAACCTCTGGCGAGCCGGTATCGCCGGCCTTGTTGGCATTCGTCTTGATGACTTCCGCTTTGCGTTCTGCGGCAATCGACATCGGTCAATTTCTCTCGTTGCGATCGGCGCTGGCAGTCAGGCCGGTCAGGTTGAACACACGCTTGGGGATGATTTCGCCATTGCCGACTTCGGCAAGCGCGAGAAGTCGGCCTGCCACCGTGACATAGACTGTGCCGCTACAAGTGGGCGCATCCCGTCCGCGCAACAAAACGGCTTGGCCCCGATGGAGCCTTGCCGCATCAGCCCGAGTGACGGCCAGTGCCGGGATGTCGTCCAGCGCGGTCTCAACGGGCATAAGCGCGTCGGCGAGGCTACCCTCGCCGGACGCGGCTCTATCGCACAAAGCCTCCAACTGATCCAGCGGAATCATGTCGTTCTCGCCAAATGGGCCGACCAGGGTCCGCCGCAGCGCGCAGATATGGCCGTAAGTGCCGAGAATCCGGCCCATATCGCGGGCCAGCGCGCGGACATAGGTGCCCTTGCCGCACTCGGCCTCGAACACGGCCCGGTCGCTATCCGGTTGATCTACAAGGCTTAAACGGTGAATCTCGACCGGGCGGGGGGCCAGTTCCACGATCTCGCCGTCGCGGGCGAGGTCGTAGGCGCGCTCGCCCTGGACCTTGATCGCGGAGTAGCGCGGCGGGATCTGCTGGATCACTCCGGTGAAACGGGGCAGCAGGGCCTCGATGGCGTCCCGGGTCGGGCGCTGGTCCGAGGTTGCGGTCGCCCGGCCCTCGATGTCGTCGGTGTCGCGCTCCTCGCCCCAGCACACGGTGAACCGGTAGCGCTTGCGGCCGTCCATGACGAACGGAACGGTCTTGGTGGCCTCGCCGAGCGCGATCGGCAGGCCGCCGGAGGCGAGCGGATCGAGCGTGCCGGCATGGCCGGCGCGTTTGGCGTTGAACAGGCGCTTGAGCACGGCAACGGCCTGCGTCGAGGTCATGCCGATCGGCTTGTCGAGCACGACCCAGCCGTGGACGTCGCGGCGGTCGCGGCGCGGCTGGTTGCCCTTCTGCTTGTTGGCGCGCGGATCGTTGTTGACGCGGCGCGGCTCCTGAGGCGGCTGAGAATTGCCGCCCATGTCCGCAAAATTATTTTTCTGCACGTCGAGCTGATCGGCCTCTTCGCCGCCGATCGTGCCGTGAGCCGGGTCCATCGTCATCGTTCTTCTTCCCGATCCGTATCCGGATCCTGTTCCAGGTCCTTCTGCACCGCGGGTGTTCGCAAAAGCTTCTCGATCCGTTCCGCTTCGTCGAATCGTTCGTCGACGCGGAAGCGAAGGTCAGGTGCAAATTTCAGGTTAACGCGCCGCGCGACCTCGCCGCGCAGGAATTTCTTGTTGCGCTCGAGCGCAGCGAGGACGATCTCGGTATCGCGGCCACCGAGCGGCATCACATAGACTGTTGCGAGCTTCAGGTCGGGCGACATCCGCACCTCCGGCACGGTGATGATGTGACCTTCGAGGTCTGCATCATGCACGCTGCCTTGCGCCAGAATCTCGGCTATCGCATGGCGAACCTGCTCGCCGACCCGCAACTGACGTTGCGAGCCGCCGGGCGCGGAACTCTTTTTCTGATGATGGCGGGGCATGGTCTGAAAATCACCTCGTCGTGCCCGCTTTTGGGACACGGGCATTGTCATTTGTCTTGCTGAAACGAAGAGGGGTGGATGGCCGGAAAAAATCCGGCCATCGCACTCCCGCAATTCAGTTCAAAAAAGATCCAGGCGCTTCGGTAAGATTTGGACTTACAGGGAGCGCTGGATCGTCTCCACGCGGTAACACTCGATGACGTCACCGGCGCGCATGTCGTGATAGTTCTCGAAGGCCATGCCGCATTCCTGACCGGACTGGACTTCCTTCACTTCGTCCTTGAAGCGCTTCAGCGTCGACAGCTTGCCTTCGTGCACGACGACGTTGTCGCGGATCAGGCGCACATTGGCGCCGCGTTCCACGGTGCCGTCGGTGACGCGGCAACCGGCGACCTTGCCGACCTTGGAGATGTTGAAGATCTCCAGGATCGCGGCATTGCCGAGCATGGTTTCCCGCAGGGTCGGCGCGAGCAGGCCGCTCATGGCCTTCTTCACGTCGTCCACGAGGTCGTAGATGATGTTGTAGTAACGGATCTCGATGCCGTTGCGCTTGGCGGCCGCAGCGGCCTCCTTGTTCGCACGAACCGAGAAGCCGATGATCGCGGCGTTGAAGCCTTCCGCGAGCGTCACGTCCGATTCCGAGATGCCGCCGACACCGGCATGCAGGATACGCGCGGCGACCTCGTCGGTGCCGAGCTTCTCCAGCGAGCCGAGGATCGCTTCCAGCGAGCCCTGCACGTCGGCCTTGATGATCAGCGGGAATTCCTTGCGGCCCGCCGTCTTCAACTGCGACATCATCTGCTCGAGCGAGCCGCGCATGCCGGAGATCGAGGCAGCCGCATTCTCGCGCTTCTGGTGCGCGCGGTAGCTGGTGACCTGACGGGCACGGGCTTCGTTCTCGACCACGGCGAGACGATCGCCGGCTTCCGGCGGACCGTTGAAGCCGAGCACCTCGACCGGCACTGACGGACCTGCCTCCTGCACCGTCTCGCCCTGATCCGAGATCAGCGCGCGGACGCGGCCCATTTCGGCGCCGGCGACGATGATGTCACCGACACGGAGCGTGCCGCGCTGCACCAGAACGGTCGCGACCGGACCGCGGCCACGATCGAGCTTGGCTTCGATCACGGTGCCTTCGGCCGGACGATCCGAATTGGTCTTGAGGTCGAGGATGTCGGCCTGGAGCGCGATCATCTCGAGCAGCTTGTCGAGATTGGTCTTGTTCTTCGCCGACACTTCGACGTCGACGACTTCGCCGCCGAAGGATTCCACCTGCACCTCGTGCTGGAGCAGCTCGGTGCGCACGCGCTCGGGCTTGGCGTCGGGCTTGTCGATCTTGTTGATGGCAACGATGATCGGCACCCGCGCCGCCTTGGCGTGGTTGATGGCTTCGATCGTCTGCGGCATCACGCCGTCGTCGGCCGCAACCACCAGCACGACGATGTCGGTCACCTTGGCGCCGCGGGCGCGCATCGCGGTGAACGCGGCGTGGCCGGGCGTGTCGATGAAGGTGATCTTCTTGCCGCTTTCGGGCGACAGCACCTGATAGGCGCCGATATGCTGGGTGATGCCGCCGGCTTCGCCGGAGACCACGTTGGCATGACGGAGCGCGTCGAGCAGCGAGGTCTTGCCGTGATCGACGTGACCCATCACGGTCACCACCGGCGAGCGCGGCTCGGTGTCGGTGGAATCGTCGATGGCGTCGAACAGGCCTTCTTCAACGTCGGACGCGGCAACGCGCTTGACGGTGTGACCAAGCTCCTCGGCGATCAGCTGCGCGGTGTCGGCATCGATCACGTCGGTGATCTTGTGGATCGCGCCCTGCTTCATCAGCATGCGGATGATTTCCACCGCGCGCTCTGACATGCGGTTGGCGAGCTCTTGGATGGTGATCGCTTCCGGAATGACCACCTCGCGAATGAGCTTTTCCTTCGGCTCGTTCGCGGCATGGCCCTTCAGGCGCTGGGTGCGGCGGCGGAACGAGGCGATCGAGCGCTCGCGGACGTCGTCGGCATTGAAGGCGGTGACGACCGTCAGGCGGCCGCGCTCCTTCTGCGGGCCGGGCTTGTGGGTGGGCTTGGGAGCGACCACAGGCCGCGCAGCGCCGCCGGGGCCGCGACGGATCTGGCGCGGACCCTCGTCCTCGTCCGGTCCGGCCGCGACAGCGGGGGCGCGGCCCACCGGGCCTCCCGGCCGTTGCGTGGTCGTTCCGGGCCGCGCGGTCGTTGTTCCCGGGCGTGCCGTGGTGGTTGTGCCGGGTCGCGCCGTGGGCGCTCCGGGCCGCGCTGCAGGAGCGGCCGAGGTCGCGGTTGCAGGGCGCGCCGCAGATTGCGGTTGCTCGCCTTCGCCAAAACGCTTCTTGGCCTCGGTTTCGGCCTTCCGCTTGGCTTCCTCTTCGTGGCGGTGACGCTCCTCCTCGGCCTTGCGGCGGGCTTCGGCGGCCTCGCGATCGGCACGCTCGGCGCTTTCGCGGACCGCGCGGCGCTGGGCCTCTTCCTCGGCATGGCGGCGCTCTTCGACTTCGCGCACCTTGGCATCGGCCAGCGCGCTGGCGCGGGCGGAACGTTCGTCCTCGGTCAGCGTGCGCAGCACCACGCCGGAGCCGGCGTTGCGCGGCGGCGCGGGGCGGGCCGGAGCAGGCTTGGGCGCGACGGCGGCCGGCGCGGGCTTCGCCACCTCGGCCACCTGCGGCTCGGGGCTGCCGTCGACACGGCGCTTGCCACGCTTCTCGACCACGACCTGCTTGCTACGGCCATGACTGAAGCTCTGGCGCACGGTGCCCGTTTCGACGCGCGGCTTGAGCGATAGCGTCTTGCTCGGAACGCTCAGCTTCTTGTCGCCAGGGGTCTTGGTATCAACCATTAAGCAGTCCTAATCCTGATCTTGTTGTCTTGTGCGTTGCCGCACCGTGCTATCGGGTGGTCGTTGTCTCTCAGAAATCCTGGCCGGGCTTTTCGGCAGTCCTGTCAGCGTCCGCCATCCGGTATCGGACCAGCATCTGGCTACGTGACAGGAATGACTTGCTCGCCGGGCCCGCGAGCAGGGCAGCATGTATCACATTTGACCGGGTAAGTGCCAAATCCAATTCTGTCGATTTTAGTGCGGTGACGACGGGAATCGGCGGCTTGGCGCCGCGATTTCCCTCATTTTGACGCGCCAGCATGTCCAATTTGCGGATTCCGTCCGCGGCCCCGTCGCTGGCATGGATCAGGACCTCGACCGTACCTTCCCGAAGCGCGCTTTCGACCTTGCCGAAACCGGCTACGATCTGGCGCGCCTTGGCGGCAATCCCAAGGGCTTCGACCACGCTCCGGACCAGGAGCGCCTCGAGGTCGGCGGGAAGCGTCTGAGGGATGCGCAGCTCGCGCTTGAAGGCTTTGGTGAAATGGTGACGCCGAACGGCTTCCGCAACCACCTCGCGCGAGGCGGTGACCCACATGCCGCGTCCGGGCAGCTTGCGCTTGAGATCGGGAACTATGTGCCCTTGCGGCGAGACGACGAAGCGGATCAGCTCGTCGATCGGCCGGACCTCGCGGCTGACCACACACATCCGCATGGTCGCGGACCTTTCGGTCCGCGGTCCATGGTCGAGTTCGGGGTCAGTATCGGCGAGCATCCGGGTGACATCCTCCTTCGCCTTAAGCCGGCTGATCTTCGGTCGCCTCGGCCTCTTCGGCGGGCTTGGCGAGATCGGCCTCGGTGATCCAGCCGGCCTTGACACGGGCCTGCATGATCATCGCTTCAGCATCGTCACGGGAAATTTCGAGGCCATCGAGCGCGCCCGGATATTTGGTCTGCTCGCCGCCCTCCTTGCGCTCGGTCCAGCCGACCAGATCGTCCGTGGCGCAGCCGGCGAGGTCGTCGACTGTCTTGATGTCGTTCTCGCCGAACTTCACCAGCATCTTCGAGGTGACGCCGGGCACGTCCTTCACGGCGTCCTCGACGCCGAGCTCCTTGCGCCTGGCCTCGAGTTCGGCTTCCAGCTGTTCAAGATATTCCCGGGCGCGGTTCTGGAGTTCCTGCGCAGTCTCCTCGTCGAAACCTTCGATGCCGGCGAGTTCCTTGACGTCCACCATCGCGAGTTCCTCGACCGAGGTGAAGCCTTCCGACGCCAGCAATTGGCCGACCACTTCGTCGACATTGAGCGATTCCATGAAGACGCGGGTGGAGTTCTCGAAATCGGCCTGGCGGCGCTCCGATTCCTCCTGCTCGGTCAGGATGTCGATGTCCCAGCCGGTGAGCTGCGAGGCCAGACGCACATTCTGGCCGCGGCGGCCGATCGCCAGCGAGAGCTGGTTGTTGGTGTCGGGCACGACGACCTCGATGCGCTCGCGGTCTTCGTCGATGACGACCTTGGAGACTTCGGCCGGCGCCAGCGCGTTGACCACGAAGGTCGCGATGTCGGGCGACCAGGGGATGATGTCGATCTTCTCGCCCTGCAATTCGTTCACCACCGCCTGCACGCGCGAACCGCGCATACCGACGCAGGCGCCGACCGGATCGACCGAGGAATCGCGGGAAATTACGCCGATTTTGGCGCGCGAGCCGGGATCGCGGGCGACAGCCTTGATCTCGACGATGCCGTCATAGATCTCCGGCACTTCCTGCGCGAACAGCTTGGCCATGAACTGCGGATGGGTGCGGGAGAGGAAGATCTGCGGCCCGCGGGTCTCGCGGCGGACGTCGAAGATGTAGGCCCGGACGCGGTCGCCGTTGCGGAACACTTCGCGCGGCAGCATCTCGTCGCGGCGGATGATGGCCTCGCCGCGGCCGAGATCGACGATCACGCTGCCATATTCGACGCGCTTGACGACGCCGTTGACGATGTCGCCGATGCGGTCCTTGAATTCCATATATTGCCGGTCGCGCTCGGCCTCGCGCACCTTCTGCACGATCACCTGCTTGGCCGACTGCGCGGCGATGCGGCCATATTCCAGCGGCGGCAGGGTGTCGGCGATGGTGTCGCCGACCTGGGCACCGGGATTGGCGCGCTGCGCATCCACCAGCGAGATCTGGTTGGAATGGTTTTCGACCGTCTCGACCACCAGCATGTGGCGCGACAACCGGAGCTCGCCCTTCTTCGGGTCGATCTCGGCGTGAACGTCGGTCTCGCTGCCGTAACGGGCCCGCGCCGCCTTGGCGATGGCATCCTCCATCGCCGCGATGACGATGCCGCGGTCGATCGATTTCTCGCGCGCAACGGCGTCGGCGATCTGAAGCAATTCAAGTCGGTTGGCGCTGACTGCCATGGCTAGTCTCCTTCGTCAGGATCGATCTCGCCCCGTCGCGCGCGTTCGGCGGCCAGGCGATGTTTCTTGGTGTTTGTCGGAGCCGGCTTCTTCGTAGTTGCCGGCGCCGGCTTCTTAGCCGGCTTGGTGTTCTTGGTCGTCTTTTCGCTGATGCTGGCGTGCGGCGCAGCCGGCGGCTCCAGGCCGAGATTGCGGCGCATCTCGCGTGCCTGGGCTTTGCCGCGGCGCATGGATTCCGCGATCAGCTCGTCGGTCAGCACCAGCCGCGCCTCGGCGATGTCTTCCATCGTCAGGAGCACGTCGGCAGCCTCGGCCGCCTTGACGTCGTCGCGATGCAGATGCACCTGGTCGCCTTCGACGGGGCCGATCGTGCCGCGGAACCGCTTCCGCCCGTCATGGGCGACCGCCATCTCGATCTTCACCAGATGCCCGGCATAACGCTCGAAATCGGAGCGGCGCACCAGCGGGCGGTCGATCCCCGGTGAGGAGATTTCCAGCCGATAGGCGCGATCGACGGGATCGGCGACGTCGAGCACGGGCGACAGCGCCCGCGAGATCGCCTCGCAATCCTCGATCTGCATGGAGCCGTCCGGCCGCTCGGCCATAACCTGCACGGTGCAGCCGGATTCCCCGGAAATGCGGATCCGCACCAGGCGGTAGCCCATGCCTTCGAGCACTGGCCCCGCGACCGCGGACACCCGTGCCGCCACGCCCGGCTCGACCACGAGCCTTGGCTCGGCCAGCAATTCGGCATCCGTGGAACCAGGGTTCGGTTCGGTCATGTCAGAGGTCAAGGCGCTCGATATGGTTAAGGCTTGGTTTAAGATCTCAAAGCTCGCTTCGGAACTCTCCCGACAGATCGCCGGGCCGCACATCTTCCACCAAGCCGCGTTCAGGTAATAAAAAAGAGCGGGTCCTTTCGGGCCCACTCTCACTACGCGGATCGTATGAGAAGATGAATTGGCGCTGATATAGCCCTTTCCGTCTTCCCGGACAAGGCCCATGCAGGGTCGGCTGGGCTTTTTGCGCCCGGCCTGGGGCCCCGCGCAACGCTTCCTTCACCTCCGAGGCCTAAATTCCTGATTGTGGGGCGGCTTGGACTAAGGGCGCACCCGCGGCGTGCCCCGTACGAGTTTGCGTTTTCATGACCGTTGCCACGTCGCTCATTCCCGGACTGGACGATATCGTCAAACGCGGCGACCCGCGGCGTCGCGGCGAGATCGCGCACGCCATCTCCCAATTGTTCTTTCAGGACGCCGAGAACCTCCGTCCCGATGTCATCGATCTCTTCGACAATCTGCTGATCGATCTCGTCCCGCATGCCGAGCTCGCCTCGCGCGTCGATCTCGCCGAACGCTTCTCGCGCCTGAACAACGCGCCGCGGCATCTCGTGAGTCAGCTCGCGCGCGAAAACGAAATCGCGGTGGCGGGCCCCGTGCTGCGCCATTCGCCCGTGCTCGACGACGCCGCTCTCGTCGAGATTGCGCGACTGAAAGGCCAGGGCCATCTGCTGGCGATGAGCGAACGCCCCACGCTGTCGGCTGTCATCACCGACGTGCTGATCGAGCGCGGCGATCGCGACGTGGTGCGCCGCGCCGCGGGCAATTCCGGTGCGGTGTTCTCGCCTGGCAGCTATTCCGAGCTGATCAAGCGTGCCGCGCAGGACGGCGTGCTGACGCTCAGGATTGGCCAGCGCAGCGATCTTTCGGGCGAGAACCTGAAACAGCTTCTCGACGGTACGCTCGACGTCATCCGCCGTCGCCTCTCGAGCGTGGTCAATCCCGTGCGCCAGGTCGAGATCAAGCGCGCCATGGCGGCCATCGAGGAAGCCACGCTGCCGCCCGGACCGCGTCGCGATTTCTCGGGAGCGCAACGTACGATTCTGGCCTTGCATCGCGGGGGCCATCTTGGCGAGAGCGCGCTGTTTGGCTTCGCGAAGGCCCACAAATACGAGGAAGCGATTGCTTCGCTCTCGGCGATGTCCGGCGTCCGCCTCTCGGTCCTCGACCGCCTGATCACGGGTGACCGCTACGATCCAATTCTGGTTCTGGCGCGTGTGCTGAATGTCAGTTGGCCGACGGTGCGTGCACTGATCCTGATGTGGTACGGCCCGAATCGCACGCCAGCCGATGCCGATCTTGAGCAAGCGCGCGCGAATTTCACGCGGCTGATGCCGACGACCGCCGAGCGCGTCGTGAATTTCTGGCGCAACCGGCAGACGATCTAAACCCGTCGAAACCGCAGATACGCCGCCTTGCGGCCTTCGCGCGTGGCCTTTCGGCCATAGCGCGTCATCGTGTATCCGTCCCACGGCAGGCGAAAATCATCGGCGCGCTCCGCGAGCCAGACAAAGTCCTGCGAGCGCGACAGATGCGACAGTGTCCAGGCGCAGTAATCGTCGATGTCGCAGACGAAACGAAATTCGCCGCCGGCTTTCAGCACGCGCGCCATCGCGGCGATGGTCCGGTCCTGGACGAAGCGCCGCTTCCAGTGCCGCCGTTTCGGCCAGGGGTCGGGATGGATCAGGTCGATCCGCGACAGCGAAGCCTTCGGCAGCCAGGCCAGGAGCTCGGCGGCATCGCCTGCGAACAGGCGGATGTTGCCGATCTCGGCGGTCTCGATCTGCGCGAGGATCTTCGCCATGCCGTTGACGTAAGGCTCGCAGCCGATGAAGCCGGTCGTGGCGAAGTTTTGCGCTTCCGCCGCAAGATGCTCGCCGCCGCCGAAGCCGATCTCGAGCCGCAAATCGTCGGCTACGGGGACGAAGATCTCGCGGCCATCCGCCGGTGCTTCGCGGTCGATGGCGAGCGCAAGACGCGGCAGCAGATGATCGATCAGCTCGGCCTGGTGCTGCCTGAGCTTGTGGCCTTTACGGCGTCCGAAGAAGGCGCGCTCGCTGTCCTCGCGATCGGGATCTGATTTGCGCTCACTCATCGGAGCGTCTGGTACAGGCGATGGAGCAGCCGCGCGCGCGGTTCGAGCGACGAGACATAGAGCTGCTCATAATGGGTGTGCGCGCCCTTGCCGTCGACGCCGAGCCCGTCGAGCGTCGCGGTGTGGGCCGCGGTGAAATTACCGTCCGAGCCGCCGCCGGTGTGAACGTCGACCAGCTCGAAACCGATCTCCGCGGCAACGGTCTTTGCATGCTCGTACAGCGAGGCGCCTGCATTGCTCTTCTCGTAAGGCGGACGATTGAGTCCGCCCGTGACCTTGACGGTGACGCCATCCGTCCTCGATGTCAGGGCGAGGATCTTGCCGACGAATTCATCCGCGTCCTTGAGGCTCGGCACGCGCAGATCGATTTCGGCATGGGCTTCTTCCGGCGTCACATTGGGCCGCGTGCCGCCGCGCACCACGCCGACATTGACGGTGACGCTGCGCGCCAGATCATTCATCGCTTCCAGCGCCAGGATGACGTTGGCGAGCTCGCGGATCGCGCTGCGGCCATCCTGGGGCCGTGTGCCGGCATGCGCGGGCACGCCCTTGATGAAGACTTCGAATCGCCCGACGCCCTTGCGGCCGGTGACGATCTTGCCGCCATCGCGGGCCGGCTCCGTCACCAGGACGTACTTCGCCTTGCGCCCTTCGGTCTCGATGAGTGCGCGAGAGGTGGGGCTGCCGATCTCCTCGTCGGAGGTGAACAGGTGGGTGATGCCGAGCGGCGAGCGATCGGCCGTGGCGCAAAGCGCGCGAAAGGCGTGATGGGCGATGTAGGCACCGCCCTTCATGTCGTAGATGCCGGGACCGAACGCGCTGTCGCCTTCGACCTTGAACGGCAGGCGCTCGATGAATCCCATGGGATGAACGGTATCGAGGTGGCTCAGCACCAGGATGCCGGGCCGGTCCTGGCCCCAGGTCGAGCGCGCCACGAGATGATCGCCGCAGCCATCGACGCCGGCGATGCGCTCGAGCGTGACAGGGAGATCGCGGTATTGCTCCGCGACCATTGAGACCAGCTTGTTGACCTGTTCAGGTGCGTCCGTTGGCGTCTCGACCTCTACCCAGCGGCGGATGCCATCGAGAATAGTTTGGGAATCGAACCAATTGGAGCTGACCATGAGTGCATCTGTGCCTTTGAATCGCATCATCGAGGAAGACGCGCATCAAAGCGCGGCCGCAAATGACGACATAGGCCAGATTTGACGCAGTCTCAAATCGGATTGAGATGGCGCGTCAGCGCTTGTCGGGGCCTTCGCGGGCCGCGATCTGCTCGACGAGATCGACGATCGAGCGGCGCATCTTCGAATCGGTGATTCGGGTGAACGCCTTGGTCAAAGCGAGTCCTTCGGACGTCGCGAGGAAATCCGAGACGTAAGACGGCGATGCGCCTTCTGCGAAGCCGTCCGGCCCCGCCACGCCGCTCGGACCGCCCTCGAACAGGAAGGACACCGGCACCTGGAGAATCTCGGCAATTTGCTGGATGCGGCTCGCGCCGACCCGATTTGTGCCCTTCTCGTATTTCTGAACTTGTTGGAAGGTCAGGCCCAAAGCTTCACCGAGCTTTTCCTGGCTCATGCCCAACATGATGCGGCGCATCCGCACGCGACTGCCGACATATTTGTCAACAGGGTTGGGCGCTTTCGACATTTCCTCAGCCCTCCAAACATCACCTTCGGCGCAATCAGGAATGCCTCAGGTGTAAGCAACGTCAAAATCAGACCCTGTTATTGGAAAACATTGCGGAGAAATTTAGCAATGCCCACTGTCTTTTGCAGCCGGTGCAGAATGAGGAGGCCGCGTGCAGTCTGTCAACCGTGGGACTACGGTTGTCAAAAGTTATCGGCCGCGGCTGCGTGATCAGGGATGCCGTTTGGCAACACGTCGGCGGACCGCCCAAAACACGGCGAGCGCGACAAGCATGGCCGCGGGTACATCGCCCACGCGCGCATAGATGGTCGGCGGGATCGCGGCGGGCAGATTTGCATCCAAAATGCCTTCGATCCCGAGACCGAGGCTGGCGACGATGCGTCCCACTGGATCGATCACCGCGGAAACGCCGGTATTGGCGGAGCGAACCAGCGGCAATCCGAGCTCGATCGCGCGCATCCGCGCCTGTTCAAGGTGTTGGTAGGGGCCGGTCGAGATTCCGAACCAGCCGTCATTGGTGAGATTCACGATCCAGCCCGGACGCTCATTGGGTCCAGCCACTTCGCCGGGGAAGATTGCCTCGTAGCAGATCAGCGGCAGCGCGGACGGCGCGCCGGGGACCGCCAGCGCGTGGCGCACGGTGCCGGCAATGAAGCCACCGCGCACACGCGTGAGTTGCTCGAAACCGAGCTTCTCCATCAGGCCCTGGTAGGGAAGAAACTCGCCGAACGGCACCAAATGCAGCTTGTCGTACATGGAGAGCACGCTGCCGTCGTGGTCGATCACGTAGATCGAATTATAGGCGCGTGTGATCGGCGTGCCCCGCGGCAGGTCGGGCGCGCGGACCGAGCCCGTGATCAGCACCGTGCCCTTGGGCAGAAGCTCCGCGATTTGCGCCATCGCATCGGCTTCGCGAGTGAGGAAGAACGGAAAGGCGGATTCCGGCCAGATCAGGATGGTGGCATCGCGCACGCCGGTCGATTGCGGCCCGGAGGCGCGGTCCGACAAGGCCAGATATTTCTTCATCACCTCCGCCTTGGCGGCGTAGTTGAATTTCGCGTCCTGCTGGAGATCCGGCTGCATCAGGCGCAATTTGGTGCCCGCGACTATCGTGGTCGGATGCAGCGACAGGCGGATCGCGCCGAAGATACTCATGACCAGCAGGAGCGCCAGGGCCGCGGCCGGTGCGCGCCACGCCAGGCGGCGATCGGGCGTGCGGTCGATCAGCGCCGCGGGGCTTGCGAAGATCGCAACCGTCAGGAACGTCATGCCCCAGAGGCCGATCAGCGACGCCGTTTGTGCCAGCGGCAGCGGCTCGGACAGCGCATAACCGAACGCGTTCCAGGGAAAGCCGGTCAGCGCATGACCGCGCAGCCATTCGGTGATGGTGAGACTTGCCGCGAGCGCAAGCACGCGCGTGGCGTTCTTGGTCCAGAGCAGGCGGGCGAGCGCAAAGCCCATTGCCGTGAAGATGGACAGATAGGCCGGCAGGCCCAGCACGGCGAACGGCGTCAGCCAGGCGAACACATCGGCATCGACGAAGAAGGCGTAGCCGATCCAGTAGAGGCCGGGCACGAAATAGCCGAGGCCGAACCAGTAGCCGGTCAGCGCCGCGGCGGGGACGCCGCGATATCGGCCGGCGCCGGCGCCGTCGATCAGCCAGACCAGCACCGGGAAGGTGATGAAAAGCACCGGGAAGGCGTTGAACGGCGCCAGTGCCAGCACCGAGAGCGCACCGGCAGCCATCGCGACGAGCGCGCGCTTCCATCCCCAGGTCAGGATGATGGCAAGCGCGATCTGGCGAAATCGCTGGAAAGGGCTCACTGCGGACCGGTCCCGTCGCTTGGCGGCGGGGTGGGCGTGTCGCTGGCCGTCGACTGGCTGCCATCCGGCGCAGCCTCGCGGCGCCGGCTCTCGCGCTGGGTGCGCGGCGCGGGGCGCTCCTTTCGCGTCGAGATCCGCAGCCGCTTGACCCGGCGCGGATCGGCATCGAGCACCTCGATCTCGTAATGGCCGGGGCCCGAGATCACCTCGCCGCGCACCGGCAGGCGCCCGACGAAGCTGACGAGATAGCCGCCCAGCGTCTCCACTTCCTCGCCGGCCTCTCCCGTGACGAAGTCCTCGCCGATCACGGTGCGGACGTCGTCGAGGCTGGCGCGGGCGTCGGCGATGAAGGCGTTGTCGGGCAGCCGCACGATCGAGGGCGGCTCGTCGCTGTCATGCTCGTCGTCGATCTCGCCGACGATCTGCTCGACGATGTCCTCGAGCGAGACCAGGCCGTCGCTGCCGCCATATTCGTCGACCACCAGCGCCAGATGGATGCGGGTAGCCTGCATCTGCGCGAGCAGGTCGATCGCCCGCATCGACGGCGGCACGTAGAGCAGCTTGCGGATGATGCGCGCTTCTTCGAGCGGCAGCGCGAGATCGACCGAACGCAGATCGAGCCCGGCCGGCAGCGGTTTCTTGCGCTTGGTTTTCGTGCCCCCCGACACGCGCGCACGCGCGGTCATGAAGGCGAGTAGATCGCGGATATGGACGATGCCGACGGGATCGTCGAGCGTCTCGTTGTAGACTACAAGGCGCGAATGGCCCGCGCTCTCGAAGCGGTCCATCAACTCGCCGAGCGGGATGTCGCGCTTCACCGCGACGATGTCGGCGCGATGCACCATGACGTCGGCGATGCGACGCTCGTGCAGGCCGAGGATGTTGCGCAGCATGGTGCGCTCGACCGTCGAGAAGCCGGTGTCGTCGGGCGTCGTGGCGTCGAGCACGACCTGGAGGTCGTCGCGCACCGAACCCGCCTTCCAGCCGAACAACGTCCGGATGGCGCGCAGCAGCCAGCCATCGGCGGTCGGGCGCATCACCTCGCCTGAGGTCACCACGACCGGTAAATTGGCCGTGTTGCGCGGATTGTCGTGAATCGGGTCCGAATCCGGCATCTCAATGCGTCCCTGGGCGGTCGGCATAGGGGTCGGGAATGCCGAGATGAGCCAGGATCTCTCGTTCGAGCGCTTCCATTTCCTCGGCGTCGTCTTCGTTTTCGTGGTCGTAGCCGACCAGATGCAGGAAACCGTGCACGGCGAGATGGCTCAAATGATGATCGAACGGCTTTTGTTCCTCGTCCGCCTCACGCCGCATGGTCTCGTAGGCGATCGCGATGTCGCCGAGCATGCGCGGCGCATCGCCTGGCTTCCAGTCGCCTTCCGGCTGCAGCGCGGGAAACGACAGCACGTTGGTCGGCTTGTCGATGCCGCGCCAGTTGCTGTTCAGGGTGCGGATGCCGGCATCATCGGTCAGCATTACCGCCACTTCCGCCCCCGCAACGTCTTCCTCGACATTCTCGGCGGCGGCCGCCACGGCGCGCTGGATCACGGCTTCGGATTCGGGCTCCCGCTGCCAGCAATCGGCGACGACGAGGACCTCGGTGATGGGAAGGTTGGGGTGTGACATTGTCCTTGTTCCGAACGAAGGGGTGCCGTGTCCGCGCCCATATGGTCCGGTTGCTGCCTCGTCAGGATTTACCGGCGGCCGGCCGCTGCGGCGCCCCTTCGTAGGCGGAGACGATCCGCGCCACGAGTTCGTGGCGGATCACGTCTTCGGCCTTGAAATGAACTTGCGCAATACCTTCGACGCCGCTCAGCAGGCGCGTCGCCTCGGCGAGGCCCGAGGTCTGGCCGTTCGGCAAGTCGATCTGCGAGGGATCGCCGGTGACGATCATGCGGCTGTTTTCGCCAAGGCGGGTCAAAAACATCTTCATCTGCATCGACGTGGTGTTCTGCGCCTCGTCCAGGATGATGGCCGCGTTGGTCAGCGTGCGACCGCGCATGAAGGCGAGTGGCGCGATCTCGATCTCGCCGGTCTGCAGCGCGCGCTCGACAATGCGCGCGTCCATCAGGTCATAAAGCGCGTCGTAGATCGGGCGAAGATAAGGATCGACCTTCTCGCGGAGATCGCCGGGCAAAAAGCCGAGCCGCTCGCCGGCTTCCACCGCCGGGCGCGACAGGATGATCTTGTCGACTTCCTTGCGCTCGAACAGCTGCGCGGCATGCGCGACCGCGAGCCAGGTCTTGCCGGTGCCGGCGGGGCCGATGCCGAACACCAGCTCGTGGCGCTTCAGCGCGCGAATGTAGGAATCCTGCGCCGCCGTGCGCGCACGCACCGGGCGCTTGCGCAGATTGATGCTGTCGAAGGTGGATTTGGCCGACTTGGCGTCGAACTCGAACAGCGAGCCCTGCGCGATCACGGCTCGGATCGCGCCCTCGACCTCGCCCTGGTCGAGATCCTGTCCCTTCACGGCCTGGGCGTAGAGCGTCTCGAGCACCCGACGCGCGGCATCGCAGCCGTCGCGCGAGCCGCCGATCGTGATGTGGTTGCCCTTGGAATCGACGACGACGCCGAGCCGCCGTTCGATCTGTGCCAGATGCTGGCCATAAGGGCCAACCAGCGCGGAGGCGGCGCGGTTGTCATCGAAATCGATGACGACCTGGGTCTCGGGCGGAACCTGCATGTCGCGGTCAAATTTGCGGCTGGGAGCGATGGAAGAAGACGAATCCGATGCGCTTTTGGGCAAGGGTTCAGGCTCCAGTGGCGATGGGCGATAAAGCGGGCTCGTGCGCCATGGCGAGCTCACCGAGGAAGCTGTAGCGTTCGAGGCTGTCGATCCGGACCGGCAGGATCTGTCCGATGATGTCGGGCGAGGCCATCACATGCGCGGGCTGGAGGAAGGCGGTGCGGCCGACGATCTGGCCGTCCTTGCGGGCCGGACGCTCGAACAGCACATCAACCGTTGAGCCAATCGCAGCCTTGTTGAAGGCCGATTGCTGGCTGTCGATCAGTTCCTGGAGCCGCTCCAATCGCTGGTCCATCTCGGAGGGGGACACCGTCTCCTGCATATCCGCGGCCGGCGTTCCCGGCCGGGCGGAGTATTTGAACGAATATGCTGCAGCGTAGCCGATTTGCGTGACAAGCGCGAGGGTCGCGAGAAAATCTTGCTCGCTCTCGCCCGGGAAGCCGACGATAAAATCTGATGAGAAAGCAATGTCTTGGCGTGCGGACCGGAAACGGTCGATGACATCAAGATAATCATCGGCGGTATGTTTCCGGTTCATGGCGGCCAAAATCCGGTCCGAGCCCGACTGCACCGGCAGGTGCACGAACGGCATCAAGGCATCGAGATCGCGATGGGCTGCAATCAGACTGTCATCGACATCGCGCGGATGGCTGGTCGAATAACGCAGCCGCGCGACGCCCGGGAGCGCCGCGAGGTGCTCCAGCAGCCTGCCGAGCGGCCAGCTTTTTCCGTCCGGTCCCTCGCCGTGATAGGCGTTGACGTTCTGTCCGATCAGCGTGAGCTCGCGGACGCCATTCTCGGTGAGCCGCTTCACGTCGTCGACGATCTTTGTCACCGGCCGCGAGACTTCCGAGCCACGCGTGTAAGGCACGACGCAGAAGGTGCAGAACTTATCGCAGCCTTCCTGCACCGTGACGAAAGCGGAGATGCCGCGGGCGCGAATCGCGCCGGGCTTGGGCTGGGCGAGAAAGCCGAACTTGTCCTGAGCCGGGAATTCGGTCTCGATGGCGCGGCCTTCATTGCCGGCGCGCTTCAACAGCTGCGGCAAATGATGGTAGCTCTGCGGACCGACGACGACATCGACCGCGGGTGCACGGCGCACGATCTCCTCGCCCTCGGCCTGTGCCACGCAGCCCGCGACCGCGATCTGCATCGTACGCCCGTCGCGCGCGGCGGCGTCCTTGGCGACGCGCAGGCGGCCGAGCTCCGAATAGACCTTTTCTGAGGCCTTCTCGCGGATATGACAGGTGTTGAGGATGACGAGATCGGCGTCATCAGCGCTGGCCGTCTCCACGAATCCTTCCGGGGCCAGCGTGTCCACCATGCGCTGGGCATCGTAGACGTTCATCTGGCAGCCATAAGATTTGATGTGCAGCTTGCGCGGCGGCGTCATGGAACCCGGAAATGAGGTGGGAGGACTGCCCTCAGATATAGGCTGGGAAGGCGAAAATCCAGCGATTGGCGGTCTTTTCGGTCGTCATTCCGGGGCGCGACGCAGTCGCGAACCCGGAATCCCGAGGTTTTGGCACGGGATTCCGGGTTCGATGCTGGCGCATCGCCCCGGAATGACGCGGAGAGGAGGGATTCAGCCCGCCGCGATGTTCGCCGCGACCCGGCGGACCAGCTCCGGCAATTGCCGCATATCGTCGAACGTCAATCCGGCCCCGGCGGCCCGTAGTCTTTCCGCGTGGCCTGGCGGGCAATGGCTGCCACCGTGAAAGCCCAGCACGGTCATCCCGGCGGCATGCGCGCCGGTCACCCCGGGGACGCTGTCCTCGATCACGAGACACCGCTCCGGCGCGACTTTCATCTGGGCGGCGGCGAACAGAAAAAGATCGGGCGCGGGCTTGCCGCGTGCGACCTGGCTCGCCGAAAAGATGTTCGGAGCGAGCAGATCGTAGAGGCCGGCGCAGGTCAGGCCGTGGTGGATCTTCTGCGGCGTGCCGCTCGACGCAACGCATTTGGGCAAATCGATTGCGCCAATCGCTGCGGCCACGTGGGTGATCGGCTGCAAATCGCTGGCATAGAATTGCAGCGTCGCCGCATTCACTTGGCTTTCGAGATCATCGGGAAGATTGCGGCCGATCTCCTGTTCGACCATTCGCCGTGCATCTTTCTCGGATACGCCGAGAAAGCGGACCAGCACCTGCTCCGATGTGATCGGATAGCCGTGTCTGGACAGCACGTCCGCATGCGCGCGACAGGAGATCACCTCGCTGTCCACGAGCACGCCGTCGCAATCGAAGATGACGAGATCGATCGCCACTTAACTTGTGGGTTTGTCGTCGTCGAGCGGCACGCAATAGAGCTCGAGCCGATGATCGACCAACTTGTAACCGAGCTTGCGGGCGATCTCCGCCTGGAGCTTCTCGATCTCCTCGGAGGTGAACTCGATCACCTTGCCGTCGCGCAGGTTGATGAGGTGATCGTGATGGCTGTCGCGCATCTGCTCGTAGCGCGCGCGGCCTTCGCGGAAGTCATGGCGCTCGATGATGCCCGCATCCTCGAACAGTTTGACGGTCCGATACACGGTCGAGATCGAGATCTTGTCGTCGACGGCGACACAGCGGCGGTACAGTTCCTCGACATCGGGATGGTCGACCGCCTCCGCGAGCACGCGGGCGATGACACGGCGCTGCTCGGTCATGCGCATGCCGGTGGCGGCACAGCGCGCCTCGATGCCGGACGCCTTGGAAGCGGGGGAAGGTTTAAGACCAGTCATGTGATGTCCGCCTGACGGGGCGCTTTCTGCCATCAATGTTACGACAAGTCACGTCGCATCAGAAGTGCGTTCAATTGTTCCCCGTTCGGCTGCTTATAGTAGCGTTCGCGCCGTCCGACCACCACGAATCCGGTCCGGTCGTAGAGCCGCCGCGCCGGCTGGTTATTTTCCTCGACCTCGAGAAATATTGTGCGCACGCCACATCCTGCCAGGTGGCCGAGATGGGTCATGAGCAGCGTGCGAGAGAGGCCGCGTCCGCGATGGGCCTGGTCGACCGCGATCGAGAGGATCTCCGCTTCGTCCGCGCCGATCCGGGACACCGCGAAGCCCACGGTGTTGCGGCCGAGGCGCAACCGGTGCACCAGCGTGTTGCGCTCGCTGAGCATGCTCTCGAACTCGCCTTCGCCCCAACCGCGCGCGAACGAGGCGCCGTGGAGCTGCGCGAGCCGCGCGACGTCGCGCGCAACAGCCGGCTCGACGACCGCCGCACCGCCGCGCCACCATTCCGACAACCATTTCATCATGAGCTTGCGGCTTGTGCTGCAAGCGGCAGTTGGGCGGACGGCTTTGCGTCGGGCGCCCGCAGATAGAACGGCCGCGCCGGATTTGTCGCGGGATCGGCCGCGGCGCCAAGCCATGCGACCCAGCCGATGTCGGGCGCGGGCTGCGCGTCCACCGCGACCGGCTGCGGCATATCTTTAGGCCAGCGCTCGGCGAGGATGTTTGCGGCATTGCCGACCAGATGCGGCGCGCCGAATTGCGAAGCCGCGATTGCCTCGTCGATGGGAGCGACGCCCGGCCGCACCAGCTGACTGCCGTCACCGGCCACGATCTGGAAATAGACGTGGTCATGCCGCGCGTCGATCGCCGAGATCACCGGCGCCGCTCCGCTCTGGCCGACGACGGCGGCGGCATAGGCCGACAAGGTGGTCAGGCCGACGGCGGGCCGCTTCGCAGCAAGCGCAAGGCCGCGGGCCGCCGAAATGCCGACGCGCAGGCCGGTGAAACTTCCGGGGCCCATGGTGACCGCGATGCGGTCGAGCGCGGTGAAGGCAAGATTGGCTGAGTGCATCACGCGCGCGATCATCGGCATCAGCGCTTCGGCGTGGCCGCGCTTCATCAGAAGCTGCTCCTGCGCGAGGAGCTGGCCGGAATCGGTGTCGAGAACGGCAACCGCGCACGCTTCCAGCGCGGTATCGATGGCGAGGATCAGCATGGAACGATCATAGCATCATCCCGGTCGTCATGGCCGGGCTTGACCCGGCCATCCACGACTTTGCGCCCCAAGAACGTGGATGCCCGGGACAAGCCCGGGCATGACGGAGTCCAATTGATGGGTCGCGCGTGCAATTTACATCGGCCGGACTTCGACCACGTCGGGGACGAAGTGCTTGAGCAGGTTCTGAATGCCGTGCTGGAGCGTCGCGGTCGATGACGGGCAGCCGGCGCAGGAGCCCTTCATGTTGAGATAGACGATACCGTCCTTGAAGCCGCGGAAAGTGATGTCGCCGCCATCATTGGCGACCGCCGGGCGCACGCGGGTCTCGATCAGATCCTTGATCATGTCGACCGTCTCGGCATCGGCTTCGTCGAAGAATTCGTCTTCGTCGTCGAGATCGACATCGCTCGCGGCCGCACCGTCGGCGAGCAGCGGTGCGCCGGACATATAGTGCTCCATGATGGCGCCGAGGATCGCGGGCTTGAGCTGTTGCCATTCACCGTTCGCCTTGGTCACGGTGATGAAGTCCGATCCGTAGAACACGCCGGTGACACCGGGGACCTCGAACAGCTTTTCGGCGAGCGGCGAGCGTGCAGCCGATTCGCGGTTGGCAAATTCCATCGGACCGCCGTCGACCACGACGCGGCCGGGAATGAACTTCAGCGTGGCGGGATTGGGAGTGGCTTCGGTTTGAATGAACATGGTTTTCTCCAGACGTCGCCGGTTCAAGGCCGGCGCGTGCTCTATCCACTAGCAGATGGCGACGGCGAACGCACGGTCAAGGGGTAAGTTGGCCGTTCACCTGTTATATCAGCGGGTTAGGGCGCCCGCTTCTCCCTCTCCCGGCCATCAAGGCGAGGTGAAGAGCAGCGGTCTAGGACAGCGAATCCACGCTCTGGTCGCTTAGCGCGCCGGAAATGACCGTTACCGGCACCGGGAACGTGCCCAGCGCATGCACCAGCAGGTTGACCAACGGCCCCGGGCCTTCCGCGCCCGGGTTCGCGGCGAGCACCAGCATGGCGATGTCGGGGTCCTCGTCGATCACCGCCAGCAGCTGTTCCATTGCGGCGCCTTCGCGGATCACCCGTTCCGGCGTGATCGCGGCGATGCCGTTGGCGCGGCCGGCGGCACGGTCGAGCGCGGCTTCTGCCGCCTCCTGCGCCTCGGCGCGCATGATGTCGGCGACCCCCAGCCATTCCTGGCTCTGCTGTTCGGGCTCGATGATGCGGAGCATCACCACGCCGCCACCGGCCCGGATCGCCCAGCGGCTGGCGTAATAGACCGCGCGATCCCATTCGGCGGTGTCGTCGACGATGACGAGGCATTTGGGCTTGTGACCCGGCTCGAAGCAAAGTCGCTTGCTGGTCATGCATGTCCCGGAATGTGCACGGCTGACATGCTGCCACACTCCGTCTCGCTTGGGGAGAGCAGAAGCGGCCGGCGCCGTGGCGTCGGTCGCGCTTTCGCGAACGCGCCTCAGCGCCGGCGAATGAAGCCGACGATGTCCTTCGAGAGCTTCATGGTCTCGTCGGCAATCGCACGCGCCCGGTCGGCACCGTCGTTCAGGATCGCGTCGATATGGCCGGGGTCGGCGACGAGGCGCTTCATCTCGCCGGCGATCGGCGCGAGTTTGGTGACGCACAAATCCACCAGCGCGCTCTTGAAGCTGGAGAACTGGCCGCCGCCGAAATCCCTGAGCACGTCGGCTTTGGAGCGGCCGGAGAGCGCGGCGAAGATACCGACGAGATTGTCGGCCTCGGGACGCGCTTCCAGACCCTTCTCCTCGGTCGGCAGCGGCTCCGGGTCGGTCTTGGCCTTACGCACCTTCTGCGCGATGGTGTCGGCGTCGTCGGTCAGATTGATGCGTGAATTATCGGACGCATCCGATTTCGACATCTTCTTGGTGCCGTCGCGCAAGCTCATGACGCGCGTGGCCGGGCCCGTGATCAAGGGTTCCGGCAACGGGAAGAACAGGCCGTCATTGGCGCCGAGGTTGCGGATCGAGTCGCCGAAGTCATTGTTGAACTTCTGCGCAATGTCGCGCGAGAGCTCGAGATGCTGCTTCTGGTCCTCGCCGACCGGCACGTGGGTGGCGCGGTAGAGCAGAATGTCGGCCGCCATCAGCACGGGATAGTCGAACAGCCCGACGGACGCGTTCTCGCGGTCCTTGCCGGCCTTCTCCTTGAACTGGGTCATGCGACCCAGCCAGCCCATGCGCGCGACGCAGTTGAAGATCCAGGCGAGCTCGGCGTGGCCCGAGACCTGGCTCTGGTTGAACACGATGTGCTTGCTCGGGTCGATGCCGCTGGCAATGAACGCCGCGGTGACCTCGCGGGTGTTGCGCGCGAGCTCGACCGGTCCACCCCAGACGTCCACGCCCTGCGTGATCGCGTGCATGTCGACGACGCAATAGATGCAGTTGTGGGTTTCCTGCATCTTCACGAAGTTGACGATCGCGCCGAGATAATTGCCGAGGTGCAGATTGCCCGTCGGCTGGACGCCCGAAAAAACCCGTTCAACGAATGCCATGGCAGCTTCCCTGCAAGATACGGGGCGTCGTTTCCAACAGCGACGCTGCCCCGTCAAGGGAATTTCGCTAAACTCAGGCGCTGGGATCGGGCTGGGCGGGGCGCTTCAAGGCACCGGCGGCCTCGCGCCAGGACGCGACGCGGAGGATTTGCAGGAGCAAGCCATAGACGACGATTCCGGCGGCGATCTGTGATCCCAGCGCAATGAAGCGGATGAGCCCATGGGCCTCTGAAGGCAAGAGGCCCGCGGTCAGCCAGAGCAGGGCGCCCATGGCGAGCGCGGCGAGCACGATTCGCGGCAGCCGCTTGCGGGCGGCGGCATCGACCGAGAAGCCGAATTCACGCGTGCCTTTCCGCAGCAGCGAGATCGCACTGCTCCAGGCGCCGGCGGCAATGCCGGCGGCGATCCCGCTTGCGCCGAAGAAGTGACCGAGCAGCACCGCGAGCGCGACCGCGACCACGAACCCTTTCGCGGTCGCCAGCAGCGGCGTCATCGTGTCGCCGCGGGCGAAATAGGCCGGCGACAGCGCCTTGATCAGCACGTGCGCCGACAGTCCCAGCGCCAGCCACATCAGTGCATGCGCCGTGGCCGCGCTGTCCTCCGCGCCAAAGGCGCCGTGTTCGAACAGCAGCCGCACGATCGGCTCCGCCAGCACGATCAGGCCGAGCGTCGCCGGCAATGCCAGCCCGGTCGCGAGTTCCAGCGCACGCGATTCCGCATGCGCAACCGCATCACGGTCGCCGCTCCTCACCGCGCGCGTCAGCTCCGGCACCAGCACGGTCCCCATGGCGACGCCGACAATACCAAGCGGCAGCTCGATCAGGCGGTTGGCGAAATAGAGCCAGGAGACCGCGGCGGGCGTGGCGGAGGCGATGATCGCACCGGCCACCATCAGCCATTGCGGGCCGGAGCTCGCGATCATGCCCGGGATCGCCTTGGCGAAGAAGCCGCGCATGGCCTTGTCGAAGCTCACGCGCAGCGGGGTCGCCAGACGCGCACTTCGCTGCGACAGCAGCATCAGGAGCTGTAACAGGCCGGCGATGCCGACAGTGGCCGCCAGCATCCACGCGGCGAATGTTGCATCGGCGTGCCCCAGCAGGAGTGCTGCGATCGCCGCGATCAAGGCGATGTTGAACAGCAGCGGCGAGAACGCGGTGAGTGCAAAACGCCCCTGCGCGTTGAGCAGGCCCATCAGCACCGTGACGGGTCCCGCGAAGGCGAGATAAGGCAGCATCAGCCGCGCATTCTGGACGGCGAGATCGAGCGATGCACTGCCGACGAAGCCCGGCGCGATGATCATGATGATCAGCGGCATCAAAAGTGCAATCACGACCGAGATTGCGATCAGGCCCGCGCTGACGGTGCCGAGCACGCGTCCCGCGAACGCCGCCGCAGCCGCCTCGCCATCGCGGTCACGAACGCGCAACCAGGCCGGGATCAAAGCCGCATTCAGGGCCCCCTCGCTGAGCAGGCGTCGCACCACATTGACGAGCTGAAATGCCGCCAGAAACGCGTCCGCCACCGCACCGGTGCCGAGCAGCGCCGCGATCAGGGAATCGCGTGCAAAGCCCAGCAGCCGTGAAGCCAGTGTCCCCGTCGAGACGGTCAGGAAGGAGCGGATCATCGGAACTGCATAATACCGTTGCTTGCCCGCGAAGGGCCGGTCGTGATAGGCCGCGAGCAGATTTCAGACCGACAGGAAGCGGATTTCCGCGGGTATCGCAATCCGCCAAACAGGATCAAGGTGAATGGCTGACGTGAAATATGACGTTCTCGGCATCGGCAACGCGCTGTTCGACGTGTTGGTCAAGACCGATGAAGCCTTCCTGGGCAAGCACGGCATGACCAAGGGCAGCATGTCCCTGATCGACGAGGCGCGGGCCGCCGCCATCTACAAGGACATGGGCCCGGCGACGGAAGTTTCCGGCGGTTCGGCTGCCAACACCATCGTCGGCATCGGCAGTCTCGGGGCCCGCGCCG
The DNA here is from genome assembly GCF_055807455.1 of Bradyrhizobium sp. Kon58. NCBI lineage: Bacteria > Pseudomonadati > Pseudomonadota > Alphaproteobacteria > Hyphomicrobiales > Nitrobacteraceae > Bradyrhizobium > Bradyrhizobium sp. Kon58. The sequence goes on from NZ_JBVVOT010000004.1 coordinate 196,745, forward strand.
CCTATGTCGGCAAGGTCAAGGACGACCAGATCGGGAAGCTCTACGTCCACGACATCCGCGCGGCCGGCGTCGCCTTCAACACGCCCGCGGCGAAGGACGGTCCTGCCACCGGCTGCTCCTACATCCTGGTGACCGACGACGGCGAGCGCACCATGAACACCTATCTCGGCGCGGCGCAGGATTTGTCGCCCGCCGACATCGACCCGGCCGAGATCGCAGCGGCCGGCATCGTCTATCTCGAGGGCTATCTCTGGGACCCCAAGAACGCCAAGGACGCCTTCGTCAAGGCGGCCAAGATCGCCCATGACGCCAAGCGCAAGGTGGCGCTGACGTTGTCGGATTCCTTCTGCGTCGATCGTTATCGCGACGAGTTCCTGGGGCTGATGCGCGACGGCACCGTCGATATCGTGTTCGCCAACGAGTCCGAGTTGCATTCGCTCTACCAGACCTCCGATTTCGACACCGCGCTCAAGCAGTTGCGCAACGACGTCAATCTCGGCGTGGTCACCCGCAGCGAGAAAGGTTGCGTGGTGGTGACGCCAACTGATGCCGTCGCAGCGCCGGCGTCTCCGATCGTGAAACTCGTGGACACCACCGGCGCCGGCGACCTCTTCGCTGCCGGCTTTCTGTATGGTCTGGCGCGTAACCTGTCCCACAAGCAGTGCGGCGAGCTCGGCGCGCTCGCAGCCGCCGAAGTGATCCAGCACATCGGCGCGCGTCCGCTTGTGTCGCTGAAGGAGCTCGCGGGGCAGCGCGGCCTGACGGTGTAACGCGGTCTCTCTCGCGTCATTGCGAGGAGCGCAGCGACGAAGCAATCCCGACTGCCTCTGCGGAAAGATTCTGGATTGCTTCGCTGCGCTCGCAATGACGATGGGGTTGGCAACCTACGCAGTCTTCGCGGCCTTCAGCCCAAGCCGTTGCTCGACCTCGTCGCGCATCAGGAATTTCTGGATCTTTCCGGTCACGGTCATCGGAAACTCGTCGACGAATTCCACGTAGCGCGGGATCTTGTTGTGGGCGATCTGGCCGTCGCAGAAGGCGCGCACCTCTTCCATCGTCAGCGTCTCGCCGGACCTGACCCGGATCCAGGCGCAGAGCTCCTCGCCGTAACGGGTATCGGCAACGCCAAAGATCTGCACGTCCTGAATCTTGGGATGGCGGTAGAGAAATTCCTCGATCTCGCGGGGATAGAGGTTCTCGCCGCCGCGGATCACCATGTCCTTGATGCGGCCGACGATGTTGCAATAACCCTGGTCGTCGATGACGGCGATGTCGCCGGTATGCATCCAGCCGTTGGCGTCGAGCACATCGGCGGTCTTCTCCGGCTCCTCCCAGTAGCCCAGCATCACGCTGTAGCCGCGGGTGCAGAGCTCGCCCCGTTCGCCGCGCTTGACGATCTTGCCGTCGAGATCGACGATTTTGACCTCGACATTCGGATGGATTCGTCCGACGGTCGAGACGCGGCGATCGAGCGGATCGTCGACGGCGCTCTGAAAGCTGACCGGGCTCGTCTCGGTCATGCCATAGGCGATCGTGACCTCGCCCATGTTCATCTCGCTATTGACGCGCTTCATCACTTCGATCGGGCAGGGTGCGCCGGCCATGATGCCGGTGCGCAGCGATGTCAGATCGAAGTTTGAGAATTCGCCGTGGTCGAGTTCGGCGATGAACATCGTCGGTACACCGTACAGCGCGGTGCATTTTTCCTGCTCGATCGTCCGCAGCGTCGCCAGCGGATCGAACCCCTCGCCGGGATAGACCATCGTCGTGCCGAGCGTGACGGAGGCGAGGTTGCCCATGACCATGCCGAAGCAATGATAGAGCGGCACCGGAATGCAGATGCGGTCCGCTTCGGTCAGGCGCATCGCGCGGCCGACGAAATAGCCGTTGTTGAGAATGTTGTGATGGGTCAGCGTCACGCCCTTGGGCGATCCCGTCGTTCCGCTGGTGAACTGGATGTTGACGGCATCGTCGAATTGCAGGGAGGCACCAAGCGCGGCGAGCTGCTCGCGGTGCAGGGGTCCGGCGATGCCGGCGACCTCGTCGAACGGAATCGTGCCCGGGCAGGCGGGGCCGCCGATCTGGATCACGATGCGCAAGGCCGGCAGCCGCGCGGCGCGCAATTGCCCGGGCTTGGCGCTCGCAAGCTCCGGCAACAGCGTGTTGAGCATGTCCATGTAGTTGCTGGTCTTGAACGCCGTCGCGGTGACGATGGCGCTGCATCCGACCTTGTGAAGCGCGAATTCCAGCTCGCTCAGCCGGTAGGCCGGATTGATCGTCACCAGGATGAGACCGGCCTTGGCGGCGGCGAATTGCGTCAGTGTCCATTCCGGCCGGTTCAGCGACCAGATGCCGATCCGTTCGCCGCGTTCGAGGCCGAGCGCGACAAAGCCGGCGGCGAGCGCGTCGACCCGCGCGGCAAATTCCTTCCATGTCCACCTCACGCCGTGGCTGGGCGAGACAAGCGCCTCGCGATCGCCCCAGCGCCGCGCGGCCTGATCGAGGCTGCGCCCGATGGTGTCGCCGAGCAGCGGCGTGTCGGAGATGCCGCAAACGTAACTGTCGGCTTTGTCTGCCAAGATCGTGTCCTCCAGTCAGGTGCGTGGACGGCCGGGACAACAAGCCCGGCCGTCACGCGTCGTGAGAGCTAGGCGCGCCTCAGGCCGCCTTCTGCCCGCTGCCAGCATCGAGTCCGGCATAGACGCCGCGCTCGAAGCCGGCAAAAGCCTCGAGACACTTTGCATCGGCGAATGGCAGCAGCTGCATCAGGATCACGCCGGTGACGTCGCGCGCCGGGTCGATCCAGTAATAGGTGTTGGCGAGGCCCGCCCAGGCGAGGCTGCCCGCGCTGCGTCCCTCGGCGGTCTTCGCGGTGTTGATCATGAAGCTGAGGCCCCACTTCTTCACCTGCTCCGGATAGAGATCGACGTCGTTGGTGTACATCGGCGCCGCCGTGGTCATCTTGCCCATGGCGAGGTCGCCGATGTGGTTCTGCCCCATCGTCGCGATGGTCTCGGCCTTCAGCACCTGATTGCCGTTACCGCGGCCCTTGTTGAGGATCATCTGGGTGAACCTGATGTAGTCGGCCGCGGTCGAATAAAGGCCGCCGCCACCCATGTGGAATTCCGGCTCCTGCTCGAGCTCGAACGGGATCGCGGCGAGCTGGCCGTCCTCGCCGCGCGCATGCATGCCGACGAGGCGCTTGCGCATGTCGTCGGTGATCTTGAAAGCGGTATCGCTCATGCCGAGCGGTGTGAACAGATTGTCGCGCAGATAGGCATCGAGGCGCTTGCCGCTGGCGGCTTCCACGGCCTTGCCGACGAAATCGATATTGGTGCCGTATTCCCAGCGCGTGCCGGGGTCGGTCATAATAGGCGTCTTCAACGCGGCGTTCTGGCAGGTGGTGATGGCGGGGATGCCGTTCTTGTCCAGATAGACCGCGAGATCGCCGTTCCACATATTGTAGCAGAAGCCTGCCGTGTGGGTCATGAGCTGGCGCAGCGTGATCGGCCCCTTGGCCGGGCGCAGCTTGGCCTCGCCCTTGGCATCGAAGCCTTCGAGCACCTGCGGCTTGGCGAGATCGGGCAGCACCTCACCGATCGGCGCATCCAGCGACAGCTTGCCTTGCTCGACGAGCTGCATCGCGCCCGCCGATGTCACCGCCTTCGTCATCGATGCGATCCAGAACACGCTGTCGGCGGTCATCGCATCCGGCTTGGACAGGTCGCGCTTGCCGAACGCGCCTTGATACAGCACGTCGGTACCGCTGGCGGCGATGGCGACGACGCCCGGAATCTCCTTGGCCTCACTCTTCTGGCGCAGAATCTGGTCGATCTCAGCTTTGCCCTGCATACGCGTTTCCTCCGGTTTGATTATTGTTGGAAGCGATCGATTGTCCTCCCGCGTGCGCCGCGCGGCAAGCACATCCACGTACCTGCCGCGGTCGCGATGTCGTGACTTGACGGTCGGCTCCCCGTGCACGACGACAAGGCGGCTGAACTACAACACACCGTCACAATCTGCGGTGGATGGCCGCAGCCAGCCGTCACCGTGGATGGGTGTTGGCGATATGTTTCGACTGTTTGAAGCACTTGAAACATTTTGTGAGCTGCGGCGTTCAGCTCTCGGCCGATCGACGGCCAACGTTAAGACTTGATGCAAATTTCGCGGCCGCCCACCGGCCGCGAGGGGGACCTCAGATGATTTCGACCTGGAGCGAATGGAAGCGCTATCCCCGTCCCGGACGGGGCGAAAACCTGGAAGCGCCGATCGCGCCCGGGATCTACGAGGTCCGCATCGCCGGCACCGGTGCGCTCTATTCATTCGGCGCGGTCGACAATCTGGCGCAGGCGCTGGCGCTACTGCCGGTCGGTTCAAAGTCCTGGTTCGGCCGCCGCAACGCATCCGACGTCCCTGATCTCGAATACCGGACCTGCGCGACCTCCTCGAAGGCCGACGCCAAGGCCGCCGCCGAGCGCATGATCGGGCGGCGCGAGACCTATCTGAGCGGCGCGGCGTAACTCCGCCGCTCCGAGCCTGGCTCCCAGCAGATGTGCGTTGCGGGACGGTGCATTGCGCGCCGCTTCTCCCTATATTCCGGCCGAACCGGAACAGCCCGCAAAAGCCCCTTGGGAGTAACGCCATGACCCCGACCGCCGCCGCACGTGCTCAGCACGCCACGTCCAATCTGCGCGACCGGTTGAAGGACCCGTCGCTTCTGAAGGAGGCCTGCTACATCGACGGGGCCTGGGTCGGCTCGCCGGTCTTCGCCGTCAACAATCCCGCGACCGGCGTCGAGCTCGCAAAGGTTCCGCAGCTTTCGGCCGATGACGCCACCAGGGCGGTCGAGGCCGCCGAGCGCGCCTTTCCGGGCTGGGCCAAGCACACCGCCAAGCAGCGCTCCAATATCTTGCGCAAATGGTTCGAGCTGATCATCGCCAACCGCGAGGACCTCGCGCTGATCCTCACCTCCGAGCAGGGCAAGCCGCTCGCCGAAGCGCTCGGCGAAGTCGACATCGGGGGCGCCTATGTCGAATTCTTCGCCGAGGAGGCCCGCCGCGTCTACGGCGAGACGATTCCGACGCAGCGGCCGGATGCGCGCTTGCTCGCGATCAAGCAGCCGATCGGCGTCTGCGGCGCGATCACGCCGTGGAATTTCCCGAACTCGATGATCACGCGAAAGGTTTCGCCGGCGCTTGCGGCTGGGTGCACCGTGGTGCTGAAGCCCGCCAATGAAACGCCGCTGTCGGCGCTCGCGCTGGCCGCACTCGCGGAGAGAGCCGGCGTGCCCAAGGGCGTGTTCAACATCATCACCGGCGATGCAGCGCCGATCGGCAAGGTGCTGTGCGAGCATCCGGCCGTGCGCTTCGTCGGCTTCACCGGCTCGACCGCGGTCGGCAAGATTCTCTACCGGCAGGCCTCCGTCGGCGTGAAGCGGCTCGGGCTCGAGCTCGGCGGCAACGCGCCGTTCGTGGTGTTCGACGACGCCGATATCGATGCGGCGGTCGAAGGCGCGATCGTCTCGAAATACCGCAACATGGGCCAGACCTGCGTCTGCGCCAACCGCCTCTACGCCCAGGACAAGATCTACGACGAGTTCGTGCAGAAGCTGTCGAAGAAGGTCGCGGCGATGAAGATCGGCGACGGCACGGAAACCGGCGTCACGCAGGGCCCGCTGATCAATCTGAAGGCGGTCGACAAGGTCGAGCGCCACATCGCGGACGCCGTCAAGCGCGGCGCCAAGGTCGTCACCGGCGGCAAGCGCAGCGAGCTCGGGCGCTCGTTCTTCGAGCCGACGGTGCTCTCGGACGTCAAGCCGGACTCGCTGGTGGCGCAGGAGGAAACCTTCGGTCCGCTCGCACCGGTGATCCGCTTCAAGGACGAGGCCGACGTCATCGCGATGTGCAACGCCTCGCCGTTCGGATTGGCGTCGTACTTCTACTCCCGCGATCTCGGCCGCGTCTGGCGTGTCGCCGAGGCGCTGGAATCCGGCATGGTCGGCGTCAACACCGGCCTGATCACCACCGAAGTCGCACCCTTCGGCGGCGTCAAGGAGAGTGGCCTCGGCCGCGAAGGCTCGCATCACGGCATGGAAGAATATGTCGAGATCAAATACGTGATGATGGCGGGGGTGTAGGACGCCGTCATTCCTCCACGTCATTGCGAGCGAAGCGAAGCAATCCAGAATCTTTCCACCGAGACAGTCTGGATTGCTTCGTCGCAAGAGCTCCTCGCAATGACGAAGCTACGGCCTCGCTAGCGCCTCAACACCGCGATCGTCCGGTTCGCAAAGGTCAGCCGCTCGGCCATCACCGACACGAAATAGGTCAGCAGCTTGTGGCTGAGCGCGGGATCCTCGGTCTTGATGGCGTCGAACTGGTGCGTGTTCAGCACGTAAAGCACGCTGTCGACTTCGGCCTGGATGGTGGCGCTGCGCGGTGTCTGTGACACCAGCCCCATCTCGCCGATCGTGGTGTAGCGGCCGAGGCTGCGCACGCGCGTGGTGCGGTCGTCGTCGGCCGGAATCATGATGCCGACGCGCCCGTCGAGGATGAAATGCATGGAATCGGCGGGGTTGCCGGCCTGCACGATGACCTCGCCGGCTTCGACCTCGATGCGCTGGCAGCGGCGGATCAGCTCGTCGGCGCCATCCTCGCTGCCGAGCATTCGCGTGAACCAGTCGCGCAGGCTGGCTTCTTCCTGCGCCAGCTCCTGATGCTGCGAGATGAGCTCGTTCTCGCACCATTCCAGCGCGCGATCGAGCTCGGGGATGATGGTGACGCCCTCGCCGACGAAGTCGCTGGAGCGCAGCACCTTCTCGGCCGCAGCCGACAGATGCACCAGGATCAGCTCGACGCCGAGTTCGCCAGCGCTGCGCTTGATCTGGGCAAAGCTATAGGCAGCCGATGAATCGACGCCGGTGACGAGCTTGAAGTCGAACAGCAGATAGCGACATTCGGGGCGCTCCTGAAGCAGCCGCTTGACGTGCTGGTAGAGCCGGTTGGCCGAGCCGAAGAACAGATAGCTCTGGAGATTGAGGCCCTGGATCTTGCCGCCATGGGCCAGCAGCACGTCCTGATCGTCGCGCGAGCGGTCGAGCGAGGAGCGATATTCCGAGCCGTCGAAACTGTACTTGATCGACTCGACCCGCGCTGCGCTGAACGCAAACGTCGCGCAGCCGATGACGACGCCGATCAGGATGCCAGGCACGAAACCCCAGGCCACGATGATCGCGATGATGGCGATCAGCGACAGATATTCCAGCTTCGACAGCCGCTTGCGCGACTCGATGATCCATTTGTGCAGCTGGTCGGCGCCGAGATAGAGCAACAGGCCGCCGAGCACGAATTTGGGGATGAAGCCGAGCAGCTCGGGTGCGACGGCGAGCACCAGCAGCGACAGCGCTGCGGCGGTGAGGCCGGACAGGCGCCCGCGGCCGCCGCTGCTGAAATTGAGCATCGAGCGGCTGGTCGAGCTGCAGCCGGGGTACCCGCCCAGCATGCCGGTCAGGATATTGGCGGCGCCGGTGACGTTCAGCTCACACTCCAGATTGGCTTCGCGATGCGTGGCCACCTCGATGCCGGTGGTGTTGAACAGCGTACTGGAGGCCGTGACGAAGATGACCGCGACGACGTTGCCGAGCAGGTCCGGTATGACAAACCAGGGATAGCGGGCGAGATCGTCGGTGTGCCAGGGCAGCACGAAGACCGCTTGCGGTGGGGACTGAAAGGTCCAGCCCAATGTGTGCGCCTCATCGAAGGAAACGCCGGTGATCCAGAACGCCAGATGCGCGGTGAGCACGCCGCCGACCAGGATAATCGGCAGTCCGAACGGGCTGCGCGAGCGGTGCCAGGTGAGGTACAGCACCAGCGCCATCGCGCAGGCGGCACCCAGCTCCAGCAGGATGGTGCGGTTGGCGAAGTGCGACAGTGTCGCCAGTTGCAGCGGGTGGTCGGTGATCACCCGGACCGCACCCATGACGATGAGAAGTCCGGTTGCGCCCAGGAAGCCGCCGACCACCGGATAAGGCACGTAGCGGATGGCGCGGCCAAGCCGCGTCAGGCCCAGCCCACACAGCACCAATCCTGTCAGCATCGTCGACAGGCCGAGCGTGATCAGGATCGGTGACAGCAACGGCGTAGCCAGGTTCGCCGTCTCGATGCGTTCGACCACCGAAGCCGCCAGGATTCCCGTCACCGCGGCGGTCGAGCTGTCGGGGGCTGCAATCGCGAAGGGCAGGGAGCTGCCTAGCCCGACGACGGCCGCAAGCACCGCGGAGCTGACGAAAGTGGCCGTGATGCCGTAGGACAGATAGGGCGACAGCGGGCCCGCGAAGATCAGCAGCGAATAGGACAGTCCGAATGTGACGGTCAGGACGCTGGCGGCGCTCCCGCCCAATATATCAGTCAGCGCACGCTTGAGGGCCGGAGTGAGCCCGGCCGACGGAGTGAAGCCAATTGCTGGATCTGTCACGCCGTGCCACTCGCTCATGAATATTTCCCTCCGAGAGGTAGACGACTGCGAGCCTAGCGCAACAGGATTCTTGCAAGCCGGAAGTATCCGACGGTTTCGCGGCAATGTTGTTGCTTAAATCTCCGCGAATTCGGCGTCGTCCTGGCGAAAGCCAGGACCCATTACCCCAGGGAGGAGTTTGGCGAGGATTGGTCGTTCGGGATTGGCACCGCCTGCGATCGGAACACCTCGCGGTATGGGTCCTGGCTTTCGCCAGGACGACCACAAATAGCGGGGCTAGATCTTCAGTTCGCTTCCCGTCACCCGGCGATATGCTTCCAAATACCGCTTGCTGGTCGCGTCCACCACGCTTGCGGGCAAAGGCGGCGGCGGGGCGTCTCCGTTCCAGCGGCCGGCGCGGCGTTCGACGTCGAGATAATCGCGCAGCGGCTGCTTGTCGAAGCTCGCCTGCGGCTGGCCGGGCTTGTAGGCGTCGACGGCCCAGAAGCGCGAGGAGTCCGGCGTCATGACTTCGTCGATCAGGATGATGCGGCCGTCTTTGTCGCGGCCGAATTCGAACTTGGTGTCGGCGATGATGATGCCCTGCTCGCGGGCGAGCTCCTCGCCGAGCGTGTAGATCGCGCGGGTCATGCTCTCGAGCGTGTAGGCCGTCTCGTCGCCGACGACCTCGCGCATCTTCGCGATGGTGATGTTCTCGTCATGGCCGGTCTCGGCCTTGGTCGCCGGGCTGAAGATCGAAGGCTCCAGCTCCTCGCTCTCGACCAGGCCTGCTTTCAGCTTCTCGCCGGCCAGCGTGCCGCTTGCTGCATATTCCTTCCAGGCCGAGCCCGAGAGATAACCGCGGATCACGCATTCGATCGGAAATACCGTGGTGCGGCGGCAGAGCATGGCGCGGCCGAGAATTTCGGCGCGATGCGGCTTCAAGGCCGGCACGGCGGCGATGATCTCGTCAGTGTCGGCGCTGATCATGTGATGCGGCACCACGCCTTCGAGCTCGTTGAACCAGAACGCGCTGATTTGCGTCAGCACCGCGCCCTTCATCGGGATGGTCTCGCCCATCACGACGTCGAAGGCGCTGATGCGGTCGGTGGTGACGAGCAGCAGGCGGTCGTCATCGACGGCGTAGATATCGCGCACCTTGCCGCGCCCGATCTTGGGCAGCGGCAGGTCGCTGGAGAGCATGGTGGTCATCGGCAGAACTTTCGGAGCAAGGCCTTGCGACAGGACATCCGGCCGCGCCTGATCGCGCGACCGGAAACCGGATTAGCCTATTCCGGCAGCGGAATGAACTCATGTTCCTGCGGAACCGCAGCGAAGCGGCCGGTTTTCCAGTCCTGCTTGGCCTGCTCGATCCGCTCCTTGCTGGAGGAGACGAAATTCCACCAGATGTGGCGCGGGCCCTCCAGGGCGTCGCCGCCCAGAAACATCATCCGCGTGGCTTTGAGCGCCTTCACCGTAATACGGTCGCCCGGGCGGAAGATCAGCAGTCGCGGCCCTTCGTAGCGCTCGTTCGCGATCTCGACCTCGCCGTCGACGACGTAGATGGCGCGCTCCTCATGATCGGGATCGAGCGGCACGGTCGCGCCTGCCACCGCCGTGACCTCGGTATAGAACCAGGGCGACACCATCGTAACAGGCGAGGTGACGCCGAAGGACGAGCCCGCGATCACCTTCGCGGCGAAGTCGCGCTCGGTGACCATCGGCAGGTCACCCGCGCCGTAGTGCTGGAATGACGGGGCGATTTCTTCCGATCCTGCCGGCAGCGCGATCCAGCTTTGCAGGCCCAGCATCTTCTGCCCCGAGGCGCGCTGCACGTCCGGCGTGCGCTCGGAATGCGCGATGCCGCGGCCAGCCGTCATCAAATTCATCGCGCCGGGCTGGATCTCCTGGATGTTGCCCTCGCTGTCGCGATGCATGATCGCGCCGTCAAACAGATAGGTGACGGTGGCAAGCCCGATATGTGGATGCGGCCGCACGTCCATGCCCTTGCCGGAGACGAATTGCACTGGCCCGAAATGGTCGAAGAAGATGAAGGGACCGACCATCTGCCGCTTGCCGTGCGGCAGCGCGCGCCTCACCGCGAAGCCGTCGCCGAGATCGCGCGTGCGCGGCACGATGACGAGATCGAGCGCATCGCAGGACATGGGATCGCCGAGCACGGGATCGTTCGAGGGTTGCCAGCTCATGGTAAAACTCCGTCTGAATTGCTTGGGCTCGATCCTAGCAGGATTCCGCGCCAGCGTCGCGGCTAAGCCTGCTGTCATGCCCCGCGAAGGCGGGGCATCCAGTACGCCGCGTCCACTCGGTTCGATCACTGTCGTCTCGGAGTACTGGATCGTCCGGTCAAGCCGGACGATGACAGCTGTGGTGCGGATGGTGCTTGAAAAAATCAACCCGACGGACGATGTTCGGCTCGCCCATACCGATGGCCACAGCATCTGATGACGTCAGCCGCCCTTGAACTCGCATTTCGCGCCGCTTCTGTGGCGTTGCTATTAGTGCTGGCGGCATCGCTTGTCAGCGATTTCCGCAATGTGCTGGCGGCCCGGCTCGGCGCGGCCTTTGCGCTCGGCTCGGCCGCGCATGCCGCGAGCTATTCCGTCGGAATATCGTCGCTGGTGCCGGCATGGCATGCGCCGCTGATCGCGGTGTCGACCGGCAATATCGTGGTGTTCTGGCTGTTCACGCGGGCACTATTCGACGATGAGTTTCGCCTGCGCCGGTGGCACGGATTGACCTGGGCGTTGGTGGCAGCCTTCAGCTTCGTCAGCTGTCTCTGGATCGCAGCCGGCGGACATGTCCGGGTCGCCGTCACCGCGGTGAACCTGATCGTGCTCGGCTTCATTGTGCTCGCGATCATGCAGACGATCGCTTCATGGTCGGCCGATCTGGTCGAGCGCCGCCGCCGTGTTCGTGTCTTCATCGTCTGTGCTGCCGCGCTCTATGGCGGATTGAACGCGCTGCTCCAGATCCTTGTCGTCGGCAGCGACGTCGGCGACGTCGCCAACACCGTCAATACAGGCGTGCTCGCCGGCATCGTCGCGGCCATCGCTTATGCGATGATGCGCGTCGACGGCGCCGACCTGTTTCCGGCCGCCACGGAGACTGCGCCGGCGATCGCGGCGAGCCAGCCTGTGGGCGAGGACGCCGCCGACCAAAAGCTCATCGACGCCCTGATGCGGCTGATGGCGGACGAACGGATCTATCGCCAGGAGAACATCAGCATCGGCGTGCTGGCGGGCCGGCTGAAAATTCCCGAATACCGGCTGCGCCGGCTGATCAACCAGGGGCTCGGCTACCGCAATTTCAATGTGTTCCTGAACAATCACCGGATCGAGGAGGCCAAGGCCGCGCTGGCCGATCCCGCCCAGGCCGAGGTCCCCGTCATCACCATCGCGATGGATTCCGGCTTCCAGTCGCTTGGCCCGTTCAACCGCGCCTTCAAGGCCGTGACCGGCGTGACGCCGACGGAATACAGGCGGCTGAAGGTGAATGCTGCCTAAGCTTTAGGGTACTGTAATATCTGGGTTATTTTGGAATCGGCGAGCGTCTTCCGGTTTCGGCTATGCCGTTTTCCAAATCCGGCGAGCGGGCATCGCGTGAATGCCGCTTCGTCTCCGGCACATGCCTCAAGCCGGAGCAAGCCTGTGACCCGCCGCCGCAAGATCGTCCTTCTCGCCACCGCCATCGCCTTTGCCGGCCTCGCGCTCGGCGCGGTTCGCGCCCATGACGTGCCCAAGGTCGCCACCGGCTTCATCGCCGACGTGCTCTGCGCGGAGACGTTTGTCTCCGGCCTCGATGTCAGGCGTAATTTGACCGAGACCACCGACGCAATGCCGGGCGCCGGTTTGCTGACCTGGGCGATGGACTATCAGGTCGATCGCATGCGCAAGGACGTTACGGTGACGCTGTTCGGCATCGGTCGCAGCCACGCCGTCTATCGCGAGGGTCTCGGCTGCACGCTCGAGCACGGCACTGATATCGCCGACGTCAGGCTGCTCCCTGATGACCGGCAGCCGGCGTTGCTGCCCGAGATTGCTGGCCCCGCGCTCGTGTCGCCGCAAAGCCAGGAGCTGTCAGCCGCGCTCGATCGCGCTTTCGCCGAGCCGACATCGCCGCCATACCGCCGCACCCGCGCGATCGTCGTCATGAAGTCGGGCCGCGTCATCGCCGAGCGCTATGCGGACGGCATCGGACCGGAGACGCCGCTGCTCGGCTTCTCCATGACCAAGTCCGTGATCTCGGCTCTCACCGGGATCCTCGTGCGGCAGGGCCGACTGAAGCTCGACGGGCCCGCACCGGTCGCCGCCTGGACAAATCCGGACGATCCGCGCCACGCCATCACCGTCGATCAATTGCTGCGCCACACCGCCGGCCTGGCGCTCGGCAGCTCGCTCCAGACCTCGCTTGGCTCCGCGTTCGAGCCGGTCAATCGCATGAAATTCACCGAAGACGACATGGCCGCCTATGCCGCGAGCATGCTGCTTGCGACTGCGCCGGGCACCGTGTGGAATTATCACGATGGCAACACCATCATGCTCGCGCATCTGATCCGCAACGCTGCCGGCGGCAATCCTGCGGATGCGCTGGCCTTCGCGCGCCGCGAATTGTTCGCGCCGCTCGGCATGCGACACGTCACGCTCCAGCTCGACGGCGCCGGCACGATCAAGGGGTCGAGCGAGATGCTCGCATCCGCGCGCGACTGGGCGCGCTTCGGTCAGCTCTATCTCAACGATGGCCTCGCCGGCGGCCGGCGCATCCTGCCCGAGGGATGGGTGAATTACTCGGCGTCGGCGACGCCCAACGCCTGGGTCGGTATCGGCGCCGGCTTCTGGACCAACCAGGGCGACAGCTTTGGCGCGACCTTCCGCATCGACCACGGCTGGCCGCGCGATGCCTTCTTCGCCAAGGGCACGATCGGGCAGTACACGATCGTGATTCCGTCGGAGCGTCTGGTGATCGTGCGGTTAGGCCGTTCGCCGAACGCACCGCCGGAAGCGGACGGTGTGTTCGATCTGGTGCGGGATGTGGTTGCGGCTACGCGCGAGAAGGGAAAGGTGGCGGGGGTAAATTGAGGTGCTCTCTTCCCTTCTCCCCTTGCGGGAGAAGGTGGCGCGAAGCGCCGGATGAGGGGTATGGTTCTGCGAATGCAATTGTGAGAGGTGTGCTCGCGGAGAGAACCCTCACCCGTCTCGTCGCTGCGCGGCGAGCCACCCTCTCCCACAAAGGGCGAGGGTGCAGCATTCGTGTGGCGAGAGCTACTATCTCCCCAGCTCCGTCGCCTTCGCCACGCGATCGAACCGCTCCAGTGTCATGATCGCGTCGGCGAATTTCTCCGCGCGCGCATTCAGCACCGGACGTGCCAGCGTCAAAAACTTCTGCTGCATCGCCTGCGCGTCGGGGAAGGATGTCGGCTCGCCGGAAGGATCGGCATACAGCCGCTCATGCACGCCGTCGTCCGTCGTGATACTCACGCGCGCGCCGAACGGGTGGGTGCGGCCGATCTCGAGGCGATCGTCCTGCACCACGTCGAACTTGTCGGCGAGCGCGTCGATGGCGGCGTCGCCAAGGCGGGTGTAGTCGTCCCAGCCAAATGAGCCCTGGTCGAGCGCGAGCGCGCCGGTGAAGAACATCGAGAACTGGCCGCCGACGATCGAGGTCGGGTGCCGCTTGGTCGCGGCGTCGCCGGTGAGCGTGATGCCGTTGCGATGCAGGCCGATCTCGACGCGCTTGACCTGGTCGGGCGTCAGATTGTGCTCGCGCCGCATCGCGATCAGTGCGTCGATCGCGGCGTGGGTATAGCGGCAGCTCGGATACGGTTTGACGCCGATCTTCATGGTCTCGTAGGTCTTGCCGAGTTCGGCCACCGCCTTGTCCGGATGCGCATCGTCGGTGTAGCCGGCGAGCAGGCCGTGCTTGCCCTCGACCGATTCCGTCGCGCCGACGAAGTCGTTGCGCGCCAGCGTCGCGGCGATCACCCCGTTCATCGCGGCGGCGCCGACCTGGTAGCGCTTGTTCCAGGCGCCGTTGACCAGGAATTGCAGCGAGCCCGCGGCCTGGCTGCCGGCGACGCCGAAGGCGGCGATGAGCTGTGGCTCGGACAGGCCGAACAGTTTGCCGGCGGCGGCCGCTGCGCCATAGGTGCCGGCGGTGGCGGTCGGATGGAAGCCGCGGGCATAATGCGAGGTCGGGTCGAGTGCGTTGCCGAGCCGGCAGCAGACCTCGTAGCCCGCAACGATCGCGGTCAGCACGTCGCGCCCGGAGGCGCCGACCATCTCGCCGACGGCGAAGGCGGCCGGAACCACCGGCGCGCTCGGATGCAGCGAGGAGTCCGCATGGGTGTCGTCGAAGTCGAGGGAATGGCCGAGCGCGCCGTTGAGCAGCGCCGCGACCGCCGGCGTCCAGGTCTTGCTGTCGCCGAACACGGTGGATTCGCCCTTGGTATCTAGCGCGAGGGCCTCCAGCATCTTCAGGATCGAGGGGGTGGATTCCGCTTCGCTGCGGGCCCGGATGGCGCTGCCGAGGAAGTCCAGCGTCAGCACTTTGGCCCGATCCAGCACTTCCGCGGGAATATCCTGGAATTTCAGGTTGGCGACATAGGCGGCGAGCGTTGCGGTTTCGTGAGCCATCGTGTTTCCTCGTTTTGGCGCGCAAGTTAGGCGGGCTGATTTGGCCTTTCAAGCGGCCTCGGGGCTGCGGGCATCAGCTATGCTTTGGGCTGGCTTTGCGAGGATCGGACCGGGATACGCGACCATGGCATTCGCAGGAGAGCTGTTCGACCGGGTCTGGTCGCGAAAAACCCAATTGGGGTTGGCGATCCGGGTCACCGTGGCGGCCACCGGCGCCTATGCGCTCGCCACCGCGCTGCATCTCTTGTTGCCGCTCTGGGCCGTCCTCACCTCCATCATCGTGACCCAGATGAGCGTCGGGCGCTCGCTGAAGGCGACACGCGACTACATGCTCGGCACCATCGGCGGCGCGGTCTATGGCGGTGCCATCGCGATCCTGATCCCCTATTCGGGCGAACTGGGCCTGCTGGGTCTGCTGGTGCTGGCCGTGGCGCCGCTTGCCTTCGTCGCATCAATCTATCCGAATCTGAGCTCTGCTACGGTGACGGCCGTGATCGTGCTCGTGCTTCCCTCGATGCATCATGCCGATCCCATGGCCTCGGCGATCGATCGCGTCAGCGAAGTCGCGGTCGGCGCGGTGACGGGGCTGCTCGTCTCGTTCCTGGTGCTGCCATCGCGCGCCGTGCGGCAAATCCGCGCCAGCGCGGCGAAGCTGCTCGAATTGATCGCAGAGGCCTTCACCGAATTGCTCGCGGGCCTGACGCACGGCCGGGACAATGACGCGCTGCATCGGATTCAGGACGGTATCGGCACCGCAATGGTCGGCATGAATACCATTGGCGCCGAAGCCGAGCGCGAGCGCTCTGCGCGATTGTCGAGCGGGCCGGACACCGGCCCATTGTTGCGCACGATCTTGCGCTTGCGCCATGACGTCGTGATGATCGGCCGCTCGACCGTGGTGCCGCTGCCGGCCGAGGTGCAGACACGGCTTGCCGCGCCGCTGACGGAAGTCTCGACGGTGATCGCACGCTTCCTGCGTTCGGCCGCCGCGGCGTTGCGCGAAGGCGCCGGCGCGCCGCCGATTCATCCCGTCCATGTCGCGCTCCAGCATTATGCCGAGGCGGTCGCCGCTGTGCGCCAGGACGGCCTGATCCGCGGCCAGCCCAGCGACACCGCGGAGCGATTTTTCGCGCTCGGCTTTTCGCTGGAGCAGATGCACCAAAATCTCTGCGATCTCGACCGCGTCGTCGGCGAATGGTCGGAGGCCGCGGCCGACAAGCCCGCGCGCTTGGCGGAGTGAGCTAGCGTCGCGTCAGGCCCTTGCCTTGCATGCGCCAGACCAGCAAATCGATGCGGTCCTGGCCGAAGAACGGCTCGTTGTTGAACACGAAGGTCGGCACGCCCCAATGGCCGGAGGCGGCGTGGTCCTTCTCGTTCTCCGTGATCACCTGCTCGTAGCGATCCGGGTCGGCGGCGATCGCGGCATCCATCGCGGCGAGATCGAAGCCGGCCTTGTCGGCGGCGCGCGCGAGATGATCGCCCTCGTTCCATCCCGCCACCGAGCCGTCCCACAGCACGCGGGCGATCGCATCGGTGAATGCGAGCGAGCGTCCCTCGAGCTGCGCCATGGCACCAAGCCGGGTCAGGCGGTGGATGTAGGGCTGCTCCGCCGCGACGTCGAACGTGACCTTGTCCTGCACGATCGGATCGGGCCTCGGAAAGCGGAACGGAATGCCTTCGTGCTGCGCCACGCGCGTGCTGTCGAGCACCACATAGCGAATGAAGTTCGGGCTGGCCTTCTTGAAAAATCCGGGCACACGGACGGCGAGCGGATAGACCGGCCGCAAATTCACCGCCAGATCGTAGATTTCGACGAGCTTCAGCGTCTTGGGTAGCGCCAAATAGCTGAACGGGCTGCGAAAGGAATAGAAGAGGTCGACGGAGAGCGTCATCGCGCCAGTCTGCGCGTCAGCATCCGGAAGCGCAAGATCAGAAGTCCGGCATAGACGAACGATCCGATCGACAATCCGATCCAGACACCGACCGCGCCGAGATCGGCGTGAAAGGCAAGCCACCAGGCGATGGGAAAGCCCACGCACCAATAGCCGATTGCGGCGAATACCAATGTCATCCTGGTGTCATTGATGCCGCGCAGCGCGCCGCCCATGATGGTCTGGATCGCATCGGCGATGAAGAAGGTCGCGCCGACCAGCAGCAGGGTCGCGGTCAGCTCGACGGTCGCCATGCTCGCGTCGCCGTCGCCGAAGAACAGCCGTCCGAGCTGATAGCGGCCGAGAATGATCGCAACGGTCAGCGCCGAGACGAACGCGACCCCGATCACGGCTGCGACGAGACCCGCGCGCTTCACCGCGAGCGGCTCACCGCGCCCGAAGGCATGGCCGACCCGCACGGTGGCCGCCATGCCGATGCCGAGCGGGACCATGAACAGCACGGCGGTGACCTGGAGCGCGATCTGATGCGCCGCGAGCGCCGTGGTCGAGATCAATCCCATCAGCAGCGCCGCCGAAGAGAACAGGCCATATTCCAGCAGCAGCGAGAACGAGATCGGGGCGCCGATCGCGATCAGTTTGCGCATCAGGGGCCAGTCGATCCGCCAGAGATGGGCAAGCGGATGGTAGTCCGCGAACGGCTTGCGCAGCCCGGCAATGGCGAACGTGGCGACGAACGTGCCGAGATTGACGATGGTGGTCGCAAGCCCCGCGCCGAACAGGCCGAGCTCCGGCAGGCCGAACAGGCCGTGGATCAGGACGTAGACTAGCGCGGCATTGACGGGGATCGCCGCGAGCGTGATCCACAGCGGCGCCTGCGGACGGTTCACCGCGCTCATCATGCTGCGCAGCGCGATGAAGCCGAGCGCCGGCGCGATGCCCCAGGCCAAGCCATTCAGATAGCGCTGGGCGAGCGCGGCCGAATGCGGCGCCTGACCGAGTGCGACCAGGATGTGCTCGCCATAGAGCGGCGAGGCCATCATCGGCAGCGAGATCAGCAACGCGACCCACAAGCCGACGCGCAAGGAGCGGCGGATGCGCCTGACGTCACCGGCGCCGAACGCCTGCGCGACCAGGGGCGACACCGCCGCCATCAATCCGAGCCCGAACGTGAAGCTGACGAAATAGACCGTATGCGCGAGTGCTGCTGCTGCGACCGCGCTCTCGCCGAGCCGCCCAATCAGCGCGAGATCGGTCGTGATCATCGCGATCTGCCCGAGCTGGGTCAGCATCATCGGCACGGCCAGCCGCAGCGTCTCGACGAATTCGTCGGCGAGAGGATTTGGCGGCACGCCGGCTTGCGGCTGCGAACGAGGCTGGACGGTGTCGAGCATGGCCGGGTCAATAGCACAGCCGGGCGACGAAAACATGGCCTTGGCTTCTTCCCCTCTCCCCTTGTGGGAGAGGGTGGCTCGCCGCGAAGCGGCGAGACGGGTGAGGGGTTCTCTCCGCGATTCCAATTCTCAATTGGATTCGCGGAGACAACCCCTCATCCGGCGCCATAGCCGATGCGAAGCTTCGGCGTTCTCAAAAACGGCGGCCGAAGGCCGCCTACGCCACCTTCTCCCACAAGGGGAGAAGGGAAGAAAACTCTCAGCCCTTTCGTTCAGGCACGCGCCTGATCTTCGCGCCGAGCGCATTCAGCCGTTCGTCGATGCGCTCGTAGCCGCGCTCGATCTGGTCGGCGTTGTTGATCGTGGAGGTGCCCTCGGCGCAGACGGCCGCGAGCAGCATGGCCATTCCGGCGCGAATGTCGGGTGAGGTCATCGTCGCGCCGTGCAGCCGGCTTGGACCGGCGATGATGGCGCGATGCGGGTCGCACAGCACGATGCGCGCGCCCATCGCGATCAGCTTGTCGACGAAGAACATCCGCGATTCGAACATCTTCTCGAACATCAGGATCACGCCCTCGCATTGCGTGGCGGTGACGATCGCGATCGACATCAGATCGGCCGGGAAGGCCGGCCAGGGCTGGTCCTCCAGCTTCGGCACGTGGCCGCCAAAATCGTCCTGGATCTTCAGCGTCTGGTTCGAGGGCACGATGAGATCGTCGCCCTCGATGCGGCAGACGATGCCGAGCCGTTCAAATCCCATGCGGATCGAGCGCAGATGCTCGACGCCCGCGCGCACGATGCGAAGCGGCGACCGCGTGACGGCAGCAAGTCCGATCAGCGAGCCGACCTCGATATGGTCGGGCTGGATCCGGTAGGTCGCACCGCCCAGCGTCGCCGGACCGTGCACGATCATCGTGTTGGTGCCGATGCCCTCGATCCCTGCGCCGAGCGCGACCAGGAAGTTCGCGAGGTCCTGCACATGCGGCTCGGACGCGGCGTTGCGCAAATAGGTGGGGCCTTCGGCGGCGACGGCTGCGACCAGCGCGTTTTCGGTCGCGGTCACGCTGGGCTCGTCCAGGAACACGTCGGCGCCGGTCAGTTTCGAAGCGCGGAATTCGAGCCGGTCGGTCGCGGTGACCTTGGCTCCCAATTGCTCGAGCGCGAGCACATGCGTGTCGAGCCTGCGGCGGCCGATGACGTCGCCGCCGGGCGGCGGCAGCATCACTTCGCCGCAGCGGGCGAGTAGGGGCCCCGCGAGCAGGATCGAGGCGCGGATGCGCACGCATAGCTCAGGATCGAGATCGGCGGCGCGGATGCTCTTGGCGTGAATATGAAGCGTGTTGCGGGCGGTCCATTCCGCGGCAGCGCCGACCGAGCGGATCAGCTCGACCAGCGTCTCGGTGTCGCGGATCCGCGGCACGTTTTCCAAGGTCACCGGATGCTCGGTGAGCAGGGCTGCCGCGATGATCGGCAGGGCCGCATTCTTGTTGCCGGACGGCTCGATCGAGCCCGAGAGCCGGTGACCGCCCTCGACAATGTACTGGATGGGCGCCACGGGGTCTCTCGCTGTCGTGTTGAGTGGGGGGGCGGGTTTTCGAGGCGGAAACTACAGAGAATTGAGCGCGGTAGCAATTGCGCCGGCCGCGGCCGCCCGCGCCGATGTGGCTGCCAGACCCTCATGGTGAGGAGCGCGGAACGCGCGTCTCGAACCATAAGGCCCGTAGTCCCCTGCGGCCATCCTTCGAGACGCCCGCTTGTGCAGGCTCCTCAGGATGAGGTCGGCGTGTGTGGCGGGTGCTCAGAACAACCCGATGATATTCCCCACCACATAGAGGATGGCGATCAGGATCAGGGCTCCGATCATGACGAAGGAGATCTCGATCGCAATGGCGCCGGTGCCGAGGATGGCGGCGACGCCTGCGAGGAGCCGTTCCTCTCGGAAGATCAGCGAGAGGACCGACAGCAGGATCGCCAGCAGGCCGAGCGAGATCGCGGTGGCTGAAGCGGTTTCGCTCCAACTGCGTCCGGCCGATTTCTCGACCTTTGGCGCCTGATATTCGACGCCCTTCACGCGCGCGATCACGCGGTCCTTGATTCGATGCCCGGTGTCGACGATGACCTGGTCAGCCGGTGGCGGCGGAAACACGATCGGCACGACCCAGTGCGGCAAGACCGCCGCCATCAGCGCCAGCACGCCGACAATGCTGCCGATAATGCCGAGACGGCGGGATGGGACGGCGGAACTGCTTGCTGCGGAGCTGGTCATGGCGTGGCGCTTCCCGGCCGGAACAGGCCTTGCGGGTTTATGCCACTTCGTCGCGATGGCGGGTGGTGAGGTTCAGCGCTTGTGTTTCCACAAGGTCATGGCCGGGCCTGTCCCGGCCATCCACGCCTTGCCTCGTCGCACGAAGAACGTAGATGCCCGGGCCTTCGCCTCGCCGAAGCGGCTTCGGCCGCGCAGGCGGGACAAGCCCGGGCATGACGACCGTCCAAGCATCCGATCTCAGATATCGATCGTCGCGCTCAGCGAATGTTCCTGGATGAAGTCGCGGCGCGGCTCGACCACGTCGCCCATCAGCTTGGTGAAAATGTCGTCGGCCTCGTCGACCTCCTTGACCTTCACCTGGAGCAGCGATCGCGCATTGACGTCCAGCGTCGTCTGCCAGAGCTGCTCTGGATTCATCTCGCCCAGCCCTTTGTAGCGCTGCAGCGAGACGCCCTTGCGGCCGGCGTCGGTGACGGCTTCGAACAGATCGACCGGGCCGTAGACCATGTGCTCGGTGTCCTTGCGCCGCAGCTTGCCCGGGCGGGCATAAACGTCCTGGAGCTTGAGTGTGTACTCGTCGAGCTTGCGGGCTTCGACCGAGCCCAGGAACGCGTCATCGATGAGGGCGACGTCCTTGACGCCGCGCACGGTGCGCTCGAACTGGAAACCATGGCCTTCGACGTATTGACCGATCCAGCCGCGCTCGACCTCGTCGGCGAGCGTGTCGAGCCGGGCGGCGATGTATTGCGCGGCCGCGGCGGCTTTCTCCGGATCGCCGTAGATCGCCTTGTTGAGCACGCCGGTGATGGCAGCCTGCTCGATCACCTTGCGATTGTAGCGGGTGTGCAGGCTGCGCAGGATGCCGCGGACGGCGCGGGCGTCGTCGACCAGCGAGCGCAGGTCGCGGCCGGTACGATCGCCGCCGGTGCCGGGGATATAGACGCAATCGTCCAGCCCGGTATCGATCAGATAATCTTCCAGCGCCCGCTCGTCCTTCAGATATTGCTCGGACTTGCCGCGGTTGACCTTATAGAGCGGCGGCTGGGCGATGTAGAGATAGCCGCCGTCGATGATCTCGCGCATCTGCCGGTAGAAGAACGTGAGCAGCAGCGTGCGGATGTGGGCGCCGTCGACATCGGCGTCCGTCATCACGATGATCTTGTGATAGCGCAGCTTCTCGATCGAGAATTCGTCGCCGATGCTCGTTCCGAGCGCGGTGATCAGCGTGCCGATCTGCTCGCTGCCCAGCATCTTGTCGGGACGCACGCGTTCGACATTGAGGATCTTGCCGCGCAGCGGCAGCACGGCCTGGAATTCGCGGTTGCGGCCCTGCTTGGCGCTGCCGCCTGCCGAGTCACCCTCGACGATGAAGAGCTCGGACTTGGCCGGATCCTTCTCCTGGCAGTCGGCGAGCTTGCCGGGCAGCGAGGAGACCGAGAGCGGGCTCTTGCGCGTCAGCTCGCGCGCTTTTCGCGCGGCTTCGCGGGCTGCCGCCGCCTGGATCACCTTGCCGACGATCATCTTGGCTTCGGAAGGGTGCTCCTCGAACCAGGCCTGCAGCGCCTCGTTGAGCACGTTCTCGACCACGGGCCGCACTTCCGAGGACACCAGCTTGTCCTTGGTCTGCGACGAGAATTTTGGGTCCGGCACCTTCACCGAGAGGACGGCGGTCAAGCCCTCGCGGCAATCATCGCCGGTGAGCGCGATCTTTTCCTTTTTCGCATTGGCCTCGGCATAGCCGTTGACCTGGCGCGTCAGCGCGCCGCGGAAACCGGCGAGATGGGTGCCGCCGTCGCGCTGCGGGATGTTGTTGGTGAAGCACAGCACGTTCTCGTGGTAGCTGTCGTTCCACCACAATGCGGCCTCGACACCGATGCCGTTGGATTCCGCGCGCACCATGATCGGCGCCGGCACGATCGCCTTCTTGTTGCGGTCGAGATATTTGACGAATTCCTCGACGCCACCGGAATAGTGCATCTCCTCGCGCTTCTCGACCGCGTGACGCATGTCGGAGAGGGCGATGTTGACGCCGGAGTTGAGGAAGGCGAGCTCGCGCAGCCGGTGCTCCAGCGTGGCGAAGTCATACTCGATGTTCTTGAAGGTTTCCGTCGAGGCCTGGAACGTCACCTCGGTGCCGCGCCTGCCGGGCGCGTCGCCGACCACCTTGAGCGGCGCGACCGCATCGCCATGGGCGAATTCGATGTAGTGTTCCTTGTTGTCGCGCCAGATGCGCAAGCCGAGCTTGCTCGACAGCGCGTTGACGACGGAGACGCCGACGCCGTGCAGGCCGCCGGAAACCTTGTAGGAATTCTGGTCGAACTTACCGCCGGCGTGGAGCTGGGTCATGATGACCTCGGCTGCCGAGATGCCTTCGCCCTTGTGGATGTCGACGGGAATGCCGCGGCCGTCGTCGCGCACGGTGACGGAATTGTCGGCATTGAGCACGACGTCGACGCGCGTGGCGTGGCCCGCGAGCGCCTCGTCGATCGCATTGTCCACGACTTCGTAGACCATGTGATGCAGGCCCGAGCCGTCATCGGTGTCGCCGATATACATGCCCGGGCGCTTGCGGACGGCATCGAGACCCTTGAGCACGCGGATCGATTCCGCCCCGTAATCGCTCGGATTTGAGGGTTCGTTTTCGGCAGGCGTCTGCCGAGCAGGTTCTGTCATGAGAGGCCTTCGAGATGTCGCCCGAATCAGCGGCGCAAAAGGCGCTGATATGCGGGCTATTTGTGCCACGAAAGACGGATTGCGCCTAGCGCAAAGTATCTCCCGGCAAGTCCTTGATTAGTTAGGATTTTTCGGCCGATTTTCAAGGCCTTCGAAGGCCGATTCGGCGGCTTGGAAAAAGCGCGATTCGAGACGCGGTTTCGGGCTCTGGAAGGCGTGGATTTTTCGCGGAGGAGGGGCGTTCCGAGGCGCCTGGAACGCCCCGGAACGGCCTTGCAGCTCAATACATCTGAAGCGGCAGCACATCTCCGCTTGGCCCCACCAGGAGGCCCCACGCATCGCCGGCGGCCACGGTGAGGGTCTCGGTGCGAGCAGGGCGTCCCGGCAGACGCAGCGCGTACTGGTGCTTGCCGGGCGGCAGATCGAGCATCGGGCCTTTCGGCGATTGCGGACCGCCGGCGCCGGCCGCGATCTTCACGGTTTGATTGTTGATCGTCAGCGATGCTTCCTTCGGCCCCATATTGCCGAGCATCAGCCTCGCCTGTCCCGCCTTCGGGATGATGTCGGCCTTGGCCGCGGCCTGCGGATTCCGCTGCATCAGGCTGACCGTGGTCTCGTCCCTGGCGCGGCCGAGCTTCAGCACGGCCGGTCCCTGCGGCGAGGTGAACGCGAGCTCCGCCCGCTCGGCCGTCACGGTCGCGCCGTCGGCCTTCTCCTGCCAGCCCCGCTTGGTCAGCTCCGCGCGATAGAAGGCGAGGACCTCGCCAAGCTCGGCGGGGATGCTGGCTTCGAGCTCGGTCCGGAACGACTGGTCGCTGCCGGGGAATTTCGTGGAGCTGATGCCGGTCGAGCTGTGCTGCGCCGGCACTGGCAGGGCGGAATCGGGATCGGGCGTGAGCGGCTCCTTCGATTTGGTCTGGACCGTCTTGGCTTGCGTCGATTTGGCCTCGACGGGCTTCGCCG
This sequence comes from Bradyrhizobium sp. Kon58, assembly GCF_055807455.1. Taxonomy (NCBI): domain Bacteria; kingdom Pseudomonadati; phylum Pseudomonadota; class Alphaproteobacteria; order Hyphomicrobiales; family Nitrobacteraceae; genus Bradyrhizobium; species Bradyrhizobium sp. Kon58. Next base: position 221,031 of record NZ_JBVVOT010000004.1, read on the forward strand.
CGGCGACGACAAGACCGGAGCCGTTGGCGCTAACGTTTACCTTCGGCCCCATCTGCATCACGGTCATCGAGATCGACTTGCCGCTCTTGGAGAATTCCATCACCGCCATGTTGGGCTGGTTGATGACGGAAGGCTGCTCCTTCCAGCCCGCCGGCTTAAGCGATGCGCGATAAAACGCGGCAAGCGCCTTCACGCTCGATGTCGAGGAGAATTCGAGCTGGCCGTCGTCGCCCTCGAACTTCACGCCTTCGGCGTTTTCAGGCAGCGGCACCGGCGTCTTGCTGTCGGCCAGCGCATTCAGCGGCGCGTCGGACAATGCGGCCGCCTGCACCTTGCGTCTGGCTTCGTCGGCAGTGATGAGCTGCTTGGCCGCACCTAACGCATCTCCGAGGAACTTGTCGTCCGCCTCCTTCTTCGCCTTGGCACGGGCGGCAAGCGCGGAGTCCTTCACCTGCGCGGCCAGGCTGATCATGGTGAAATCGTATTTGCGGCCAAGCCGCAGCAGGCCGGTTTCCTCCGCCGAAGAGATCTTGATCGCGACCTCGTCGCCGGGTGCGAGCGGCGCGCTGCCGTCCTCCTGCCAGCCGCGCGCGGCGAGCTCGCGGTGATAGAAGGCGAGCACGGCGGGCAGCTCGGCCATCGCGGCGGCCGACATTTCGCGCTTGTTGTCGCTCGCGCCGCCGAGGCCCCTGGCCGTCTTGGTCGGGCTCGGCCGCGGCAGGCCGGCCATATCGCTATCGGCCTTGAGCTCACTGGGCAGCGCGAAGGGCGCGACCCGGATATCGACATTGGTGCGGCCGTCGTCGCGGCGCGTCAGCGTCAGCATTACGGGCTTCTGCTGATAGAAGCCGGTCTCCTTGCTATCGGCATGCGCGTAGAACGCGCGCAGGCCGTTGGGAGCAGTCTCATCCAGGCTGGTGGTCCAGCGCGCAGCGGTTTCCGGCGTGAGCTTCTGCCAGCCGATCGCAGCCATCTGGCTGCTGTAGAAATCCGACGTCGCATCGAGCGGCGTCGGCGCGATGCAGCCGAGATAGGGCCGGGTCCCGTCAAACACGATCTCGCTTGCGCCTTCCGGAAACGGCACGTTCCCGTAGATCCGGTCGGTGGTGTAGTAAACCACGGACTGGTCTGGCCGGCCGGGCGCCTGCGTGAAATGAACCGAAAGCCCGTGTCGTCCCTTCCTGAACTTCAGCAGGCTGCTTTTCTCCTCAAGCGGCATCACATAGGGCACCCAGCCGTTGTCGCTCAGGAGCTTTTGGACCGCGGGCAGTGTCACCGCCTGCCGCGTCGGCACGCGATATTCGACGCGATAGGGATCGGGGCGCGAAATGTCTTCCACCGCACCTTCGAGCTGGGGCAGCGCGTGAACGTCCACGATACCCTCGTCGGCGCCGGCCGCGATCGAGCAGCTCGCCATCAGGAAGAGACCGCATGCAAGCAGCCGCCATCGTGCCGGGATTTGCATCCCGCGCGGGATCATCGCCATCGTTACGTCTCCAGGATGCCGCGCGGCGCTTTGGCGCGCGCGATTGCAACGGCTGCGACACCGTCGGCGGGGCCTCAGACCAGAAGTCGCGGCAGGAACCGGGCAGGTTCAAAACTCCCGGACTTGGTCAATACAGCTGGAGCGGCGACCATGCCTCGCCGTCGCGCCCGACGGTGAGCTCCCAGGCGTCGCCGGCCGCGAGGTTAAGGATGTCAGTGTGGGCCGGACGGCCGGGCACGCCCAGTTCGTAGGAATATTGGCCGGGCGCCAGATCCAGCGAGACGGCGTTGGCGCCGGCGGCGCGCTTGATGATCCGCGCGTCGATCCCGAGCACGGCTTCCGTCTCACCGATATTGCTGAACACCAGCTTCGCCTGGCCCGGTTCGGGCATGACATTCGCCCGGGTCGCAGTATCCGAGTTCTTCTGCACGAGATGGACCGAGGTGCTGCTGTCCTTGCGGCCGAGCTCCAGAATGGCCGGCCCGAGCGGAGATGCGAACGCGAGCCGGACGTGATCAGCGGAGAGGACAGCGCCATCGTGCTGCTCCTGCCAGCCGAGCTTTCCGAGCTCCCTGCGGTAGAAGGAAAGAACGTCGCCGAGCTCGGCGGGCACGGTGGCTTCGAGCTTGACCCGAAGCGGCGCTTCGACGCCCCGCATCAGTGTGGTGTGGATTCCTCGAAAGCTGTAGCGGGTCGGTGCGGGTAGCCTGGCATCGGGATCCGGCGTGAGATCGGCCGAAAACAGCGGCTGCGGCATCCAGGCGCCGGCGCTTGCAGCGAGCATGCACGTCGCGAGCAAGACGAGGCCGCACGCAAACGCCCGCCATCGTGCCGGGGCTCGCGCCCCGGACCTTGCCGCCCGCATCTCACTCTCCAGGGTATCGCGCATCCAGGGTCTCGCGCGCGACGTCATTGCGCGATTGCAAACCGGCTGCGACGCCGTCGGCGCCGCCTCCGGCAACTAGTCGCGGCGGAAATGGGGCTGGTTCAACGGCTGCGACTAGCGCCGGGCCGATACCTGTCCGCTTTCGACGTCAAAGATCTCGCCCCCGGCGCCGATCTCGGCGAAGGCGGCGGGATCTGCGCCGGTCAGCCACACCTGCGCACCGAGCTTGCGCAGCTCGTCGAACAGCGCCGCGCGCCTGCCGGGATCGAGATGCGCGACGACCTCGTCGAGCAGCAGCAGCGGCACGATGCCGGTCATCTCGGCGACCAGGCTCGCATGCGCCAGCACCAGCCCGATCAGCAACGCCTTCTGCTCGCCGGTCGAGGCATCGCGCGCCGGCATGCTTTTCGGCGCGTAGATCACCTGCAGATCGGTGAGATGCGGACCGTCCGTGGTGCGGCCGGCGATGGCGTCACGCGGACGGTTGTCGCGCAGGATCTGGCGGTAGCGGTCCTCGACCGACGTCGCGGTCTCGTTGAGCAGCGCGTTCTCCATCCAGCCGTCGAGCGCGATCTGTGCCGAGGGGAAGGCGGAGGCTTGCGCGCGTGCATTCAGCATGCCGGTGAGACGCGCCGCGGTCTGGCCCCGGGTTGCGGCGACCGCGACCGCAAGCTCCGCGGTCTCGCGCTCGATCGCGTCACACCAATGGTCGTCGTAATTGCGCGTCTCGAGCAGGCGGTTGCGCGAACGCAGCGAACGTTCGAGCGCGGAGATGCGGCTGGAATGGTCGCTGTCGATGGCAAGCACCAGGCGGTCGAAGAAGCGCCGCCGCTCGGACGCCGCGCCCATGAACAGTCCGTCCATCGCCGGCGTCAGCCACACCATGCGGATGTGGTCGCCGAACGACGCCGCCGAATTGACCGGTTCGCGGTCGATGCGGCAGCGCCGGCTGACCGGGCTATCTGCGCGCGGCGGATCGATGCCGGTGCCGAGCGTGGCAAGGCCCAGCGCGCCCTCGACCTGTGCCGACACCGCCCAGGAGCCGTCGCCTTGATTGTCGGCGACGTCGTCCAGCGTCGCGCGCCGCAGGCCGCGTCCCGGCGACAGGAACGAGATCGCCTCGATGCAATTGGTCTTGCCCGCTCCGTTCGGCCCGACCAGCGCCACCATGTCAGCCTTCACCTCGAGCCCCGCCGCCCGGTAATTACGAAAATGCGTCAGCGTCAGGCGATGAATGCGGGAGGGGGTCATTGTGCTCGTCGTGCCGGGCGGTGCGTCCCCTCTCCCCTTGTGGGAGAGGGTGGCGCCTCACGAAGTGAGGCGACGGGTGAGGGGTATGTTACCGCAGGGCGAGCTTTGCAAGGATGTCCTCCAATACAGAAGCGGGCTGCTGCAACACGTCATTGTTCCAGTAGCGCGCGATGACAAAGTCTTCAGCGGAGAGTGTTGCGTCACGAGCTGCGTCGCGTTGCGATTCCGCATGCTGACCGCCGTCGATTTCGATCACGAGGCGCTTTTCCAAGCAGACGAAATCGAGAATGTAGGTGTTGAACGGGACTTGTCGGCGAAACTTGAAAGCGGAGAGTTGCCGATGCCTGAGCAGGCGCCACATTGCCGCTTCCGCATCCGTCGGTTCGTGCCGCATGTTCTTCGCGAACTGGCGGAGACGCTTGGGGACCAGCCGATGGGATGGCTCCTGCGGCACGAACCCCTCACCCGACTGAGTATGTATCCGCCCGCGGAGATGCCCTCTCCCACAAGGGGAGAGGGCGCAGCAACGTGCATTGCGCTTGTTTCGTCGGGCGAAGCTGCCGCTTCACCCTCTCCCCTTGTGGGAGAGGGTGGCTTCGCGCAGCGAAGCCGGGTGAGGGGTTGTCTCCGCATAAAAGGTGCCGCGAGAGGAGGAGCACGTCCCTCACACCCGCATCGGCATCAGCACGTAGAGCGCGCTCTTGTCGTCGCGGTCTTGCACCAGGGTGGGTGAGCCCGGGTCGGCGAGGCGGAGGGTTGCGACGTCGCCTTCGATCTGGGCGGCGATGTCGAGCAGATAGCGGGAATTGAAGCCGATATCGAGGGCGTCGGAGGCGTATTCGACTTCGAGCTCTTCGGTCGCGCTGCCGGAATCCGGATTGGTCACCGACAACACCAGCTTGCCCGGCGACAGCGAGAGTTTCACGGCGCGCCCGCGCTCGCTGGAGATCGTCGAGACGCGGTCGACTGCGTTCTCGAAATCCTTCTTGTCAACGACGAGCTCCTTGTCGTTGCCCTGCGGGATCACGCGGCCGTAGTCGGGGAAGGTGCCGTCGATCAGCTTCGAGGTCAGCACCACATTGCCAATGGTGAAGCGGATCTTGGCCTGCGACAGCTCGATCGTGACCTCGGCCTCGTTGTCCTCGATCAGGCGCTGCACCTCGCCGACGGTCTTGCGCGGCACGATCACGCCGGGCATGCCCTCGGCGCCCTTGGGCTGGACCAGGTCGAGCTGGGCGAGGCGGTGGCCGTCGGTGGCGACGCCGCGCAGGGTGGCGGCTTTGGCCGAGCCTGCGGCATGCAGATAGATGCCGTTGAGATAATAGCGGGTCTCCTCCGTGGAGATCGCGAACTGGGTGCGGTCGATCAGCCGCTTGACGTCCTTGGCGGCGAGGTTGAACGAATGCGACATATCGCCGGCGGCGAGATCCGGAAAATCATTCTCCGGCAAGGTCTGCAGCGTGAAGCGGGAGCGGCCGGCGCGGATCGCCAGCACGGCGCGGTCGCCGTCGGCCTCGAGCACGATCTGCGAACCGTCCGGCAGCTTCCGGACGATGTCGTAGAACATGTGCGCCGGCACGGTGGTGGAGCCCGCGGTCGCGGTTTCCGCCGCGAGCGTTTCCGTGACCTCGAGATCGAGGTCGGTCGCCTTCAGCGACAATTTCGCGTTCTCGGCCCTAACAAGCACGTTGCCGAGGATCGGAATCGTGTTGCGGCGCTCGACCACGCGGTGGACGTGGCCCAGCGACTTCAGGAGTTGCGCGCGTTCGACCGTAACCTTCATTGCACTACTCGCCCGATCCCCAAGGAAACACAAATCTGGAAAAGCCGGGCGGCGGGACGCGCGCCACGGCACCGAAGACCCGGAAGGCCGGGTCATCCAGCCGATATGACCAAAGCCGTCAGGGTCGCGCAAGGTGGCGCGTAAAGTCATCCGTTTCAAGGGATTGCGCGACGGTTCCCCACGATTTACCGGCAAAGACGGGGCCGGCGCCCGGAAGCAGGTGCGCTCCCTCGCCCCGTTCTTACGGGGAGAGGGTTGGGGTGAGGGGCCTCTTTCCGCGGGCGAGCCTGCCGATCGACCTGTACCCCCTCACCCGGATCGCAAGAGCGATCCGACCTCTCCCCGCAAGCGGGGAGAGGTGAAGGAAATAGGCGTTTATTCCTGAAGCTGGCGCTTGAGCGATTCGACCTCGTCCGACAGCGCCGTGTCCTTGGAAACCAGGGCCTCGATCTTGCGAACGGCGTGCAGCACCGTGGTGTGGTCGCGCCCGCCGAAGCGGCGGCCGATTTCCGGCAGCGATCGCAGGGTCAGCGTCTTGGCGAGATACATCGCCACCTGGCGCGGACGGACCACGTTGGCGGTCCGGCGCGAGGACAGGAGGTCGGAGCGGCTGACATTATACTGCCGCGCCACCACGCGCTGGATGTCCTCGATCTTGATCCGCTTCGGTTCCTGCGGCCGGATCAGGTCGCGCACCTCGTGCTCCGCCATCTCCAGCGTCACCGGCCGGTTGTTGAGCTTCGAATGTGCGAGCAGGCGGTTGATCGCCCCTTCGAGATCGCGGCCGTTATGGGTGATGGCGCGGGCCAGATAGGTCAGCACCTCCTCCGGCACCTCGAAGGTCGCATGATGGGCGCGGGCGGCTGCGACGCGCGACTTGAGAATACCGTGCCGCAGCTCCTCGCCGAGCGAGGCCATCTCGACCACGAGGCCGCCGGCCAGCCGCGAGCGCACGCGATCGTCGAGGCTTTCGAGATCGGACGGCGGACGGTCGGCCGCGATCACGACCTGGCGGCCGGCATCGATCAGCGCGTTCAGCGTGTGACAGAACTCGGCCTGGGTCGACTTGCCCTGCAGGAACTGGAGATCGTCGATCACGAGCACGTCGATGCCGCGCAACGCTTCCTTGAAGGCGAGCGCCGTCTGCGTCTTCAGCGCGGCGACGAAGCCGTACATGAATTTCTCGGCGGTGAGATAAAGCACCTTGCGCTCGTTGCCGGAATTGCCGGCCCAGGTCACCGCCTGCAAGAGATGCGTCTTGCCGAGGCCGACACCCGCATGAATGTAGAGCGGATTGAACATCACGGGATCGCCGCGACGCCCCTCGGCGACCTGACGCGCAGCCGCATGCGCCAACGTGTTGGAACGGCCGACGACGAAGCTTGCGAAGGTCAGGCGCGGATCGAGCGGCGAGCCGCCGAGCGCATCATGATTGGCCGAGACCGGCGCGGTCGCGGTCGAGCGCAGCTCCGGAGCGGGCGAGCGGCGGGTTTCGACCGGCGCGGGCGCTTCCTTCTGCTGCACAACGGGGCGCACGGCCGTACGCACGGTGAGATCGATCCGATGCACTTCCGGCATCTCGGCCTGCCAGCACGACAGCACGCGCTCGGCATAATGGGCCTGGATCCAGCTCTTCAGGAAGCGGGTCGGCACCGACAGACGCACGCTCTCGTCCTGGACGCCTTCCAGATCCATGCGCGCAAACCAGCTCGTATAGACGTCTTCGCCAACGTTCGAGCGCAGCCGACTCTTCACGCGTGACCAGCGATCCTGTTCCGGGGTTGTCATCATTTGAGAACTTTTCTTGAGAGATAAGGTTGCGTGGTGAGCGCCATGCAGAGTTCCTGCCAGCAATACCTGCCCAGGATTATTTGCAACGGCGGGACCTCAAGCGATTTCACCTGCAGGCATGGCTCGACCGCTCGGCGGAAACGCCGCGTCCGATCAGCAATGTCTAGAGATGGAGGGGTCGCGAGGTCAGCGCGTACTCGGCGCTCCGTGACACGCGGGAGGCTTGGTGTCCGACGAATCTAAAACGGCATCGCTGGAAGTCGAAATGCTGGAAGTCGAAATGTGTTTCAATACCGCGTTGAGTTCGTAAGACATGATACCTCCCCGTCCTGCCGTGATTGCTCACGACAAGGTCCTGCGTGTCCAAACGACACCCGCGTCGTCATCGGATGCCTGCCCGTGTACTCGTCCGCTCGGCCTCGCCATCATGCCTGTCGGGGCAGCTTTCAAGATGTCTCTTAAGCGCGAGAGAAAGATCCCGCTTGGAGACATTCAGACAAAGAGCTACCGTTCCCACATTGCTGTGGGTTTTGATCCGACAATCGCTTGTTGAAGCGCCGCCTACGTGCCCATCGCCGCCGATTTGCACGCTCGCCCCGTTTCCGATACCGCGCTGGTCTCAAGATCGTGGGCGCCGCTGACCTCTTAAGGAATACACTATGCGGGAAGACTCGCAACGGAATTGATTCACACTTGAGGCATCAAAAATCTTGATCTGCGTTAACGCCACGCGGACTTGTGCACAGGCTTCAGAGCAAGTTTTTGGATTCGTGCACAGAATCGAAGACACCACGTTTCATGTGACAATTCTCCGCCACCGCCAAAAATTTTTTACAAAAGCGTCACGCGCACGACGCGCTGGCGATTTTTCCAAATGCTTGGCCTCACTATGTCGATAAGTGATTAGCGAGACATCGTTTTTTGAGTCTTGTTTGACAGGGTAACTCCATCGCGTAACGCGATCCGGGGAAACTACGGTGTGCAGAACTCGCAGGTGCCGCGAATTCAACTTGAGCCCGCCTCGCAAGGACTTTTTGCACCGCGGTGGAAGTTTCCGCTGTTGCAAAACCATTCGCAGGTAAAACTACGGGACGCATCATGCTGCAAACGTCGCAATCCTCCGATCGAAGGTCGCTCGACGCGTGACTGCTTGCGTCAATATGACAGGCAACAAAAAAGCCCGGCGCGATGCCGGGCTGTTTGACGTATGCGATGTGCGACCGGATCGTCCGATCGAACGAATGCTGCTAGATCACTCGCGAGGTTAGTTAGCGAGGCTTACTTGGCGAGCTTGGCGATCTGCGCGGTGAGCCGCGAGACTTTGCGGCTGGCATTGTTCTTATGAATGATGTTTCGCTGCGCGGCGCGCATCAAGGCGGGCTCGGCGTTCGCCAGCGCCGTCACGGCTGCGGCGCGGTCGCCGGTCTTGATCGCTTCTTCGACGTTACGCACGGCACCGCGCATCTGGGTGCGGCGCGACTTGTTGACGGCGGTGCGGCGGGCGATCTTGCGCGTCGCTTTCTTGGCGGAAGTGGTATTGGCCATGGTCTCAATGTCCTTTGCGGGTACCGGTCGCGTCTTGGTCGGGTAGCGCCGGCTTGCTTGACCGCGTAATCGACGCTCGGAATTAGGGTGTTCGGTTGCTAGGCTGTTCCCGGAACACGAGCGACAGCCTTGCGGGCCGTCTCTGAGGCCCAGGGAGCCTCTCAGCCCAAGGAGCCTGCATCTGCTCAAAGAACAGCGGCGGCAGGATTGCGCCCGCCGCCAGTTGGCGCCCTTATAGAGAGGGTCTTTGGCACCGTCAACGCTTTCCCGGGCTGGACAAGCAGCCTCTTGGGGCGCGGATGAATGCTGTAACGCCCTGAAGAGGTTGAATTTCTGCCGTCTCCCTTGTATTGGCTGGCGGCGTTCCGAGGGTCGTCCGATCGGACGACTATAGAGGGTGAGGCATGATCCGCGGCTTTTTCCGACTGATTGGGCTGTTGCTGCTCGCCGGCGGGTTCATCTTCATGGTCTATGACGGCGCCCGCTGGGTGGCCGACCAGACCCTGCGGTTCACCCGCTTCGGCCAGTTCTGGAACGACATCAATCAGGCCAGCCAGACGGCATTCCGGACCTGGGTCGAGGCCAAGGCGCCCTGGCTCTGGACCTCGGTGATCCGCCTGGTGCTGGATCAGCCGGTTTTCGCCGTCCTCGGTATTCTCGGCATCCTCCTGATGATCCTGTTCCGCCCGCGCAAGCCGCTGATCGGCTATTCCCGGGATTGAGCTTTCAATTCCCGGGATTGAGCTTTCAATCCGCGCGACTCGAACCGGCGCGCGGACGGCGTAACAGGGCTGCCCCTTTGCGCGTAAAGACCTATATTCCCAACTGATCGCGAGCACGCCGCCTGAGCGCTTGGCTCATCGCCTTGGCTCAGGCGAGGCACAGCTCGTTCCCGGAGATCCGTCCATGCTGTTCATGCGCAAGACCACCGCATTGCCGAGCGCCACGGAAGCGCTGCCCGGCCGTGCGCAAGCCATTCCGACCGCGACCACCCATTTCGTCAACGGCACGAAGTTGCAGCCGCCTTATCCCGCCGGCCTCGAGCAGGCGGTGTTCGGGCTCGGCTGCTTCTGGGGCGCCGAGCGCAAGTTCTGGGAGCTAGGCGAGGGCGTTTACACAACTGCTGTCGGCTATGCCGGCGGCCACACGCCGAACCCGACTTATGAAGAGACCTGCTCGGGCCGCACCGGTCACACCGAAGTGGTGCTGGTCGTGTTCGATCCGAACAAGGTGTCGTACGAGAAGCTGTTGAAGACGTTCTGGGAGAGCCACAACCCGACGCAGGGCATGCGTCAGGGCAACGACGTCGGCACGCAATATCGAAGCGCGATCTACACCACTTCAGACGCGCAGAAGACAGCGGCCGATCAATCGAAGGCGCTCTATCAGAAGGCGCTTGCCGCAAAAGGTCTCGGCACCATCACCACCGAGATCGCACCCGCCGGCGAATTCTACTTTGCCGAGGACTATCATCAGCAATATCTGGCCAAGAATCCCGCCGGCTATTGCGGCCTGGGCGGCACCGGCGTGTCCTGCCCGATCGGCGTCGGTGTGAGCGCGTAAGCTAGCTCCGGGCGCTGCACCTCTCCCGCTTGCGGGAGAGCTCGCATTGCATCGCAGATGCAATGCGGGTGAGGGTTCTCTCCTCTGGGCGACTGTCCCGCCGTGGAGACACCCTCTCCCCAGCCCTCTCCCGCAGGCGGGAGAGGGGGGCGCACCGCGCTCCTAGCGCGCCGCACCGTTCCACCCATCCCCCCTCAACGCTTTATTAACCATAACCGGTGCATCACTGAAGCTGTCTCGTTTCGAGGGATAAGTCCGGTGCCGGTTGCACGCGCGTTTCGATGGTCGATCTCGGCAGCATCCCTGGCAGCGTCCGCCGCGCTGACCCTTGGCGGCTGCATGCAAACCGCCGGTCCCGTCGCCTATGTGCAGCCGCGCGCCGATCTCGATTCGATGGCCTATGGCCAGCCCTACAACGCGCCGCAGCCGGTCGTCGTCGGCAGCGGCGGCGGTGCCATCGCAGCACTCAGCAATTCCTTTGCCTCTTCGCCTGCGCCCATGCCGGTCGGTTATGCCGCACCGATGGCGGCGCCGGTCCGCTACGATTCCTCCTACCATCTCGACGCCGGCGACAGGCTGCGCGTCGTGGTCTATGGCCAGGAAGGTCTCACCAACAGCTACGCGATCGACGCCGGCGGCTCCATCACCATGCCGCTGATCGGCGGCGTGCCGGCACGCGGCCGCACTCCGGCGGGCCTTGCCGGCGAGATCGCCGCGCGGCTGCGCAACGGCTACATCCGCGAGCCCTCGGTCGCCGTCGAGATCGAAGCCTATCGCCCGTTCTTCATTCTCGGCGAAGTCTCCGCGCCCGGCCAGTATCCGTATGTGCCGAACATGACGGTCGAAAGCGCCGTCGCGATTGCCGGCGGCTTCTCGCCCCGCGCCAAGCGCGACGTGGTCACCGTCACACACACCGAAGCCGGCGGCGCCATGCGCGCCGTGGTGCCGCTCGGCACGCCCTTGAGCCCCGGCGACACCGTGTTCGTCGGCGAGCGTTGGTTCTAACTCACCGCCTGAAATCCAGCCGGCCGTTCGGAAAACATCCGTCGATCCTGGTGGCATCGACCACGCGCCCGATCCATGGCCGCGTGATCGCGGGATTGGTTAGGTTGATGTATTTCCCGACCAGGCGCGCGCCCTCGCGCGCAGCATCGATCAGCCCGTGCCGTCGGCCGTGATCCCAATCAAAGCGCAGATAGATGCGTCCGCCTGCGACCCGCACCTCCGCGCGCCCGTCTTTCCAGGCTTGCGGCGTATCGCCGGCAATGGTCGGATCTGCGCCGCCATTCCAGCGGCTGGCCCAGATGCCGTCGAGCGGATCTGACTGTGCCGCGATTTTTGCCCACGCCGCCGCGTTGAGGTCGGCGGCATCGCCGGCAAGCGCGGCGGTTGCGGCATAATCCATGACGTCGCGATCATCCGGCGCGGGCACGTCCATGGTGCCGAACGGATTGCGGATGACGATGTTCGTATTGGCCTGCTGCATCACGATCTCCCGGCGCGAATTGGCTTGATCAGCCAGCTCTATCGCCGCGCGGCAGGATGCAGCCACCCGATTCCTGCTCTCCGCCCTCGTCATTTCGGAGCGCGAGCCCGGAACGACGGTGGAGAGATCAGCTGCACTATTTCAAATGCCTGGCGAAAAATTCCATGCTGCGCGGCCAGGCGATGTCGGCGCTGGCCTTGTCGTAGCTCGCTCGCTCGTCGCAATGGAAGCCGTGCTGCGCGCCCGGATAGACGAAGACCTCGACGTCCGGCCGCTTCGTCTTGACGGTCTCGACGTCGGTCAGGGGAATGCCGGCATCCTTCTCGCCAAAATGCAGCTGTGTCGGCGCTTTGGGTGTCTCGTCGGCAAAGCGCACGACGGCGCCGCCGTAATAGCCGATCGCGGCCTTCAGGCCCGACAGCCGCGTCGCCGCGACGAAGGCGATGCTGCCGCCCAGGCAAAAGCCGATGATGCCGACCGGGCCGACGCTCTTCACCGCATCGATCGCCGCCTGCGTGTCGCGCAGCATCGCGTCCCAATCCGGACTGGCGACGAACTTGCGCGCTTCCGCGATCTCGTCAGGCGTGTAGCCGGACTGGAAGCCCGGTGAGGTTCGGTCGAAGATCGACGGCGCGATCGCGACATAGCCTTCCCCGGCGAGGCGATCGCAGACCGAGCGGATGTGATGGTTGACGCCAAAAATCTCCTGGATCACCACCACCGCGCCCTTCACCGTGCCCGCGGGGTCGGCGCGATAGGCACTGAGCTGGAAATTGTCGGAGGCCGTCAGCTTGATGTCTTGTCCCACGCGGGTCGTCCTTTTTAGTTAGTCTTCGATTGCGGGTTCCGCTCGTTCCACAAACTCGTCATGCCCGGGCTCGTCCCGGGCATCCACGTTCTTGGTGAGGCAGGAAAGACCGTGGATGGCCGGGACAAGCCCGGCCATGACGATGTGGCAGCTTCAACGCATGATGGCGCAGAGAGGATTGCTCTGCGTCATGAAAAGCCACTCTCACTCCCACATCCAGTTCTCGCCGTAATCCTCCTTCCATCCCGCCAGCCGGCCATGACGGAACTGCAGGAACAGGCGGTGACGGTACGGGATCAGTCCGCTGCCGCCGATGTTGCGAAGCGCGAGATAGATCTCGTTGCCGGGACGTCCGCGCACATATTGCAGCGGTTGCCCCAGCGCCCGCGCGGTCTGCCCTGCATCCATGCCGAAGGCGAGCGGCGTGTTGTTCGACAAGGTCGCGACGAAGGGCAGGCGGGGTGGTGTCCCGCCGAACTGCTCGGCTTGCGCGGATACTGACAGCAACACCGCGCCCGCAGCCAACATCGCTCGCTTCATTGCCTGTGTTCCCGTCCGATCGTCCTATTCCGGCAAGTTCTTCAGGAAAGGCAGCACCGCGTCAACAAAAGCCTGCGGCTGGTCGATGTTGACGGCATGTCCGGCGGCGGCGATCACGGCCTTTTGCGCGCCGGGAATTTTCGCGGCCATGTAGTCCGACGCGGCGAGGAACGGCGTGTCGTCGGCACCGACCACGATCAGGCTGGGCACCCTGATCTCCGGCAGCAGCTCGATCACCTGCGCATCGCGCTGGGTCAGCATGCCGCGTGCGGCGAGCGCCAATCCCCTGGCATTGCGATGGCGCGCGGTGGCGCGCTCGCGCGTTAACGCCTTCAGCACGTCGAGCCCTTCGCGGTCGAGCTTGTCGGCAGTGGCGAGCGCCCGCGCATTCCAGGCCTCGCGTGCGTCGTCCTTCTTGAAGCCGGGGCCGGTGTCGATGATCAGCAGCGCACGGACGCGCTTTGGATGCGCGCGAGCAAAGGCGAGCGACATGTAGCCGCCGAGCGATAGTCCGCCGACGATGGCGCGCTCAGTGCCGACCGCATCGAGGATCGCCGCGATGTCACCGACGGTGAGCGCTTCGCTGTAGGCGGCGGGATCGTCGGGATAGTCGGACTGGCCGTGACCGCGCATGTCCCACAAGATCAGCTTGTGGTCCTTCGCGAGCGCCTCGACCTGCCCATGCCACATCGCCGAGGTCGATGAGTAGCCGTGGGTCAGCAGCAGCGGCGGACCTTCGCCATGGACCTCGTAGTAGATTTTGACGCCGTCCCGATCGATCCCAGGCATTCTGCCCACCCTTGTTTTTGTTTCCCTCTCCCCTTGTGGGAGAGGGTGGCTCGCCGCGATAGCGGCGAGACGGGTGAGGGGTTCTATCCGCCCACGATCCAGTGAGTTCGCGGAGAGAACCCCTCATCCGGCGCCGTAGCCGAAGCTTCGCTTCGGCGTCTATTTTAGAACGGCGGCCGAAGGCCGCCTATGCCACCTTCTCCCACAAGGGGAGAAGGGACGACCAACGTGGCGCTCGTACTCTAGCCCGCCAAGTTACCTCGAAGAAACTGCCTCGACGCGATAGCACGCATGTCTGACGCGCTTTCTGTTTGCGTTCAGTGGCTGCACCATCGCCGTTCTCGCAACGCACAAGATGCGCGCGCTGCGTTTGTTTCGATCGATTCCAAATTGCATTTGCCTCCGCGCCTGAACCCGATCATTCTTGCGATCAAGGCTGGCGCCGGCCCGGTGGGCGTCCGTCAACACAAGTTGCCGCCGTAAGCGGCTTCATGCACCGGCAGGGGAAGACGCCTATGCCAACTCTCACCATCAACGGGCGGAGTCTGTCCGTGGATGCGGCGAACGACACGCCGCTCCTCTGGGCGATCCGCGAGCAATTGCAGATGACCGGCACCAAGTTCGGCTGCGGTGCCGGCCTGTGCGGGGCCTGCACCGTCCACGTCAACGGCGAAGCCGTGCGTTCGTGCCAGACCATGGTCGGCGATGTCGCCGGCAAGAAGATCACCACCATCGAAGGCCTCGCCGCCAAGGGCGACCATCCCTTGCAGAAGGCGTGGATCGCCGAGCAGGTGCCGCAATGCGGCTACTGCCAGTCCGGGCAGATCATGCAGGCGGCCTCGCTGCTGGCGAAAAATCCCAACCCGACCAAGGAAGAGGTCGTGGCACATATGGACGGCAATCTCTGCCGTTGCATGACCTATTCGCGGATCCAGAAGGCAATCATGCGCGCCGCAACCGAGATGCGCACCGCATCCGCCTCCGGCAACGAGCGGAGGCCCACATGAATAAGCACATCAAGAGCGTCACAGCCGAAACGACAGATCTCAGCCGCCGCTCCTTCCTGGTCGGCACCGCGGCAACCGGCCTCGTGCTCGGTTATGCCGGCGTGCCCGGCATCGGTGAGGCGCTCGCGGCGCCCCAGAACTTCGAGCCGAGCGTCTGGTACGCGATCGCGCCCGATGGTCTCGTCACCGTGACCTGCGGCAAGGCCGACATGGGCCAGCACATCGCCTCCACCATGGCGCAGATCGTGGCCGAAGAGCTGGGCGCGAAGTGGAGCGACATGCGGGTGCAGCTTGCCTCCAACGATCCGAAGTTCAACGATCCCGTGCTGGGCGCACAGATCACCGGCGGCAGCTGGTCGACCATGATGAACTTCGACGCCATGAGCCGGGCCGGCGCCGCCGGACGGATGGCGTTGACGGAAGGCGCGGCCGCCGCGATGGGCGTGCCGGCGTCGGAACTGGTGGTGCGCGATTCCATGATCTTGCATCCGAAGTCAAAGAAGACGATGTCGTTCGCCGATGTCGTCAAGAGCGGCAAGGCGACAAAAACCTTCACGCCGGACGAGCTCAAGGCGATCGTGCTGAAGACGCCGGATCAATACACCATGATCGGCGTGTCGGTGCCGCAGCTCGACATCCCCTCCAAGACCAACGGCACAGCCAAATACGGCATCGACGTGATGCTGCCGGGCATGGCCTATGGCGCGGTGGTGACGCCTCCGGTGCGCTTCGGCGCCACCGTCAAGTCGGTCGACGACAGTGCCGCCAAGAAAGTGCCGGGCTTCATCAAGGCCGTCACCCTCGACGACAAGACCGGAACGACCTCGGGCTGGGTCGTCGCAGTCGCCGGCACCTATGCCAATGCCAAGAAGGCGGCGCAGGCGCTCAAGATTGCCTATGACGGCGGTCCGAACGCGAAAGTGTCGAGCCAGTCGCTGCTCGACGAGGCCATGCGGCTTCAGAAGCAGGAGGATTCCGGCCAGTTCTTCGTCAAGGACGGCGATCCCGCGGCGGCGTTCGGCACGGCGGCCAAGGTGCTGGAGGCGGAGTACACCACCAGCATCAATATCCATGCACCGATGGAGCCAATGAACGCCACGGCGGAGTTCAAGGGCGAGATCCTGCACATCTATTCCGGCAACCAGTTCGCGACGCGCTCCGGTGCGATCGCGGCGGGTGCGGCCGGGATCGATCCGAAATTCGTCGTCATGCATCAGATGTGGCTCGGCGGCGGCTTTGGCCGCAGGCTCGATGCCGACATGATGATTCCGGCGGTGCAGGCGGCCAAGGCGATCGGCAAGCCGGTGAAGGTGATCTACACGCGCGAGAACGACATGACGATGGATTTCTCGCGTCCGCTCACCTATCAAAAAGTGAAGGCGGGCGTGGACGGCGACGGCAAGCTCGTCGCGCTCAGCCACGACGTGGTTTCGGCCTGGCCGACCCAACGTTGGGGCATTCCCGATTTCCTGACGCCCTCGGTCGACAAGAAGGGTCCGCTCGACTCCTTCACGGTGAACGGGGCCGACTTCTTCTACACCGTGCCCAACCATCATGTGCGCGCGATCAAGAACGAGATGGCGCACAACGCCACGCCGTCCGGCCAGCTCCGCTCGGTCGCGCCGGGTTGGACCTTCTGGGCGGTCGAGAGCATGATCGACGAGATCGCGGCTGCGGCTGGCAAGGACCCCGCCCAGTTCCGCATCTCGCTGCTCGACGGCGCCGGCAAGAACGACGGCGGCGCGCAGCGGCTGCGCAACACGTTGCTCGCCGCGATGGGCCTTGCCGGCTACGGCACCAGGAAGCTGCCGAAGGGTGAGGGCATGGGCGTAGCCTGCGTCTCGTCGCAGGAACGCGCGACCGCAAGCTGGACGGCTTGCGTCGCCCACGTCGCCGTCGCGCCCTCGGGCGAGGTGACCGTGAAGAAGCTCACGGTCGCCACCGACGTCGGCACGCAGGTGCATCCCGACAA
This sequence comes from Bradyrhizobium sp. Kon58, assembly GCF_055807455.1. NCBI lineage: Bacteria > Pseudomonadati > Pseudomonadota > Alphaproteobacteria > Hyphomicrobiales > Nitrobacteraceae > Bradyrhizobium > Bradyrhizobium sp. Kon58. The sequence goes on from NZ_JBVVOT010000004.1 coordinate 237,938, forward strand.
CATCCGCGCCCAGGTCGAAGGCGCGGCGCTGTGGGGCCTGTCGCTGGCGATGTACGAGAAGGCAACGCTGAAGGACGGTGGCATCGAGCAGACCAACTTCGACAGCTACACGCCCTTGCGCATGAGCCAGGTGCCCGAGGTCGCGATCGCCGTGATCGCCAATGGCGAGAAGGCCACCGGCGTCGGCGAACCCGCGGTGACGGTGATCGCACCTGCGATCGGCAACGCCATCTTCAACGCCTCCGGCGCCCGCGTCCGGGCCCTGCCGATCACCGCCGAAGCCGTGAAGAGCGCGATGAAGGCGTAAGGCTCGCTACGACTGTTGACCTGACCTGATCCGCCGGGGGCAGCCCCGGCGGATTTGTCGTTAAAAAACCCCTGTGTTTGCAAGCACATCTCTACTGTGCATGGGGTTGTTTTCGAGGTTTTTGATTGGAACCGCCCGAAGAGGCGAACTCCGTAAAATTGTCCCTGATTCCGCAGGGTTCCATTGAGCACGCCTCTTAAGGGCCGGAGAACCTGATCCGGCTTAGGCTTTGGCCCGAAACACGCCCGTGCTCTTGGGGAAGCCATGAACGCCTCAGCCAAACCCGCCGCCAAACGCCGGCTCCTGCTCGCCTCCGACCGGAGCGACGAGAGCAGCGAGCTCGCCAGCATCCTCAAGGCGGTCGGCGACGTCGCGACAGTGACGACGCAGGAGCTCCCCGAGCAGCCATCGCGCGATCTCTCCGGCCTCGTGGTCGACATCAATCTGCGTTCGCCCGAGAGCGTGCAGCGGGTGCGCAACAAGCTGCGCGGCGATGCCTATCGCGCGATGCCTCGTCTGTTCGTGCTTGCGGACGCCCTGCATCACGGCACCATGCAGGCCTGGGCGCTGGGCGCCACCGACACCATCTCGCGACCGCTTCAGCCCGAGGACATCCTGCAGCGCATCCGTGCGGCGTTCCCCGACACCGCCGTCTACGACGCGACCGATCGCGGCAAGACGCTCAATCGCGGCGTCGAGGCCGCGCATGCGGTGCTGAAGAAGATGTTCGAGAAGCTGCCGCTCGGCGTGCCCCTGACCTTCGACGACGTCATCGCCGCCGAGAGCAAGATCCTGAAGGCGATCAAGCACTCCTCGTTGCGCGAGTGGCTCACCACGGTGGGCTGCCACCATGTCGGCAGCTACCGCCACTGCCTGTTCGTGACCGGATTTGCGGTCTCCTTCGCCCAGCACCTCGGCATGCGCGAGGACGACCAGCGCCGGCTGACCCGTGCCGCACTGCTGCACGACGTCGGCAAGGCCTTCGTTCCCTCCGCGCTGCTCGACAAGCCCGGCAAGCTCACCGACGAGGAAATGGCCGAAGTCCGCCAGCATCCGCGCCGCGGCTATGACGCGCTCGCAGCCCAAGGCGGCTTCCCGCCGGAGATGCTGGACGTCGTGCTGCATCACCACGAATTCCTCGACGGCTCCGGCTATCCCAACAATCTCTCGTCGAACCAGATCAGCGATATCGTGCGGGTCACGACGATCGTCGACATCTACGCGGCACTCGTGGAGAAGCGCGCCTATCGCATGCCATTCACCCACTCGCGCGCGTTTACGATGATGGAAGGCATGGGCGGCAAGCTGGACCAGCAGCTGTTGCAGGCGTTCCGCCCGGTGGCGCTGGGGTCGTTCTGATCTCGCTGCGTAGGGTGGGTTAGCGTAGCGTAACCCACCATGCTTCCGCATTTTGCCGGACGAAGTTGGTGGGTTACGCCTTCGGCTAACCCACCCTACGATCTCTATGCTTTACCCCACCATCTTCCTCAGCTCCGCCTTCGCCACCTTCTCCAGCGTCGAGCGCGGCATGTCGTCGACGAAGTGGATCTCGCGCGGCACCTTGAAGTCGGCGAGGCCGGTGCGGCAGGCGGCCATCACGGCCTCGTGCAGATCAGGCCGCGCACCGGCGACGCCACCCTGCGGGATGATGAAGACGACCGGAACCTCGTCCAGCATTGGATGCGTCTTCGCCACCACGGCGGCCTCGCGCACGCCGGGAACGAGCGCGACCACCTGCTCGATCTCGGACGCGGCGACGTTCTCGCCGCCGACCTTGAGCATGTCCTTGCTGCGGTCCCCGAACCGGATGTAGCCGTTCTCCAGCCGCACCACGCGGTCACCGGTGAGAAAGAAGCCGTGCTCGTCGAAGCTCTCGCGCGTCGCCTTTTCGTTGTGCAGATATTCGGCGAACAGCGACAGGCCGACAATGCCCTTGATCGAGAGATTTCCGGTGCCGCCGATTTCGGTCGGCCGCCCGTCGTCGTCGGTGATACGGATTTCATATTCCGGCGCGGCGCGGCCGATCGACATCGGGATGTTGGGCTGGTCGATTTCGCCGACGATGCCGTGGGTGATGGTCTCGGTCATGCCCCACCAGCCGATGATCTTGACGCCGAAGGCGGCGAAGGCCGGCGGCTCGTTGATCGCGGTGCCCCACAGACGGAATTTGTGATCGCGCGGGATCTCCTGCTCGAGCAGCGCCTTCATGCAGAACGGGATCGTCGAAGTCCAGGTCGAGCCGTGCTCGCGCGCGGCGCCCCAGAACCGGCTGGCGGAAAAGCGCGGCTGGATCACGCAGGTGGCGCCGACCCATAGCGTCGCCAGCATCGAATAGGCCAGCGCGTTGGTGTGGAACAGCGGCAGATAGGCCTGGTGCACGTCGTTTGCGTGCAGGTCTTCGTGCGCGGCGTTGATCTTGGCGCCCCACAGTGCGTTGGCGTGGGTCCACAGCACCGCCTTGGGGCGCGATGTCGTGCCCGAGGTGTATTGCACGCTGCACGGCGCGCGCGGATCGATTGCGCGCCTGGGACGGTCGGCGCTGTCGGCGAATAGCGATTCGAAACTATCGCCGCGCGGGCTCGCTTGCGCGGGCGCCGCGCCCGAATCGTGCGAGGTCACCGCCATCCAGCGGATGTTGCGGCAATTCTGCGCGACGATCTCGGCATAGGCCGGCTGCGTGATCGCGGCGACCGCCCCGCAATGATCGGCAAAATAGTCGAGCTCGGCCGGTGCCGAGCGCGTGTTGGTGGTCACCGCGATGGCGCCGAGTTCGACACAGGCAAACCAGGCCAGCAGCGCCTCGATGCAATTGTCGAGATGAATGAGCACAGATTCGCCGGGCTTCACGCCGCGCTTCGCCAGTCTCGCCGCGAGCGCGCCGACCCGCTCGTGAAACTCGCCATAGCTCCAGCGCCGCGCAGGCGCGTCGAACGGCGCCCAGATCAGGAACGGATGTGAGCTGCGCACCTCAGCCCGCATCTTCAGCAACCAGGGCACGTCGAGTCCGTCGAAGGGGCCCACGGTTCCTGCGGCGGCTTGCGAATTCGGCATATGTCCTCCCGTGCAGCCTGCATCTTGCTGGCGGCTGCGTTTTGATGATTGCGTCTTCCTGCTCTCTCCGCCCTCATGGGACGGTGTGTGGGGCAGGCGGCTCGGCCTTACCGGCTGCCGTCCTCATACGACGAAATCTCGATCAGGCTGCCATCCGGATCCCTGCAATAGACCGACCGCAGGGTGCCGCGGGCGCCCTGCTTGAGAACCGGGCCTTGTTCGATCGCGACGCCATGTGCCTTCAAATGCGCCACCACCTCGTCGGGGCTGGCGGAGGTGAGGAAGCACAGGTCCTCGCTGCCGGCGGTCTGGTGGTCCGCGGTGAACCACTCCACCTTGTCGGCATCGCGCGGCCGGACGTTGATCTTCTGGTTACCGAATTGCAACGAAGTCCGCGGCGCTTTGCCGCCGCCGGGGTCGAACGCCTTGACTTCCATGCCGAGAATCTTGCCGTACCACGCGGCGGTCACCGCGACGTCCGCCACGTTGATCACGAGATGATCGAGGGCTTCGACCTTGACCGCCATGTCTTATCCTTTCATGCCTTATCCTTTCGTCGTGATGCGCCCCGTGCACTTTCCGCCTGCGGCAAGCTTTGTTACAACCGCGCCGACGCCATTTTCAAGCTATCTGGCTTCAAGAACAACACGTTGGGAGAACCCTTGAAATGATCACTCGCCGTACCGCGCTGAGCCTGCTCGCCGCCAGTCCGCTTGCAGCCAGCCCGCTGTCGAAGGCCTTTGCCGCCGATTATCCGACCCACCCGGTGAAATGGGTGGTCGGCTATCCGCCGGGCGGGGCCACCGACATCTTGGCGCGGCTGATCGGTCAGCGGCTGTCGGAGAAGTTCGGCCAGCAATTCGTGATCGAGAACAAGCCGGGTGCCGGCAACAATATCGCCACCGAATCGGTCGTCAACGCCGAGCCCGACGGCTATACGCTGCAGCTGGTCAATCCGGCCAACTACATCAACGCCTCGCTCTACACCAACCTGAAGTTCAACTTCGTGCGCGACATCGCGCCGGTCGCCTCGTTCCAGCGCGTGCCGAACGTGATGACCGTCAACAAGGACGTGCCGGCCAAGACCGTCGCCGAGTTCATCGAATACGTGAAGGCCAATCCCGGCAAGGTCAACATGGCCTCCTCCGGCAACGGCACCTCGGTGCATCTGTCCGGCGAGATGTTCATGGCGCTGACCGGCTGCAAGATGCAGCACGTGCCCTATCGCGGCGCCGCGCCCGCGATCACCGACATGCTCGGCGGTCAGGTGCAGGTGATCTTCGACAACATGCCCTCGATCATCCAGCACATCCGTTCCGGCTCGCTCCGTGCCATCGGCGTCACCACGGCGGAGCGCTCGCCGCAGCTGCCCGACGTGCCGGCGATCGGAGAGACCGTGAAGGGCTACGAGGCGAGCGCGCTGTTCGGCATGGGTGCGCCGAAGAACACGCCCAAGGAGATCATCGCCAAGCTCAACAGCGAGATCAACACGCTGATAAAGGAGCCGGACATGGCCAAGCGGCTGGTCGAGCTCGGCGGCGAGCCGCGGGCGCAGACGCCCGAGGCGTTCGGCGAGGAGATCAAGGCCGAAACCGAGAAATGGAAGAAGGTCGTCGAGTTCGCCGGCCTGAAGGTCGAGTAGCGATCTCGTGATGTCCGTGATGGAGCCCTGCCCGTTCGGCAGGGCTTTTTTCTTGCGCATCAAGGTTTCTTGCGTGTCAGCGGCCGTCGATCTGGAATAAAACGACGTGGCTAAACCTGATATTATATGGCGCGTATCTCGCGCTATGAGGATAGGAGTTGGGATCATGCGCAAGACGCAATTGGCACTGCTGGGCCTCGGCGCGACACTCCTTGCCGGCTTCTCCGCCGTCAGCCCCGCCGCGGCGCACGACTATCCCTGGTGCGCCCAGGGCGGCGGCTACGAGTATCCCGGCGATTGCACCTACAGCACCTATGGACAATGTCAGGCCAGTGTGTCGGGCCGGCTCATGGCCTGCGGGCCCAACCCGCTCGTCGCCTACGGCCAATCGTCCGTGCCGCAACCGCGGCAGCCGCGGCGCACGCGTCCCGTCGCGCCGTATTGAGGAACTCGCGGTTTGACTGGCAGCCCGGATCGCGTTCGCGCCATCCGCGGCCGCGCAGACGCCGTTCCCGCTACCGCTTCGCCTCAGCTTGCTCGATGCCGTTGCACGAGATCAGCATCGTATACGGCCGCGCGTTGCCGGCGATGTCGGTGGTCTTGATTTCGCCCTTCGGTTCGGCAGTCTGGTAGGGCACCACGGAGTTGTCGAGGAAGTCGCGCAGCGCGCCGGTCTTGATCGCGAAGTTGATGTTCTCGGGGATGTTGCCGGTCGCAGCGGCCATCCGTAGTCCGTCCAGCTTTCCCGTAACGACGCCAACGATCTGCCCGGTGGTGTCGAACAGCGGGCCGCCGCTATTGCCGGGCTGCACCGGCGCACTGATTTGCAGGAAACGCGAATCGTTGCGCATGCCGCTGAGCGAGCTGACGATGCCAGTCGTCACGGTGAAATCCGAAGTCAGCAGCCCATGGAACGGAAAGCCGATCGCGACGACGGAATCGCCGGAGCGAATCGAGCGGTCGCGGATCCGGGCGAACTCCTTGAACGTGGTCGTCGACGGCGCCTGGAGCAACGCGAGATCGTTGTTGGCGTCGCTCGACACCACGCGCAAGACCATCCCGGCTTCGCCCGTGAGATTGCCCCTGATGTCGCCGACGCAGCCATTGATCACATGGTTATTGGTGACGACATGCCCGCTGGCACTCACGACAAAGCCGGTACCGCTTTTGGCTTTGGCGGACTTGCTGGCCGGCGGGGATGCCTGTTTGTCGGACGCGGCCTGCGGCTTTGCCGCAACCTTCGTAAAGTCTCCGGCCTTGTTCAGGCCGTCGGCTTTCACCTTGGTGACGCAATTGGCCAGTGCCGCAATCACGGGCCCGGCCGAGGTCAGGTCGAAATTCAACACGGTGCGGCCGCTCGTCGCGACCATCAGGCTTGCCTTCTGAAACGCGCGTACCACGTTGGCAGGCATGACGGAGCTGAGCATGTTCGTCTGGTTGGCCGTGGCGAACAGTCTGGCCTGCTCCTGTCCGTCAAAGATGACGTCGATCGCGGCGTTCTCGCCCTGCTTGAAGTGGTAGCTGGGACTCGCAAAGCTCAATATCCACGAGCCCCCAGTATTCTGGCCGACGACGAGAATGACGCCGTTGGCATAAGGCGCCGTCGCGGCACAATGCGAGAAGGCTCCGGTTTCGTCATTGCTGAACGCGCCGCCAACCCAATTGCCGATTTTGACGCTGCCGAATGGCCCGGCCGCGTGCGCAACGCTGCCAACGCTCAGCTGCAATAATGACGCAACGATAAATGACTTAAGCCACATGCTTTCCCCCCGGAGCGCATACGCGCGCATCTTATCTGCGGGAGGAGGTGTCGCGCAACCGGCAGTTGTCCGGTGACGACCAGCGTCAAGAGGCGATGGTCGGGACTTGCCTTTACTTTGCGATCCGATATACTTTGCGGTACAAAGTAACGGGATCGATAGTCCCGGCAAGCATGGGCGGAACGAGGTTTTGGCGTTGCCAATGCGCGATCTCGACAAGGCACTGGCTGACATCGTGGCGATCCGCAGCCAGATTGCGGCCGGCACGGCGTTCCGGGGCTACGGCCCGGCGACGATGGCGGCGACCGGTGCGGTCGCGTTTCTCACCGCGATCCTGCAATTCTGGTTGCTCGATGATCCCACCGGCGAGCCGCTCGGTTTCTTCCTCGGCTGGTTCATTGCCGCCGCGCTCTCCGGCCTGACGATCGGTATCGAGATGCGCGCACGTTCGCGCCGCCATCATTCGGGTCTCGCCGATGCGATGATCCACCAGGCCGTCGAGCAGTTCCTGCCCGCAGGCGTTGCCGGTGTTCTGCTTGCGGTAGTGATGTGGAAGTTCGCGGGCGAAACGCTGTGGTTGCTGCCGGGTCTGTGGCAGATCCTGGTGTCGCTCGGCATTTTCGCTTCCGTCCGCTCGCTGCCGCGCACCGTGGCGCTCGCCGGCGCCTGGTATTTCATGTCCGGCTTCGCAGTGGTGGTGCTCGCGAGCCAAACCCATACGCTGTCGCCCTGGACCATGGGCCTGCCCTTCGTGATCGGGCAGTCGGTGATGGCGGGCATTCTGTATTTCGCATCCGGAGACCATGATGTCGAAGATTGACAGTGCACCCTTCTCTTATGAAGGACTGGACCGCGTAATCCACGAGAAGGCGAGGCTCGGACTTCTGACCTCGCTGATGGCGCATCCGAAGGGTCTGGCGTTCGCCGATCTCAAGCAGCTCTGCGGCCTCACCGACGGCAATCTCAGCCGGCATCTCGCCGTGCTCCAGGAAGCCGGCCTCGTCGAGGTGACCAAGGGCTATGAGGGCAATCGCCCACACACGACCTGCCGCCTGACCAAGGCCGGCCGCCGCCGCTTCCTCGACTATCTCGCCGTGCTCGAACGGCTGGTGCGCGACGCCGCCAAGGCCGCCGGCCGCGAGGCGGCGCCGCTCGGCCGCCTCGGTATCGTCTCGACCTGATCCTCCCCCTTTTTTGACCGGAGACTTTGCAATGCAAAGTGAACTTGTGTCCCGCAACGAGAAGCTTCACGTCGGCATCATCATGGACGGCAACGGGAGATGGGCGACACGGCGCGGCCTGTCGCGCGTGCGCGGGCATGAGGCCGGCGTCGAGGCGATCCGCCGCATCGTCGAAGCCGCGCCCAAGCAGGGCATCGGCACGCTGACGCTCTACGCCTTCTCCACCGACAATTGGCGCAGGCCGAAGGCCGAGGTCGCCGCGCTGATGACGCTTCTGCGCTTCTACCTCGCCAACGAGGTGCAGAGCCTGGTCAAGAGCGGCGTGCGCCTCACCGTGATCGGCCGCCGCGACCGCTTGCCCGACGGCATCGCCAATGCGATTGCGCGCGCGGAAGACGCCACCGCGCACGGCAGCACGCTTCATCTGCGCATCGCCGTCGACTATTCCGCGCGCGACGCCATTCTCAACGCGGCGGCGAAGGCGGCGGCGCTGACGAGTCTCACGCGCGAGGCGTTCTCGCAGCTCGTCACCGGCGAGGCCGGTTTGCGCGACGTCGATCTCATCATCCGCACCTCTGGTGAGAAACGGCTGTCGGACTTCCTGCTCTGGGAAGGTGCCTATGCCGAGCTGCATTTCACCGAGCGGATGTGGCCCGAATTCGACGCGGGCGATCTCGCCGCGGCTCTGGCCTCCTTCCATGGCCGCGAGCGCCGCTTCGGCGGGCTCCAGGCGATCGTGCCGGAGGAGGTGCCTTCACTCTCTCGCGTGTGACGCCCGGTACTGAGGCACGAAACTGTTCGTTTTCGGCCGCAAGATTGGCAACACCGTCCAAGCGCTAAGCGCGCGGTCTCGGCTAGGTCTGCATTCGATGCAACCTGCCGAAAGCCTCGCGCATGTCACAGTCATTGCTGGATGCTATTGTCGAGTCAGCCGAAGCCAACGCCACGCTCCGCATCAGGCCGGCCAGCGCGTCCGATGTCGAGAGCCTCTCGATCTATTTCACGAGCCTCTCCGCGACATCGCGCAACAAGCGCTTCATGGGCGCGCGGGCGGACATTGCCGTGGTCGCGGCCGAGTGCGTCGCCAGGACCAGCCATCCCGATCATTTCACCCTGCTCGCCGAGATCAGGCAGGAGGGGCAAGGCACGATCGTCGGCGAAACCAGATACGCCTACGATGCGGCTGCACGGCATGGTGATTTCGCTATCTCCGTTGCCGATGGCTTTCAGCGCCAGGGCGTCGGCCTCCGCATGATGACGGCGATGGAGAGGCACGCGAGCGATCTCGGCCACGAGATGATTGCAGCCGAGACCGCGCGCGTGAACGCCGAGATGCGCGGCCTTGCGAAGAAGGCCGGGTTCGAGGACACTGGTCTCGGAGACTGGCAGTCGGTCCATCTCGCGAAGCGTCTCTTGCGGTCGCTGCGCTTGCCACAAATTTGAGCAAGCACGCGACGCCGATCGTGCCCTAGTATCTCCCTGCGACGGGAGCTTGGTCGGATGCGCGCGGTTCTGGATTATTGCACCGGTGGGACGGAGCGGCAGGTCGCGGCCGGCACGCTGATCGTCGCCGAGGGCGGCACCACCGGTCATCTCTATGTGCTGATGCAGGGCAAGCTCGAAGTGCTCAAGGGCGAGATGGTGGTCGCCACCGTAACCGAGCCCGGTGCGGTGCTGGGCGAAATGTCTGTGCTGCTGGGGCAGCCGCACACTGCGACCGTACGGGCCTGTTCCGACTCCGTCGTCTACGAATTCGAGGACGCCGCCTCATTCCTCAGGCAGGAGGCGGGCGTGGCGCTTCTGATCGCCAAGATGCTGGCGCAGCGGCTCAATGTCGCCAACACCTATCTCGCCGATCTCAAGCAGCAATATGCCGGCCACGGCACCCATCTGGCCATGGTCGGCGAGGTGCTCCAGAGCATGATCAACCTGCCGCCGCTCGAGGTCTCGCCAGGCTCGGATCGGCAATCCGATCCAAGAATGTGAGCCAGTCGGGCGCCGCGGCGATCGGAGCGGCGGGCCGCTGCAGCGGCGCGCCAAGATCGATCCATTGCGCCTCGCCGGCCGCAAGCCAGAACGCCCTGTCCGCATCGAAGTCCAGCACGATGTATGTCGGGGGGCGGCCGGGTTGCAGGCCGGTGTTGAAGACCCAGCTCTCGCCGAGCCGGTCGAACCACGAGCCATCAGTAATGAACGGCGACTGATGCACATGGCCCGAGATCACCATCGAGGGCTGGTACTGCATGATCCATTGCACCAATTCGACGTCGCCGAAAAAACGCTTGCCGCCCCAGCTCGTCGGTGAATTCGCCGGCGGCGCATGATGGATCCAGATCCAGCGCTGCGGCCGGCCGGCCGCAGCGGCGCCGAGCTGCGCGACGAGACGTTGCTTGACCAGCGGCCCATCCCACCATGGGCACACCGTGAATAACGTGTCGCCGACGGTGAGGCTGTCACCGTCGCAGACGATGCCCAACTCGCGCACCTCCGAGATCCAGCGCGAGATCTTTTCGCCTTCCGCATTGCGCTCGTCGAGATCGTGATTGCCGGAGCACAGGATCACGCGGGTCTTGCCGGCGAGCAGGGCGAGGTATTTCTTCACCACCACGATCTGCGCGCGAAAATCCACCATCGAGCCGATGTCGAGCGCATCGCCGGCGAAGATCACGAGGTCGAATTGCGGAGCGGCGCTGACGAGCCAGTCGAGCTGAAGCAGCGAATAGTGCAGGTCGGCCACGACCAGGCAGCGCATTGGAAATCCAGGGGTGAGACGTCAAAAATGCTCAGGGATTGCAAAATATCTGAACGCAAGACGCAGACCAGCCGCATCTCTCGCCAATTCAATGCGGGCAGTATGCTGCGGCCCATCCGCGGGTGCAAGCATCGAAGCGTCGCCGGGCTGGACCGGATCATCGAATTCTGATGTCGTGGCGTATCCTCAACAGCTCCTGTCCCCAACAGCTCGTCTTCCCATGACCTCCTTCAAGACCATTCGTGCGCGCGCCGAAAAACGCAAGGGCGGGCCCAAGGCGCTCGAAAAGCTGATGCCCGAAAAGCCCAACCTGAAGGGCCTCGCCAAACGCGGCGACGATCGCATCCTCGCAGAGATGACGAAGCGTGTGTTTTGCGCGGGCTTTGCCTGGAGCGTGATCGAGACGAAATGGGAGGCGTTTGAAGACGCCTTCCTGCGTTTCCAGCCGGCCAAGCTCACCTTCCAGCCGGAGGATTATTGGGAGGGCCTGCTGCGCGACGCGCGCATCGTGCGCAACGGTGCCAAGATCATGTCGGTGCGCGACAACGCGGCCTTCGTCCAGGAGATCGCAAAGGAACACGGCAGCTTCGGCCGGTTTCTGGCAAAGTGGCCGCCGTCCGACCAGATCGGCCTGCTCGATCTCCTGAGCAAGCGCGGCAGCCGGTTGGGTGGCAACACCGGCCAGATGCTGCTGCGGTTCGTCGGCTGGGACGGCTTTGTGACGTCCAGGGACGTCGTGGCGTGCCTGCGCGATGCCGGTCTCGACATCGCCGAAGAGGTCAAGTCGAAGGGCGATCTGGCAAAGGTGCAGGCGCAGTTCAACGCCTGGGCCGAGGAGACCGGGCTGTCCTACACATATCTGTCACGCATCTGTGCGCTGTCCGTCGGCGAGAACAGAAGCGAGTAGCGAATTCAGCTCTTGGAATTCGGCTCTTGGGATGTCGAATCATGTGCATCCTGTGGCGATCTGGTGCCGCAAGCGCGGCAGACGCGACGCGCGATCACGAAATGCATTTCTCCGGAACATTTGTGCGTAGCACCTGTTCGGGAGATTGGGCCAGGCGAACATCGGCGCAGGGAACGCCCGCTCTGGCTTACCTCAATGAAACCGACGTGACAGAAACGGAGCAGCTCATGAAGCTCACATCCGAACAGGTGAAGCAGACCGTCAACCAGCTCGGCGCTCAGGTGCTGCCCGACGAGCATCCCGCCATGCCGCAGCTCAACAGCATGTTCGGCGAGCACACTTTCTTCGTCGATGAGACCGGACTGAAGGTCGTCGAGCCTACGGCGCCCCCCGGCACCGAGCGCCAGAGCGGCGAAGTCGTCAGCCTCGCCGATTGGGGCGATTCCGAGCTGACGCGCCTGATGGCGCACGAGCCCGAGCCGACCGGCGTGATCGTGGTGTTCGAGCACGTGAGGCATTGATCGGCCCCGGCGGATCGACCTTCGGTGGCGAGTCTGAAAACCCGCCACCGTAGATTCGCGTGGTGAGCGCGCTCTGTGTGGCTGTCTGCGTCCGCCGAAAGCCCGTCAGTTTGGTTCAGATGCCGAGAGTCAGCTGCGGCGGCTCCGCATCGTCCCCGGCCTGGAGGGAAGACAGCGAGACCCCCAGCAGCCTGACGCTCTTGGGCAGCGGCATCTCGGCTTCGAGCAGGCCGCAGGCCAGCCGCTCGACATCGTCGCGGCCTGCAACCGGCGAAAGAGCGGACCTGCTGCGCGTGATGATCTCGAAGTCGGCAAACTTGATCTTCAAGGTGACGGTGCGGCCACGGCTGCCGGTCGCCTCGCAATGGCGCCACACCTTGTCGACGAGCGGCTTGAGCTCGGCGACCAGCGCGTCGAATTCGGTGAGATCGCTCGAGAACGTGGTCTCCGCGCCGATGGACTTGCGGATCCGGTTGGCCCGGACCGGCCGTTCGTCGACGCCGCGCGAGATCCAGTAGTAATAGGCGCCCGACTTGCCGAAATTGGCATTCATGAACTCCAGCGTCTGACGACGAATATCGAGACCGGTGAACATGCCGAGCGCGTTCATCTTCGCGCCCGTGGCCGGGCCTATCCCATGGAATTTTCCGACGGGCAGGGTCTCGACGAAGGCGGGTCCCATCTCCGGTGAGATCACGAACTGACCGTTGGGCTTGCGATGATCGGAGGCGAGCTTGGCCAGAAACTTGTTGTAGGAGATGCCGGCGGAAGCGTTGAGGCCCGTCTCGGCCTTGATCCTCTCGCGAATCTTGAGCGCAATGTCGCGCGCCAGCGGGATGCCTTGCAGGTTTTCGGTCACGTCGAGATAGGCCTCGTCGAGCGACAACGGCTCGATGATGGGCGTATGCTCCGCGAAGATGTCGCGGATCTGCCTGGAGATTGCCTTGTAGACCTCGAAGCGCGGCTTGACGAAGACCAGATCGGGACATTGCCGCTTCGCCGTCACGGACGGCATGGCGGAGCGAACGCCGAACTCGCGGGCCTCATAGCTTGCGGCCGCGACGACTCCACGTTCCGCGGAGCCTCCGACCGCGACCGGCTTGCCGCGCAGCTCCGGATTGTCGCGCTGTTCCACGGACGCGTAGAAGGCATCCATGTCGATATGGATGATCTTGCGGACGGGCGAGGTCTCGCCGGCCACCATGTCGGATTCGCTCATGGCAAGATGATACAATTGAGGGATTAGAAGCGCGAGGTGATGTGTGATTCACCGAGCAATCTCAGGCTTGTGAGTGGCAAGCACGGGCATGCGATCTAATATGAGGTCGCGGAGGACAGCCCATGCAATACAGCTCCGAACTCATTCGAACGATGCGTCAGGCCCTGGAGGCCGTGATGGCAAGCGTGCCGCCCGATCAGTCGGTCTTCGGCCTGAAAGCGGCCGTCGCCGAATGCATCCTGAAGGCCGCCGCACACGGCCAGACGTCATACGACGGACTGGTCACGTCGGCTTCTGACCAGGTCCAGGCGATCATCTCGATGCTGAATTGAGGGTCGGTCTGAAAAAACGACCAGCGGACTGGCGCACCCGACACGATTCGAACGTGTGACCTTTGCCTTCGGAGGGCAACGCTCTATCCAGCTGAGCTACGGGTGCTAGTCGAGGTTCATTTAGCTGATTGGCGGGGGGCGGGCAACCGCTTCCGCCGTCTTCTGTCAGGCCGATTTGGGCTAGGCTGATTTACGGGTCGCGCGGCCAGGAACCGGCACGCCGTCCCGCCCGAGCTTGGCGAACTCGGCGAGCAGCCGTTCGGAGCACAAGACGCGGTTGCGGCCGAGCCGTTTGGCCGCATAGAGCGCCTGGTCGGCGGCGCCCAGCAGCCGGTCGGGGCTGCCGTCGGTTTCGCCGGGAATGTGGCTGGCGACGCCGACGCTCAGGGTGACGTGGTCGCCGGCCCCGATGGCGCCATGGGCAATCCGCAAGGCCATCACGGCGCAGCGGATCTCGTCCGCGATGACGCAGGCGGCATCGCAATCCATGTCCGGCAGGATCAGCGCGAATTCCTCCCCGCCATAACGGCTGGCGAGATCGAGCGGGCGTACGGCATAGCGGCTGACGACGGACGCGACCGCGCGCAGGCATTCGTCGCCGCTCTGGTGGCCGTGGCGGTCGTTGAACAGCTTGAAATGATCGACGTCGACAAACAGCAGCGCCATCGGCTTCTGCGTCCGCTGGGCGCGGGCCCATTCGCTCATCAGCATCTGGTCGAACGCGCGGCGGTTCGACAGGCCGGTCAGCCCGTCCTTGGTGGCAAGCTCCTTCAGGGCCATCTCGGCGCGCTTCTGGTCGGTGAGGTCGCGCAGCGTCTCCACCACCGCGATCAGATGGCCGGCTTCGTCGTGGATCGGGCCGGCGTCGATGGCGAGATAGAGCTGGCTGCCGAGCTTCGGCATCACGCACCAATTCTCGGCGCTGAAGCCGAGCCCGTTATGGCCGCGCGCGGCATATTCGGAATAGAACTCCGGCAGCTGTTCAGGGCGGTCGAGCGCGACGATGTCGGCGAGGCAAGGGCGCCTGGTCTCGTAGAAGGCCTGCCAGTGCTTGTTGGTACCGATCACCTCGGAGGCGGCGACGCCGGTCAGCCGCTCGCAGGCTCTGTTCCAGATCACGACGCGGCGCTTGGGGTCGATCACGAAGGTCGGCACCACCAGATGCTGCATCAGCCGCACGGCATAGGAATCCGCAACGTCGACCGTCTTGGCTGACGTTTTCCCCGGCTTCGCCATGTCAGGCCACCGCCGCCACCGGCAAGGTATGGTTTGGGCCGAACAGCTGTCGCACTTCGCAGGCCGGCTTCGGTCTGCTGAAAAGATAGCCCTGCATCTCCGTGCAGCCGAGCGCGCGCAGCATCTCGCGCTGCGCCTCGGTCTCGACGCCCTCCGCGACCGTGGTCATGTTGCTGGCGGCGGCGATGTTCACCACCGCCTGCACGATCACGGGCGCGCCGCTCGCCTCGGCGATATCAGCGACGAAGCAGCGGTCGATCTTGATCTTGTCGAACGGGAAGCGCTTCAGATAGCTGAGCGAGGAGTAGCCGGTGCCGAAATCGTCGAGCGCGATGCGCACGCCGATGGCGCGGAGCTGGTGGAGGATCGAGAGCGCCGCCTCGTCGTCGCGGATCAGCACGGCCTCGGTGATCTCGAGTTCGAGCCGGCACGGGGCAAGTCCGGAATCCGCGAGCGCGCCGGCGATCCGCAGCGCCAGCGTCTCGCATTTGAGCTGCACCGGCGAGACGTTGACCGCGACGCGCACATGCGCTGGCCAGGTCGCGGCCTCGTTGCAGGCCATGCGCAGCACCCAGTCGCCGAGCTCGTTGATCAGGCCGGTGTCCTCGGCAATCGGGATGAACTCGGCCGGCGACACCATGCCGCGCTGGGGATGCCGCCAGCGCAGCAGCGCCTCGCAGCCCGTGACCTCGTTGGTGCGCAGGTCGACCAACGGCTGATAGTGGATCTCGAAGCCGCCGTTCACCAGGGCCTGGCGCAAATCCTGCTCCAGGCTCAGGCGCGCCTTGGCGCTCGCATCCATCTCCGGCTCGAAGAAGCGGTGGGTGCGGCGGCCCTCGGCCTTGGCGCCGTACATCGCGAGATCGGCATTCTTGATGAGCTGGTCGAGATCGGTGCCGTCCTGCGGCGCCATCGCGATGCCGATGCTGGCGTCGGTGGAGAGCTGATGACCGAAGCAATGATAGGGCCGGCGGATCGCCTCGAAGATCCGCATCACGAATGACACCACGTCGGCGGATGACTCGATCCCGGTCTGGATCACCGCGAATTCGTCGCCGCCGAGCCGCGCGATCAGGTCGCCCGGTCCGAGGCAGCCGCGGATGCGGGCCGCGATACCCTTCAACAGCTCGTCGCCGACGTGATGACCGAGCGAATCGTTGATGCCCTTGAACTCGTCGACGTCGATATAGAGCAGCGCGAACTGATTTCCGCCGCCGATTTTCTCCAGTTCGCGCTCGATCTGCTCGCGGAACAGCGTCCGGTTGGGCAGATCGGTGAGCGCATCGTAATGCGCCATATGCGCGATCTTCTCGTCGGCGCGCCGCCGTTCGGTGACATCCTCGACGACGTTGATGAGGTAACGCGGCTCGCCGGATTCGTCACGGATTCCGATCCGGGTCGAGGTGATGTAGCGCATCCCCTTGGCCTGGCTCTGCCAGGCATGCTCGTCCTTGAACAATCCCCCGCCCGCCTTCAGCGCCTTGCTGTCGTCGTCCGTGACGATCCTGGCGGATGCATCCGGGTAGATATCGAAGGGAGTCTTGCCGACGATGTTTTCACTCAATTGGCCGAATTGCTCTTCGGCTGTCCGGTTGACCAGCAGATATTGCCGCGTTTGAGCATCCTTCACCGTGATCTGCGACGGGATGTGGTCGATGATCTCGCGCAGGAACATGTAGTTGCGGTCGCGTTCCTGCTCCAGCTTGCGGCGTTCGGTGATGTCTTCGATCGTGGCCACCCATCCGCCCTGCGCGAGCGGAGTGTTGATGACCTGGAAAGCGCGGCCGCTCGGCAAGTGATGGCTTCTGGTGGAGACGGTGCCCTCCGCGACAATCCTCATGACCTCGGCGCAAAATGCCTCGACATCGCCTTCGAACGCGCCGCGCTCCTTGCGGTGATACATCGCCTCGCGGATGTGACAGCCGGGCTTGATGACGTCGTGAGAGAGGCCGAACATGTCGGCGTAGCGGCGGTTGCAGGTGACGATGTAGCCTGCGGCATCGTACAGGATCAGCCCTTGCGACATGTTGTTCAAGGCGGTGTCGAGCCGCCCTCGCTCCGCTTCCAGCCGCTGCTGCGCCTCGCGGTTCTGCCGGTTGATCTGGCGAACGATCAGGAACAGGATCAGCGCAATCACGGTGGCCGAAAGCGCGGCGGTGGTGACCATGAAACCGGTCTGCTGCCGCCAGTCGGCCAGCGCGGCTTTCGTGGTGTTGGTCGCGACGATGACCAGCGGGAAATGCGACAGCGAGGCCCCGGAGCCGAGGCGCTCGTCGCCGTCGATCGGGCCCTTGACGCGCAGGGTGTGCCGGCCACCTTCGGTCAGCATCTTGCGCATCAGCGGCGCGTCCTTGAAGTCCCTGCCGATCAGCTCTTCGACATGCGGGTAGCGCGACAGCATCTTGCCATTGCGGTCGAACAGCGAGATCGCCGTGCCCTCAGCAAGCGCGACGGACGCGAAATAGTTCTGGTAGCTGTCTGGATCAATCCGGCGGACCAGCGCGCCATAGAAGCTGCCGTCCGCGCCGTTCAGCCGGCGCGCGACGACCGTGGTCCATTTTCCGATGATGAAGCTGCGGACCGACTCCAGAATCACTGGTTCGGCCGTCGGATTGGACTTGAACGTCTGAAAGTATCCGCGCGAGGTGATGTTGATCTTGGGCAGCGGCTGGGCCCGCGACCAGTTGATCAGTTCGCCGTCGGCATCGTAGATCGCGATGTCGCCGAGGTAAGACACGGAGCTGATCTTGCTCCGCAGCATCTGGTTCGTCGCGGGTCCGGACATGCGCTCGCGGAACATCGCGGCCGAACTGATCTCCGGCAGATTCATCTGCCCGATCACGTCGGCGGCGACGACGTCGGAATCTTCGAATTGCTGATCGAAATGCCGCGCGATCAGCTGCACGGTGTTCTCGAGCTCGCGCTCGCGGTTGGCCAGGGTACGTTCACGAAATTCGCCGACGGCCATCGCGGTCACCGCGAAAATCCCGGCGACCAGCAACACGCCGCACAAGGTGAGCCACAGCACCGGTCCGCGCCGAATCGCTGCCTCCCAGCCGTGCTTCGCGGCTAGGAACATTCCGGCTGCAATCCTTGCAAAGACCTGGCGCATTCCCCCTCCCTGAAGGGACAGGGATACACCACACAAATGGCGTAAAGCTTAGGAAAGCCAGTTACCTGAGCGTTAATCTCGTTGCGTGATCGCAGTCGTGTCCAGCGAGCCGCTGCGCTGCATCATGAATCGCGCGTTAATGCGATCCGCCCGCGCTCTTGTCGCCGCCGAGATTGCGCAGCCGCCCGACCACGCCGGTCGGAAAGAAGTAGACACTGGCGATGAAGAGCAGCCCGAGCCACAGCAGCCAGCGGTCCGGATGCAACAGTCCCGGCAGCAGCGGCAGGCCGGCTTCCGACGCCGCCTTGGAGGCGACGCCCATCAGCGCCTGCAGATAGTTCTGCGCGAGGATGAAGATGGTGGCGCCGATGATCGCGCCGTAGATCGTGCCCATGCCGCCGATCACGACCATCAGGAGAATGTCCAGCATGATCGAGAAGCTGAGCGAGGTATCGGGGCCGGCATAGCGCAGCCATAATGCATTGAGAATGCCGGCGCCGGCGGCCACCAGTGCGGCGATGCAGTTGGCGTAGCTCAGGTGGAAGACGGTGCGGAAGCCGAGCGCCTCGGCGCGGAAGCGGTTCTCGCGGATCGCCTGCAGCACGCGCCCGAACGGCGAGTTCACCACCCGCAGCAAAGCGAGGATCATCAGGGCCGAGACGGCGAACACCAGATAGTAGGTCAGGATGCGGCCGTTGATCTCGAATCCCAGCACGTTCCTGGAGATCAGCACCGTGCCGGGCCTGAGCAGCTCGGGCAGCTGAAAGCTGCGCCCATCTTCGCCGCCGGTCAGCCAGGACAGCTGCGAGGCCAGCACCTGGAAGGCGGATGCAACCGCGAGCGTGATCATGGCAAAGAAGATCGCGGCGACCCGCAGCGAGAACAGTCCGATCGCAAGCGCAAGCAGCGCGGCAAGCGGCAGGCCGATCACGATGCCGGTTGCAACCGCACCCCAATTCGGGCCCAGCCCGTACAGCGCGATCGCGATCGCGTAACTGCCGATCCCGTAGAACATGGTGTGAGCGAACGACACCGAGCCGGTATAGCCGAGCAGGAGGTCGTAGGAGGCGACCAGCGCGGCGAAGACGCAGATCTTGGCCGCGACGTTCAGCGCCTTCGCCCCGGGGAACAGGAACGGCGTCGCCACCAGCGCCAGGATGATGAGGACGAGAACGAGCGTGAGCACGCGGCTGCGCGGCGGATCGCCTGACAGGATCATCATCGGCTGGTCACCGCATAAAGGCCGCGCGGCCGCCACATCAGAATGGCGACCATCAGCAGGATATTGGAGACGAGGGCGAGCTTCGGCACCAGGAAGCCACCGTAATTGGCAATCATCGCCACCAGGATCGCGCCGATGAAGCAGCCGCCGATCGAGCCGAGACCGCCGATGATGACGACGATGAAGATCAGGACGGTGAGGTCGTCGCTCATGGAGGCGTGAACCTGCTCGCGATACAGCGCCCACATCACGCCGCCGAGGCCGGCCAGCGCCGATCCCGTCATGAACACGCCGAGGAACAGGCGGCGGATGCGATAGCCGAGCGCCTCGACCATCTCGCGGTTCTCGACGCCGGCGCGGATCAGAAGCCCGAGCTTGGTCCGGTTGAGCACGAGCTGGATCGCGATGAAGACGGCAAGGCCAATCAGCGTCGCCAGCACGCGGTATTTCGCAATCGCAACGTCGCCGAGGATGAAGGAGCCGCGCAACGACGTCGGCAGCGGCGTCGGGATGATCTGCGGCCCCCACACCGCATACAGCGTCTGTTCCGCAACAATGAGGCCGCCCGTCGTCATCAGGATCTGCTTCAGATGCTGGCCGTACACGGGCAGGATCAGCACCCGCTCGACGATCAGGCCGAGCGCGCCGGAGACCGCCATCGACAGCAATGCCGCCGGCGCCAGCACCGCGAGGTTGATCCACAGCGAATCCGCCTGGAGGGAAGCGGCGAACGGCGCCAGCACCAGGGTCGCGACATAGGCCCCGACCGCGATGAAGGCGCCATGGCCGAAATTGAGCACATCCATCAGGCCGAACACGAGCGTGAGTCCGGAGGCCATGATGAAGATCATCATGCCCATCGCGAGGCTCGCGGCCGTCAGCGTCAGCCAGGTGCTGGGCGAGCCGATCAGCGGGATCATCAGCAGGGCGACCGCGAACGGCAGCAGGATCGGCGCGATGTCGCGCTTCGGCTTCGGCAGCGGATCGGTTGCGGCGAGCTCGGTCATTGATGCGTCTCCAGGCTCAGCCCGAGCAGCCGCTCCTGCAGCGGCACGTCGGAGGCCAAGGCCGCCATCTCGCCGCGATGGACGATGGTGCCGTTGTCCATCACCAGCACGTTGTCGCCGAGCTCGCGGGCGGCAAAGAAATTCTGCTCGACCATCAGGATGGTGGCGCCCTTGCGCTTGATCTCCTTCAGGCACTCGATCAGCGCCATCACGATCGCGGGCGCCAACCCCTTGGTCGGCTCGTCGATCAGCAAGAGCTTGCGCGGTTCGATAATGGCGCGGGCAATCGACAACATCTGCTTCTGCCCGCCCGAGAGACTTCCCGCGCGCGATAGCCAGAACCGGCGCAGCGCCGGGAAGAAGCCAAAAATCCAGTCGAGCTGGGCGTCGTCGAGCGGCCCGTCGCGCGCCGCCAGCACTAGGTTCTCCTTCACCGTGAGGTCGGAAAACACCGCCATGCTCTCCGGCACGTAGCCGACGCCGAGCCGCGCGATGTCGGGCGTGGCACGGCTCTCGATGCGCTCGCCGGCGAGGCTGATCTCGCCGGAGGAGGCCTGCCAGAGGCCCATGATGGTGCGCAACGTCGTGGTCTTGCCGGCGCCGTTGCGGCCCAGCAGCATCGTGGTCTGCCCCTGCGCGACAGCGAGATCGATGCCCTGGAGGATGTGATAGCGGCCGATATGGGTGTGCACCCCGGAGAGCCTCAACAGATCGGTCATGCTGCGCCCCCTGCAACTTTATTCCCTTCAGATGTCTTGGGCGCGACGCCGAGATAGGCTTCCTGCACGATTGGTGACGCGATCACCTCGGCAGGCGGACCGTCCGCAACAAGCTGCCCGTTATGCAGCACGATGATGCGGTCGGCGAGCGATCGCACCACGTCCATCTTGTGCTCGACCAGCAGAATGATCCTGCTCTTGTCCTGCTTGAGCTGCGCGATCAGGTTCAGCACGACCGGCACCTCGTCGATGCTCATGCCCGCGGTCGGCTCGTCGAACATGAACACCTTTGGCTCGAGCGCCATCATCAGCGCGACCTCGAGCTTGCGCTGATCGCCGTGCGACAGTGCGGTCGCGGCGACGCCGCGGCGGCCGCTGAGCGCGACCTGATCCAGGATAGCATCGGCGCGGGCGATCAGATCGCGGCGGACCATCCAGGGCCGCAGCATGTCGTAGTGAGTGCCGTCGGCGGCCTGCACGGCAAGGCGGACGTTTTCCTCCACCGACAGATTCGGAAAGAGGTTGGTGAGCTGGAACGCGCGTCCCAGGCCCGCGCGCGTCCGCATCGGCGCGGAATGCTGGGTGATGTCGGTGCCATCGAACAGGATGCTGCCGCTCGATGCGCGGAGCTGGCCGGAGATCAGGTTGAAATAAGTCGTCTTGCCGGCGCCGTTCGGGCCGACGATCGCGGTGAGCTCGCCCGGGCGGAAGCTGCAGGTGACGCTGTTGACCGCGACATGGCCGCCGAAGCGGATGGTGAGGTCGCGGGTTTCGAGAGAGAGCGTCATGAGAGGTTTCGATCGGGTTTGCTTGGAAGTGTATCCGCGATCACGGTGGGCTCCCTCTCCCGCCTGCGGGAGAGGGGTGGGGAGAGGGTGCCTCCTCAGGCGAGAACCCCAAGAGGATAAAGCCCTCTCCCGGCCTCCCCCGCAAGCGGGGGAGGTGAAGGAAGAAAGATCAGCGCTTGTTCTTGATCGGAACGTCCATGTCCTCGATCTTCAGCTCGCGCACCGGCTCGAGCACGGCCCAGGCGACATTCGGATCGACCTTGACCTTGAAGTGATACATGCTCTGGAGCGCCTGATGGTCTTCCTTGCGGAACATCATCTTGCCCTTCGGCGTGTCGAACTCCAGGCCTTCCATGGCGGTGATCAGCTTCTCGGTGTCGGTCGACTTCGCCTTGGTGACGGCGGCGACGACGGACATCGCGGCGGCGAAACCGCCCGCGGTGAAGAAGTCCGGCGGCGCGTTGAAGCGCTTCTGGTGCTCGGCGACGAACCAGTCATTCACAGGGTTCTTCGGGATCGCGTAGAAATAATAGGTCGCGCCTTCCATGCCGGGCAGGCCCTTATAGGCGGCGAGCGCCGGCAGGATGTTGCCGCCGGTGGACAGCTCGATGCCGTAGCGCTTCGGATCCATGTCCTGGAGTTTTGCCAGCGGATTGCCGGCGCCGGCCCAGATCACCCAGATCACCTTGCGGCCCGGCTTGTCCTTCAGCGCGTCGAACAGGCGCTGGCCGACCGCGGTGAAGTCGGTGGTCGAAGTCGGGGCATATTCTTCGGCGGCGAGCGTCGCGCCGGTCTTGCCGAGCGCCTCCTTGAAGGCGGCGACGCCGTCGCGGCCGAAGGCGTAGTCCTGCGCCAGCGTCGCGACGGTGACGCCCTGCTTGCCGATCGCGACCGCGTTCGAGATCGCGTCCTGCGACGAGTTGCGCGCGGTGCGGAAGATGTAGCGATTCCACTTCTCGCCGGTAATCTGATCCGCGACCGCGGGCTCGACGATCAGGATCTTCTTGTTCTCCTCGGCGACGGGCAGGATCGCGAGTGCCGCGGCCGACGAGGTCGTGCCGATCGCGATGTCGGCCTTGTCGTCCTGATAGGCTTCCGCGAGCGCGGCCTTGGAGAGATCCGGCTTGCCCTGGTCGTCCTTGGTGATGACGACGATCTTGCGCCCGTCGAGCGTCATGGTGCCCTTGGTGGCGTATTCAAAACCCATCTGCAGGCCCGTCTCGGTCTGCTTGGCATAGGCTTCGAGCGGACCGGTTTTGCCGTAGATCAGCGCGACCTTGAGATCGTCGGCCTGTGCGGAGGTGCCCGCGGCGAGGGCGAGGATGGTGGTTGCTAAGATGAGCGATCGACGCACGGTGGTCCCTCCTGATGAATTCTTTGACCCTAGCGATTTGCATAACCGTGCGGACATTGCAATTCCACCTTCCGGCGGACCACGCGACGGGCATGTGTGACATTGTCCCGGCCCGGCCGCGCCGGATCGCTTCTGCCGAGGAAATCGGCAGATGCAATTGTCGACCTCACCCGTGGAACGGGTTGCTCAGGCTTTGCAAAGTAATGAACGGCGAGGGGTTACCGCCGATATCCGTTCGCGCGGGAATAGCCCTGCCGGTTCTGTTGCGTCGAGCGGTTTGTGACGCTGGCGCGTGCTTCGCTGGAGATCGGCGTTGCGAGCTTCAGCTCCTCCAGGAAGATCGGCCGGGAGAAATAATAGCCCTGCGCGTACCGGATCTTGGTCGCAGCCTGGAGGTAGGCGAGCTCCTCGTAGGATTCGATGCCTTCGGCGATCACGGTCATGCCGAGCGCTTCGCTCAGGGATTCGATCGCGCGCAGGATGCCCTGGTTGCGCGGGCGCTTATGGATATCGGTGATGAAGGAGCGGTCGATCTTGATCTCGTCCGCGGTGATGTCGGCCAGCGCCGAGAGCGACGAATAGCCGGTGCCGAAATCGTCGATCGAGATGGCGACGCCAAGCTTGCGGAACATCGGCAGGATCTCGGCCTGGAAATGATTCTTGGCGACGAAGGCGTCTTCCGTCACCTCGATCATGAAGCGCTGCGGAAAGCCGGTGTCGTCGAGCGCCTGGGCGAAGCTGCGCATGAATTCGGGGTTGCCGGCCTGCTTGGCCGCGACGTTGATGCTGATGGTCGCTTCCGCACCGAACGTCTCGTTGATCAGGTCGATCGACTTGACGATCTCGGCGAGCACGAGATGGGTCAGCTCGTCGATCAGCCCGAGTTCGGTGGCAAGATTGATGAACGAGCCGGGCGCCTGGATCACGCCCTCATCGTCGCGCAGCCGCACCAGCGCCTCGATGCCCTTCACCTCCTGCGTGCGGATGTCGACCTTGGACTGGAAGGCGCAGCAGAAGCGCTTCTCCAGGATGGCCTGCCGCAACGACTGCTCGATCTTCATCCGCGCCAGCGCCTCGCGCTCCATGCTGGAATCGAAGAAGGCCGCCGATCCCTTGCCGTCATTCTTGATGCGGTACATCGCGATGTCGGCGTTCTGACGCAGTGTCTCGAAGCTGCTTCCGTGATCGGGATAAAGGCTGATGCCGACGGAGGTCGAGGCGAACACTTCCGAATTGTCGATGAAGAACGGTGCGGTCAGCCGCTCCAGCGTCGACTGCATGAATTCGGCGACTTCCTCCTGGCTCTGGATCGGTGACAGCAGCAGCAGGAATTCGTCGCCGGAGATGCGCGACAGCATGTCCGACTCGCGCAAGCCGCGTCCAAGCCGCTTCGACAGCTCGACCAGCAGGGCATCGCCCACCGCGTGGCCGTAATAGTCGTTGATGTGCTTGAAATTGTCGACGTCGAGAAAGGCGAGCGCAAAGCGCTCGCCGGCGCGACCCTGCGCGAGCAGGCTGGTGGCGCGATGTTCGATCACGCGCCGCGAGGGCAGGCCGGTCAGCTCGTCGAAATAGGCCGAGCGGAACAGCTGGTCCTCGAAATTCTTCTGCTCGGTGATGTCGGAGGAGGCCGAGATCAGCAGCTCGCGTCCGTCGAAGCGGACCGGACGGTGGGTGGTCAGCAGCACCTGGCGTGCGGCTCCGTCGTGGAGCGCTTCCTCGGCGACGACCGCACGGCCGGAGCTCAGAGCCTGCCGGCAGGCTTCCTGGCGGGGCGCGAGATCGCGCGAGGGGCGGCTGCCGTCCATGCCGAGCTGGGCGGCCGCGACATCGTTGACCAGGAGAAGTTCGCCTTGCGCGTCCTGCACGGTCAGGCCGGCAGGCAGCATTCTAACGATTTCCTTGAGAAATCCGAGTTCGGCTTCGCCCGCGCCGGAATATTTGTTGTCGTTCATAGAAGTCATGAATCTTGTTGTTTCAGCGCGCCTTTGCAATGGCCGCGATCTTGCGCAGTTCCCTCTTAAGTTTGGTTAAGGGGTCCGGAGAATTACGGTGGTGTTTTGCGGCGATGCGACGCGCGCAGCCCATCGTCATTAACAGGGCGTCAACGCGTCCGGCGAAACCGCGAACGAAGCGCCCGAACGGCTTTCGTTTTCGCCGTGTCTAACCGTCCTTGGGGATACGGCATTGCATGGTGCAATGGAGTCCGGTCCTGAGATAGGAGACCTCCGTCTTGCCGTCGAAGGCCGACAGCGCCGACTTCAACAGCTTGGTGCCGAAACCCGGCTCGGAGACCTTGTCGACGCTCGGGCCCTCGGTTTCATCCCAGGTCACGGTCAGGCGGTCGTCGCTGACGGTCCATGACACCTGCAACAACCCGCGTGGCGCGGAGAACGCGCCATATTTGCCTGCGTTGGTGGCGAGCTCGTGAAACATCAGGGACAGTGTGACCGCAAGCTTCGGCGGCAGGAACAGCCGGTCGCCGTTGAGCGTGAAGCGGACATGGCCGTAAGGGCCGAGCTCGGAGATCAGGAGGTCGCGAATGTCGCAGCCGGCCTTGTCGATCCGCGAGATCAAATCGTCGGTCGCGGCAAGCGACCGCAGCCGCGGATCGATCCGGGCCCAGATTTGCGGCTGATCATGCAACACTTGATGCAGCACCGCATGCACCGTCGACAGCTTGTTCTTCAGCCGGTGCTGGAGCTCGTCGACCAGCAGCTTGCGATAGTCTTCCTCCTCGATCAGGCGTCTGGAAATCCGGCGCTGCTCGACGAGGAGCGAGCGATAATGCTCGACGCCCCATATGGTGAGGGCGCTGACCGCCCAATAGAGCGCCAGCAGGGCGAATCGCGCGTTATCGGCAAGAGCATCGCCAAAATTCACGACGACGCCAAGCACGCCGCCCACTAGCGCCGTGATGATGCCGATGCGGAAGCCGCCGAACGCGGCCGCAAAGAATACGGCCGGGAAATAAGGCGTGAAATAGACGTCGGGCCGCACATGGGCGAGAGCCCAGCGCGCCAGCGTCGCAACCAGCAGGCAGGCGACCGCAAACGCAAGGCTCAAGCCGAGCGATGGCGGTGCCACGCCCTGCCAGCCCTTGCGGAATTCGTCGATCAGCTTCCCCATGCGCGATCCGGTGGCGATACGCGTTCGACAATCGAGCGGTCGCCAGGAATGTTACGCATGTCGCCGGCCCCAAGCAAAGCTTGCCTTGTCGGAAGCCGGCAGGAATAGTGCCTGCTGCGGCGCCAACCGTCGCGGCGCCGTCGTCGATCGGTGTCCGCCATTTGGCATCAAGGGGTTCGAAAACAGGGACATTCCATGGGCAGGTTGGATGGCAAGGTCGCGGTGATCACGGGCGCGACGAGCGGGATCGGGTTGCGGACTGCAGAAGTCTTCGTTGCCGAAGGTGCCAAAATTGTGATCGCGGGCCGGCGCATACCGGAAGGCGAGGCGCTGGCGAAGCAGCTCGGGGCGAATTGCGTCTTCCGCCAGACGGATGTGACGGTCGAAGCGCAGATGCAGGCGCTGATCGCGCTTGCGGTGGACAAATTCGGCCGCATCGACTGCCTGTTCAACAATGCCGGCGGCCCGGCGCAGACCGGCGGCATCGAAGGCCTCGAGGTCGAGCGTTTCGACGCGGCGATGGCGACCTTGGTGCGCAGCGTCATGCTCGGCATGAAGCACGCCGCTCCCCAAATGAAGAAGCAGGGCTTTGGCAGCATCATCAACAATGGCAGCATCGCCGGCCGTCTCGCCGGCTTCTCGTCGTCGATGGTCTATGGTGCGGCCAAGGCGGCGGTGATCCACCTCACCAAATGCGTAGCGATGGAGCTCGGCGAATCCAACGTCCGCGTCAACTCGATCTCGCCCGGCGCGATCGCGACCGGCATTTTCGGCAAGGCGCTCGGGCTTTCGACCGACGCGGCGGAGAAGACGCCGGCGGTGATGCGCGAGGTCTACAAGACCGCGCAGCCGATCCCGCGCGCCGGCCTGCCCGATGACATCGCCCACGCAGCGGTGTTCCTGGCCAGCGACGAATCCAGCTTCATCAACGGCCATGACCTCGTCATCGACGGCGCGATGACCGGCGGCCGCAACTGGAACCAGCAGCAGCAGGGCTACGTGGCGCTGCGCAAGGCGTTCGATCAGGGGGCGTAGGCGCCACGGGCGACGAAGCTGTAGGGTGGGTTAGCGAAGCGTAACCCACCACTTTTGTCACTGCTGACACCAAAGAGGTGGGTTACGCCTTCGGCTAACCCACCCTACGAGAGCGATGCTCACACCGCCTTCACCCGCACCCGCAAGCCGTCGCGCGGTTTCGGGATCGGCCACATCTGCCAGTCCGGCTTGTAGCCCGGCTCCAGCGACACCTCGATGTTCTGCAAGAAGTGCCGCGCGAAGCACTTGGCCTGCATGTAGGCGAAGTGCAGGCCGAGGCACATATGCGCGCCGCCGCCGAACGGAACCCAGGCGAAGCGGTGGCGGTTGCGCTGGGCCTCCTCGGTGAAGCGCAGCGGATCGAAGCGCTCCGGCTCCGGCCAGATGTCCTTCATGTGGTGCGTATAGAGCGGATTGACGCCGATCGCGGTGCCGGCCGGAATCGAAAAACCCTTGAAAGTGAAATCGCGCATGGCGCGGCGCGGCATCGAGGGCACCGGCGGCTTGATCCGCAGTGCTTCCTTGAACGCCATCTCCGACAGCGGCATCCTTTCGAGATCGTCGAAGCTGCTCGGCGCATCGGGGGCGAGCCCCAGCGCCATGACTTCCGCGCGAAGCTTGTCCTGCCAGTCGGGATTTGCCGCGAGCTCGCCGATGAACGAGGTCAGCGACGAGGTCAGCGTGTCGTGCGCCGCCATCATCAGAAAGCTCATGTGGTCGATGATGTCCTGTTCCGACAGCAGCGCGCCGTCCTCGTGGGTTGCGCGGCAGAGCTGAGAGAAGAGGTCATCGCCGCCGTGATTGCCGCGTCGCAGCGGAATCTGCTCGCGGAAATAAGTGACGATGCGCTTGCGTCCCCTCACGCCGGCCGCCATCTGCGTGCCGGGCAGCGGTCGGCGGATCGGGGCGACGGCGGCGGCGACCATGTCGACGAAGGCGCGGTTGATCTCGTCGACCTCCGGCCCGATATCGGCGCCGAGAAAGGACGCGGCGGCGAGATCGAGCGTGAGCTGCTTCATCGCCGGATAAAGCTGCATCTCGCCCGGCTTTGCCTTCCACTGCGCGACGCGGGCGGCGATGCCGCGGTCGAGATCGCCCAGATACGATTTCATCGGTCCGGACTTGAATGCGACCGACAGCGCCTTGCGGTGCAGCCGGTGCTCCTCGAAATCCAGCAGCATCAATCCGCGCGGAAACAACAGGCCGAGCACCTTGTTCCAGCCATGGGTCGAGGAGAACAGCTTTTGCTGGTCGAACAGCACGAGTTCGTTGGCCTCGGGGCCAAGCAGCACGACATTGGTCTCGCCGAAGAAATGCGTGCGATAGACCAGGCCGTATTTGGAGCCGTTCGCCTCGATATGCCCCTTGGGGTCGGCGAGCACCTGAAAGGTCTTGCCGATGATCGGCCAGCCTTCGTCGCCGGGGATATGTGTCAGCTCGTTGCGCTTGGGCGGAGTGAAGCCGAGCGCAGGCGCGGCCACATTCTGCATCGACATGACGATTGCTCCGGTTGGCTGAACCCAACATAACACAATCCGGGTGCGCTGATGCGGCGGTGCTTTGCTGCGGCCATCCTTCGAGACGCCCGCCTTTGGCGGGCCCTCAGGATGAGGACAGAGTGTGCGGCAGCAGTTTCAACGGACTCCGGTGCCGCTTAGCCTCATCCTGAGGAGACCGCGGAGCGGTCGTCTCGAAGGACGAGGCGTTCGCCGAGGTCCGGGCGGGCCCCCAACCTATCGCTTCGCCGCTTCCTTCTGCAAATCCGGTGCATTGACGGCCGGAATCGCAACGCGGCCCGCGCCGGTCACCTTCAGCGCCTCGGCGGCCTTCTCGTTTTCCATGATCTTGGCCATCACGGCTTGGCCCGCACGCTCGAAGATCGCGCGGTTCTCGATCACGAATTTTTGCGACTTGCGCAAGCCGTCGATGTAGCCGTTGATTTCGGGCACCACGTAGCGCGCGACCATGTCCCAGCTCCGGCGCGTGTTCTCCGGATTGGCCCAGTCGTGCACGAAGCCGATGACGGCGCCGATTCCGCCGGACACCTGCATCACGTTCTTGATCATCTTGACGAGATCGTCGGGCGTGCCGATGACGGAGGCCGCGCCGTCGACGAAAGCGGTCTTGTCCACGGCCTCGTCGGGTGAGGCGAACGCGGTCAGGCCCGGCCGTTGCAGCGTGCCGACATTATATTCGTTGTGCCAGCGCATCAGCCCGGCGCCGGCCTCGCGGCGCGCCTGCTCGCGGGTCTCGGCGATGTGCCAGGTCAGCAGCACGCGCCAGTTCGCGCGATCGACTTTGGTGCCGTGCTTTTTCGCCGCGTCCTCGGCGAACTGCCATTGCTGCTGCAGCGACATCAGCCCCTGCGTCGTCATCGAACCCAGCGAGATGATGCCGATGCCGTATTTGCCGGCGAGCGTCATGCCCGAGGGCGAGATCTGCGAGGCCACCACGAACGGCATCTCCTCCTGCAACGGCAGGAGCTGCAGCGCGGCGTCGTTCATGGTGAACCAGTCGCTCTTCGCGGTGACGCGCTCGCCATTGAAGAGACGGCGGATCACCCCGATCGCCTCGTCCTGGCGGTCGCGCTGCGTCATCGGATCGATGCCGAGCGTATGCGCGTCGGAGGCGAGCGCGCCGGGACCGGAGCCGAAGATGGCGCGGCCGCCGGTCATGTGGTCGAGCTGCACCATGCGCTGCGCGACGTTGTAGGGATGGTGATAGGGCAGCGACACCACGCCCGTGCCGAGCTTGATGCGCTTGGTGCGCTCGCCGGCCGCAGCCAGGAACATTTCCGGCGAGGCGATCATCTCCCAGCCGGAGGAATGATGCTCGCCGCACCAGAACTCGTCATAGCCGAGGCTATCCAACTGCTCGACCAGGTCGAGATCGCGCCGGAACTGGAGCATCGGATGCTCCCCGATCGGATGATGCGGGGCAAGGAAGGCTCCGAACTTCAGGCGCGCCATGGCGTTCTCTCCAACTTACATTTTTTGTTTGTTTGTGGCGCGAAGCTACGTGCTGAAGGCAGCGAACGCAATCGCGCGATGTCCCGCACGGCGGAATGCAGCCATGCGTGTGTCGTCTCCCTCTCCCGGGCACGTGGAGAAAGGCGGAGCGCGCGGGGATCCTACCTTCGAGGTAATCGCGGCGCCGCATGGGGTCTGAGATCATCGGCAACGACATCCGAAGGGTCGCGCGCCGATGCATCAAACCGTCACAAAGCCTCTCGATACGTCGCGTCGCTGGTGGGTGCTGGCGATCGTGGTCGCCGCCCAGTTCATGTTCGGTGTCGATGCCTTCGTGGTCAATGTCGCCATTCCGACCATCGCGGTCGAGTTGAAGGCGTCGCCGGCCCAGATCGAATCCGTCATCGCGATCTACCTGATCGCCTATGCCACGCTGGTCGTCACCGGCGGCCGGCTTGGCGACATTCACGGCACCAGGAACGTGTTCCTGGCTGGCCTACTCGGCTTCACCCTGACGTCGCTGTGGTGCGGACTGGCGCAATCCGGTGCGGAATTGATCGTCGCGCGGTTGACGCAGGGTGCTTCCGCCGCGCTGATGGTGCCGCAGGTGCTGGCGACGCTGCATCTCCTGTTCACCGACGAACAGCGCAACCGCGCGTTCGCCATCTACGGCATCGTGCTGGGACTCGCGGGTGCCGCGGGCTTTCTGCTCGGCGGTCTCCTGGTCACGGTCGATCTCGCCGGCACCGGCTGGCGCTCGGTGTTCTTCGTCAATGTGCCGTGCGGTCTCGTCATCGCGGTGGCGGCCTGGCGCATCATGCCCTCGGTGCCGCACCGCGCCGGCACGCGGCTCGAT
Source organism: Bradyrhizobium sp. Kon58 (assembly GCF_055807455.1). Lineage (NCBI taxonomy): Bacteria > Pseudomonadati > Pseudomonadota > Alphaproteobacteria > Hyphomicrobiales > Nitrobacteraceae > Bradyrhizobium > Bradyrhizobium sp. Kon58. The sequence goes on from NZ_JBVVOT010000004.1 coordinate 269,037, forward strand.
ATCGCGGGCAGCATCGTTCTGTTCGCCGGATTGTTGTGCATGATCGGTCCGCTGTTGCTCGGTCACGATGTCGGCTGGGCGCCGTGGCTGTGGCTGGTGATGGCGATCGGCGCCGCGATTCTCCTGGCGTTCCCGAAGCTGGAGCATGCGGTCGCACGCGCCGGCGGCATGCCGCTGATCGATCTCTCGCTGCTGGCGGACGCCGCTTTCCTGCGCGGCCTCGGCGCGGCGTTCTTTTTCTTCTCTGCCAATCTCTCGTTCTATCTGGTCATGACGCTGTTCATGCAGCGAGGGCTGAAAATCCCGCCGCTCGCGGCCGGCATGGCCTTCATTCCGCTCGCGCTCGCTTTCGTCGTGGCCTCGCGCCATAGCGGCGCACGGGCGCGCCATCGCGGCACCGGGGTCCTGATCGAAGGCTGCGCGCTTCAGATCGCGGGTCTCGCGGCGCTTGCGCTTGTCGCGTTCTCTGTCGATGCGCCGTCCGCGCTCCTGGTCGCGCTCACCATGATCGTGTTCGGCTACGGTCAGGGGCTGGTGATGGCACCGCTGTCCGGCGCGGTGCTCTCGACGGTGAAGCCTGTGGCCGCAGGTTCTGCCTCCGGCGTTTACGGCACCACGGCGCAGATTGGAAATGCGGCCGGAGTGGCCGCAATAGGCGCCGTGTTTTTTGCCGCCGAAGCGGTGCAATCAGCGCGCGCAGGATTTCTCGTCTCGCTCGCGCTGTTTGTGACATTAATCATGATCTGCGCCGCATTCCTGGCGTGGATGCGCCGTGCATCTGCACGAAGTTGAGGCATTGCGGTTAATACGTGCGGATTTCTGCAGGTTTCCCTGCGATTTAGCGCATCATCGACAGCACACGGTCTTTTTATTTTGCGCTGCAGCAACTATTTGGTTTGGGTGGACGTTGAACGTCGCCTGCCAGGAGTTGCCGTGTCGTTAACCAGAAATGTCGACCTCTTGAGACGTCTGCCAAAGCTGGACGGATTGCGCTTCCCCGACTTTGGCCGGAGCGCCGATGCCTCCAGTCCGTTGCAAGAGGTTACGGGCTTCGGCGACAATCCCGGCAATCTGCGCCTGTTCGCGTTCGTGCCGCCGCAACTGCAGAAGCCGCGTGCGCTCGTCGTCGTGCTGCACGGCTGCGGCCAGACGGCGGCAGGCTACGACCTCGGCGCCGGATGGTCGACGCTCGCCGAGCATTACGGCTTCGCGCTGTTGATGCCCGAGCAGCAGCGCGTCAACAACAGCAACACCTGCTTCAACTGGTTCAATCCGGAAGACACGGCACGGGACAGCGGCGAGGCGTGCTCGATTCGCGAGATGATCGCGCACATGATCGAGACGCATCGCGTCGATCCCAAGCGCATCTTCATCACCGGCCTGTCGGCCGGCGGCGGCATGACGTCGGTGATGCTCGCGACCTATCCCGAAGTCTTCGCGGCCGGCGCGGTCATTGCGGGACTTCCCTACGGCATCGCGACCAATCTGCGCGAGGCGCTCGACGGCATGTTTCATTCCCCGGAGCGGCCGGCGCGCGAACTTGGCGATCTGGTGCGGCGGGCCTCGGATCACCGCGGGCCCTGGCCCAGGATCTCGGTGTGGCACGGCAGCGCCGATCGCACCGTCAATCCCGGCAATGCCAACGAGATCGTCAAGCAATGGCTCGACCTGCACGATCTGCCTGAGGCGCCGATGGCCGAAACCAACGTCGACGGCTATCCGCGCCAGGCCTGGTGGAACAAGGACGGCGAGACCCTCGTCGAGTCCTACGCCATCACCGACATGGCCCACGGGACGCCGCTCGGCCTGGCCGACAACGACCAGCGCTATGGCGTGGAAGGCGCGTTCCTGATCGAGGCCGGCATCTCCTCGTCCTATCACATCGCCAAATTCTTCGGCCTCACCGGCTGGATTCCCGACGCGGCGAAGAAGGCCGAGCCAAAGCCGCCGCCGGCCCGCTCGTCCGCGCCGCATCTGGCCCGCTCGATCCGCGCCGCGGTCGCCGAAGGGACGGCCGAGCCGAAGCGCGAGGACGCCCGCGGCTTCGATCTCGGCCAGATCATCACGCGCGCGCTCACGGCCGCGGGATTGATGAAATAGGTCAAGCCGTCGCGTCGATAAGGCAGGAGTTTTGTGCCCGTCGTCGCTGCGATCCGCGACTGGGATGACCGCAACCTGAGCCAGCCCGCAGCGTTCGCAGACGCCGCGGAATAGGCGCTCACATCTCGCCGGTGACGAACGGGTTGGTCATCCGCTCCTGGCCGATGCTCGAGCCGGCGCCGTGGCCGCAGATGAAGCCGACATCGTCGCCGAGCGGCAGCAGCTTGGTCTTGATCGAGTCGATCAGGGTCGCATGACTGCCGCCGGGCAGATCGGTGCGTCCGACCGAGCCCGCGAACAGGACGTCGCCGACATGGGCGAAACGCAAGTCCTTGTTGAAGAACACCACGCTGCCGGGCGAGTGACCGGGGCAATGATAGATCTCGAAGTGGAGATCGCCGATCGCCACGCTGTCGCCTTCGTCGAGCCAGCGGTCCGGCTCGAAATTGCGCACCCCGCTCATGCCGAAGCGCGCGCCGCTCTCGACCACGTTGTCGAGCAGGAATTTGTCCGCGACATGCGGGCCCTCGATCGGTACCTTCAGCGCCTCGCGCAGTTCAGCCGCGCCGCCGACATGGTCGATATGGCCGTGAGTGAGCCAGATCTTCTCCACGGTGACACCGGTCTGTTTGATGGCGTCCAGGATCTTCGGCACGTCGCCGCCGGGATCGATCACCACGGCCTTCTTGGAGGGCTCGTCCCAGATGATGGTGCAATTCTGCTCGAACAGCGTCACGGGGACGATGATCGCGCCCGCCTTCGCACCTGCCTCGGCTTGTGTCTCGTTTTGCTCGGTCATGGCGCCACAATGCCGATTTTTGCCATGCCGCCAAGCAAAAGATTTGTCCCGGGGCTCGGGAACAGCGGCGGACATCGTCACACGGCCGTCCCAATTCGCCTGCTGTTTTGAACCGGGGCGCTCCTTCCGCGTTCTCCCGCGCGACAAGCAGTTTTTGGATGGATTTCCCGCATGGCTCAGGGCGGCAGCACTTGGTGGCGCGACGGCATCTTCTATCAGGTCTATCCGCGCTCCTTTCAGGATTCAAACGGCGATGGTGTCGGCGATCTCGCCGGCATTTTGCAGCGGCTGCCTTATGTGAAATCGCTCGGCGTTGATGCGATCTGGCTGTCGCCGATCTTCCCCTCGCCAATGGCCGATTTCGGCTACGACATTTCCGATTACACCGGGATCGAGCCGCTGTTCGGCACGATGGCGGATTTCGATGCGCTTCTTGCCGCCGCGCATGACAATGGCCTCAAGCTGATCCTCGACCTCGTGCCGAACCACACCTCGGACCAGCACCCCTGGTTCGTCGAGAGCCGCTCCTCGCGCGACAATCCCAAACGCGATTGGTACATCTGGCGCGACCCGGCCGAGGGTGGCGGCGTGCCGAACAATTGGCTGTCCGAGTTCGGCGGCAGCGCGTGGCAGTTCGACGAGGCGACCGGTCAGTACTACTATCACGCCTTCCTCGCCCAGCAGCCGGATCTCAACTGGCGCAATCCCGATGTCCGCGCGGCGATCTATGACGTGATGCGGTTCTGGCTGGAGAAGGGCGTCGACGGCTTTCGCGTCGACGTGATCTGGCACCTGATCAAGGACGCCGAGTTCCGCGACAACCCGCAAAATCCGCATTATGTCGAGGGCCGGCCGCCCAACGAAACGATCCTCACGCAATATTCAACCGACCAGCCGGAGGTGCACGACGTCATCGCCGAGATGCGCCGCGTCACGGATGCCTATGCTGCCCGCGTCCTGATCGGCGAGATCTATCTGCCGCTGCATCGCCTGATGGCCTATTACGGCAACGACCTCACTGGCGCGCAGATGCCGTTCAATTTCGCGCTGCTCTCGACCTTCTGGAGCGCGCGCTCGATCGAGAAGATCGTCGAGGATTACGAGAAGGCGCTGCCGAAGGGCGCCTGGCCGAACTGGGTGCTCGGCAATCATGACCGTCCACGCGTCGCAAGCCGTGTCGGGCCGGAGCAGGCCCGAATCGCCGCCATGCTGCTGCTGACGCTGCGTGGCACGCCGACGCTCTATTACGGCGACGAGATCGGTATGCATCAGCTCGCGATCGCTCCCGAGTTCGTGCGCGATCCCTTCGAGAAGAATGTGCCTGGCATCGGAGTCGGCCGTGACGGCTGCCGTACGCCGATGCAGTGGGATTCCTCCAACTTCGCCGGTTTCTCGGATGTCAGGCCATGGCTGCCGCTGCCGGAGGATCACATCCGCAACAACGTCGTCGATCTCGAGGCCGATTCACGTTCGATCCTGACGCTCTACAAGCGCCTGATCGCGTTGCGGCAGGGGTCTCCGCCGCTGGTCGCGGGTGATTATCATCCGATCGCGGCGCAAGGCGATCTGCTGGTCTACCGCCGCGAGGCCGAGGGCAGGGCGGTGATCGTGGTGCTCAATCTCGGCCCTGAGCCGATCCCGGTCACCACCAGCGCGATCAAGTTCGGCAGCGAGATTCTGCTGTCGACGTTCCTGGATCGAGAGGGGGAGCGGCTCGAAGGCGTGCTGGATTTGCGCGGCAATGAGGGGGTGATCGTTACTCCGCCATCTTAGCCGTCGTCCTGGACAAGCGAAGCGCAGATCCAGGACCCATTACCCCAGGGAGTAGTTTGGCGAAGATCGTGGTTATCACTTCGTACGACAATGAACCATTGGGGTAATGGGTCCTGGCTTTCGCCAGGACGACAACGGAGTGTGTGGTCGCACCTACCCCGGATGCTTGTTCCCCCGCACCGTCTTGTCGATGTCACTCCGCTTCAACAGATAATCCAATCCGCCGACGCGATACCAGCGATAACCGTAAGGCTCCAGCACGACCCGGTGCTGGCCGCGCTTGTCGGCGTGGCTGTGGTCCTCCGCGAGCAGATTGATCAGGTGCGCGCCGGCCTCGCCCGGTAGCCCCACCGAGAACGCGATCTCGCGCGGCTTCTCGTCGAGATTGTGCACGAACAGCACGGAATTGTTGCGCCAGTCGTAGCGCATGATGAACACGGCGGGATCGCGCGTCGCGATGATCGAAAAATCGCCCCAGCCGATCTCCGGCACCTCCTTGCGCATGCGGACGATGCGCTCGGTCCAATTCAGCATCGAGTTGGGATCGCGCCGCTGCTTGGCGACGTTGACGTGCGGATAGCCGTACGGTCCTTCGTCGATGACGGGCAAAGCCGGCTTGTCGCTGGTGGTGAAGCCGCCATGCGGCTCCGTCGACCATTGCATCGGCGTGCGCGCGCAATTGCGCTCGGGGAGCGAAAGATCATCGCCCATCGCGATCTCGTCGCCATAGCGGATGACCGGCGTTCCCGGCAGTGTGCACATCAGGCTGTAGGCGAGCTCGAGCCGCCGGCGGTCGCCACCCAGCATCGGTGCCAGGCGACGGCGAATGCCGCGGTCGTAGAGCTGCATGTCCTTGTCAGGACCGAAGCTTTTGAACACGGTGTCGCGCTGCGCCTTCGTCAATCGGCCGAGATCGAGCTCGTCATGATTGCGCAGGAACAAGCCCCATTGCGCCGAGGCCGGCCGCGGCTTGGTCGCCTTCAGCGCTTTCCCCAGCGGGCGGGAATCGGACGAGGCCAGCGCATAGAACAGATGCTGGTTGACCTGGAAATTGAACATCATATGCATGCGGTCGGCATCGCGGCCGAAATATTCCATGTCCGTCTTTGGCAGCACGTTGGCCTCGGCGAGGATGATGGCATCGCCCTGCCGCCATTGCAGGAATTCACGAAACGTCCGCAGCATGTCGTACTGCTCGGCCGGCTTTTTCACCTTGGCGCCTTTGGTCGCGATGACGAAAGGCACGGCATCCATGCGAAAGCCCGAGACGCCGAGTTGGATCCAGAAGCCCATGATCTTGAGGATCTCGGCCTGCACGTTCGGGTTCGAGGTGTTGAGATCCGGCTGGAAATCGTAGAAGCGGTGGAAGTACCAGGCGCCGGCTTCCTTGTCGCGTGTCCAGGTCGATTTCTGAACGCCGGGAAACACCATGCCCTGATTGGCGTTGGCCGGCTTCTTGTCGGACCAGACATACCAGTCGCGGTAGGGCGAATTCCTGTCGCTCCGCGCCGCCTTGAACCAGGGATGCTGGTCGGAGGTGTGGTTGACCACGAGATCGATGATAACGCGAATGCCGCGCTGCTTGCAGCCATGGGTGAACTCGACGAAATCGCCGAGCGTGCCGTAGCGGGCATCGACACTGTAATAATCCGCGACATCGTAGCCGTCGTCGCGGCCGGGCGAGGTCTGGAACGGCATCAGCCAGATCGTGGTGATGCCGAGGCCGTGCAGATAATCGAGCCGGCGCAACAGGCCCTTGAAATCGCCGATGCCATCGCCGTTGGCGTCCATATAGGTGCCGACGGACAGGCAATAGATGATGGCGTTCTTGTACCAGAGATCGTCAATCATGCGCGCGCAGCCTCGGTGGTCCCGCCGAGGTGCGGCGGCTGCGTGATAAGTGTTTTGGGAAGGTCAGGTTCCCACCTATAGAGTCGTCCCGGCCTAGTGCGCAATTGCGCACGGGGGGCCGGGACCCATACCGCGTGATCTATCGATTGGGGTTGGTAGAAGTACCGAACCACGAATCTTTGCCAAACGCCGCCCTGTGGCTATGGGTCCCGGCCTACGCCGGGACGACAGTGATGACGGAATAGGCTATCCTGTCGCCATGGAGCATCCCGCCCGCATTGCCATCGTGCCGCCGCCCGACCGCCGTCAGTCGGAAACGGCGCTGGCGATCGCGCGCGGCACGGCGCGGTTGTTGCGCTCGCTCGGCTTCACCTGCATCAGCGAATTGCCGCTGCCCTCCGGGCGTCGCGCCGATCTCGTCGCGCTGAACGAGCGGGGCGAGATCTGGATCGTCGAGATCAAATCGTCGGTGGAGGATTTGCGCGCCGATCAGAAATGGCACGAATACCGGGCGCATTGCGACCGGCTGTTCTTCGCCTTCACGCAGGACCTGCCTTGCGAGATCTTTCCGCAAGATACCGGCCTGATCATCGCGGACGCCTATGGCGCGCACCTGCAGTGTGAGGCGCCCGAGCACAAGCTCGCTGCGGCCACGCGCAAGCAGATGACGGTGCGGTTCGCGATGGCGGCGGCATTGCGGATCAACCGGCTGGTCGATCCGCAGGGGCATGCGGAGTTTTGGGAGTGAGTCCGTAGCCCGGATGGAGCGCAAGCGAAATCCGGGATTTGCGCATACGGAACGGCTGTCCCGGATTGCGCTTCGCTCCATCCGGGCTACGCAATGATCCGCGACGCCGTTATCGCGGCGCGCGCTTCGCCAAAATCCGCTGCAACGTGCGCCGATGCATGTTCAGCCGCCGCGCCGTCTCCGAGACGTTGCGGTTACACATCTCATAGATGCGCTGGATGTGTTCCCAGCGCACGCGGTCGGCCGACATCGGGTTCGCCGGCAATTCGGACTTGTCCGACCCGGTCGACAGCAGCGCCGCGACGACGTCGTCGGCGTCCGCGGGCTTCGAGAGATAATCGACCGCACCCATCTTCACCGCGGTGACGGCGGTGGCGATGTTGCCATAGCCGGTCAGCACGATCGCGCGGGCGTCGGGGCGCTTCTTCTTCAGCGCCGAGACCACGTCGAGACCGTTGCCGTCACCGAGCCGCAGATCGACCACGGCGAATGCGGGCGCCGCCTTGCCGATCTGCGCCAGACCGTCCGAGACTGTGTCACATGACGTCACGGCAAAACCGCGCGTTTCCATGGCGCGCGACAGCCGCTCCAGAAACGGCTTGTCGTCCTCCACGATCAGGAGCGAGCGGTCGGTCTGTTCGTTCAGTTCGGCGATGGCGTTCAAGGTTTCGTCCTCTCTCCAGCGCTTCTACATATGGCGGCGCAATCGGGCGGTGCCAAGGGCGCCAATAGTCGATCGGCCCCGTTGTGCGACGCAAGGTCGCGGCCTATCCTATTGTTTCTTCGAAGGTCTCGATAGCCTCAAAACGCTCTCGCGGCCACGTGATCTGGACCACTGCGCCATGGTCCGGAAAGGTCCGGTTGGTAAACGAGACCTTGGCGCCGGTGCGCTCCAGCAAGGTGCGCGCGATGAACACGCCGAGCCCGAGGCCGCCGCCTTCGTCCTGGCTGCGCCGCCGCGACAAATACGGCTCGCCGATCCGGTTCAGGATGTCAGGCGGAATGCCGGGACCATCGTCGGAGATCACGAGCTCGATCGTGTCCTTGTTCCACCACGCATTCACCTCGACGGTGGTGCGGGCGAAATCGACTGCGTTCTCGACGATGTTGCCGACCCCGTAGAGGATCGCCGGATTGCGCGAGCCGACCGGCTCGGCCACGATGGCGACGGCGATGCGCACCTTGATATCCACGCCGAAATCGCGGTGCGGCGCCACCACCTCCTCGATCAGCTCCGAGAGCTTCATGCGGTCGAACGGCGCCCCGGTGGAGGAGAGCTGGGTGATCTTGCTCAATATGTCGCGGCAACGCTGCGTCTGCTCGCGCAAGGTCTTCAGGTCGGCGGCAAAGTTCGGCTCCTTCACCGTCTTCTCCAGCTCGCGCGAGATCAGGAAGATCGTCGCGAGCGGCGTGCCGAGCTCGTGCGCTGCGGCCGCAGCCAGGCCGTCGAGCTGGGTCAGATGCTGCTCGCGCGTCAGCACCAGCTCGGTCGCGGCCAGCGCGTCGGCGAGCTTGCGCGCCTCTTCGGTGACCTGGAACGAGTAGAGGCTGGTGACCCCGATCGCGAGCGCGATCGAAAGCCAGACGCCGACGAGATAGATCGGCGGCAGCACCAGCGGATCGTCGGAATCCCAGGGCAGCGGCAGATGGAAAAAGAACAGCACCGAGGCGCAGGCGACAGCCAGCACGCCGAGGCCGAATGTGAAGCGGGCCGGCAGCGCGGTCGCCGAGATCAGCACAGGCGCGAGGAACAGGAACGAGAACGGGTTCTGGAGTCCGCCGGTGAAGAACAGGAGACCCGCCAGCTCCACGATGTTGAGCGCGAGCAGTCCGGCCGCCTGCATCGGCTCCAGCCGCTGCAGCGGATTGGACACGGTCTGGAGCCCCAGATTGAGCGCTGCCGACAGCGCGATGATGCTGACGCAGGGGACGATCTCGACGTTGAATTCCAGCCCCTGCGCCACGATGAAGATCGCGGCGAGCTGGCCCAGCACCGCGAGCCAGCGCAGCCGCAGGATGGTATCCAGGCGGATATGCCGCTGCGCGGGGCGAAAGTCGGAAGCGGCAAGTTCGGTCATTTCGGCCAATGGGGCGGTGCCTTCTCGATCACAAGCGCGCGGCTCACGGAACCACCGGATTACAAGCCTTGCGCTCTCCGCTGCAATAGCAGAAGAACGCCCAGCATGACCGAGAATGACAAGGCTTCAAGCTGGCCGACTGTCGCGGATCGCAGCCTCTCCGCGGCAATCGCGGTCGATCACCTCGTCAAGGTGTACAAGCAGACCCGCGCTGTCGACGACATCTCCTTTTCGCTTCCGCGTGGCAGCATCACCGGGCTGCTGGGCGGCAACGGCGCCGGCAAGACCACGACCATCGCGACGATCATGGGCCTGGTGCTACCGACCTCCGGTCGGGTCCAGGTGCTCGGGCATCGAATGCCGGAGGACAGCGCCTCCGTGCTGGGGCGGATGAATTTCGAGAGCCCCTATGTCGACATGCCGATGCGGCTCACGGTGCGTCAGAACCTCACCGTGTTCGGCAAGCTCTATGCGGTGAAGAACCTCTCCGACCGCATCGCTGAGCTCGCCTGCGATCTCGATCTCACCGAGTTCATCGACCGCGCCAACGGCAAGCTCTCCGCAGGACAAAAGACGCGCGTTGCGCTTGCCAAGGCGCTGATCAACCAGCCCGAGCTGCTGTTGCTGGACGAGCCGACCGCCTCGCTCGATCCCGACACCGCCGACTGGGTCCGGGGTCATCTGGAGCGTTATCGCAAGGCGAACAACGCCACCATCCTGCTGGCCTCGCACAACATGCTCGAGGTCGAGCGGCTCTGCGACCGCGTCATCATCATGAAGCGCGGCCGTATCGAGGACGACGATACGCCCGAAGCCATCATGGCCCGCTACAACCGGACCACTCTGGAAGAAGTGTTTCTGGACGTCGCGCGCGGCAGGGTGAACGGCGCGCAGGAGGCGGCACGATGAATGAGGCCGTTTGTTGCGACCGTAGCCCGGGTGAGCGAAGCGATACCCGGGAACGCCGCCAGCAAGGTCCCGGGTATCGCTTCGCTCATCCGGGCTACGCGGTGCAGCAATGAGTGAGGCCTCCCTCCATCGCGGCATCTCCATCCACCGCATCGGCGCGATGATCCTGCGCTATTGGTACCTCTTGTTGTCGTCCTGGCCGCGGCTGCTCGAGCTGCTCTACTGGCCGGCGCTGCAAGTCATCACCTGGGGCTTTCTTCAGCTTTATATCGCGCAGAATGCGAACTTCTTCGCGCGTGCCGGCGGCACCCTGATCGGCGCCGTCATCCTCTGGGACATCCTGTTTCGCGGGCAGCTCGGCTTTTCGATCTCGTTCCTGGAAGAGATGTGGGCGCGCAACCTCGGCAATCTCATGATGAGCCCGTTGAAGCCGATCGAATTCCTGCTGTCGCTGATGATCATGAGCCTGATCCGGCTCGCGATCGGCGTCATCCCGATGACGCTGCTCGCGTTGTTCCTGTTTCACTTCAACGTTTATGCGCTGGGCGTGCCGCTGATCGCGTTCTTCTGCAACCTGATCTTCACGAGCTGGTCGGTCGGCATCTTCGTCTCCGGCCTGGTGCTGCGAAACGGCCTCGGCGCCGAGAGCATCGTCTGGACCTTGATGTTCGGAATCATGCCGCTCGCCTGCGTCTACTATCCCGTCAGCGTGTTGCCGGTCTGGTTGCAATATATCGCCTGGACGCTGCCGCCGACTTACGTGTTCGAAGGGATGCGCGCGCTGCTGATCGAAAACACCTTCAGGACCGATCTGATGCTGAGCGCGTTGGCCATCAACGCGGTGCTGTTGGTTGCATCTTTTGGGGCATTCCTTGCTCTTTTGCGCAGCGCCCGGATGCAGGGCTCGCTGCTGTCAGGCGGCGAATAACGTCACTTTCTCGTGGATTCAGCCCGGTTTGGGCACCTGGGCCACGTAGATGTACGGAACCATGCATTGACGCAATATTACGCATTCGGCAGTATGCTGCGATGCGAAGAGGAATATAGCGATGCCGATTGGTGAGTTTGGCGGCGCGCCGCCCCTGGTGGCCGAAGGCAGTCCGGTCCTGACGACGCCGATGTACTGGATGTACGAGATGGGGCAAGCCTCTCTCAATCCGGCGCGTGCGATCACGGACGCAACCAAGCTGCTGTTTCAGAATCCGCTGAACCCATGGGCGCGCACCGAAGTCGGCAAGTCGGTTGCCGCGGCCTGCGAGTTGTTCGAACGCACCACGCGCCGCTACGGCAAGCCGGAATGGGGTCTCAACGACACCGAGGTCAACGGCATCCGCGTCCCCGTCGAGGTCCGCTCGGTCTGGGAAAAGCCGTTCTGCCGTCTGCTCTATTTCGATCGCAAATTCACCCGTCCGCTGCGCAGCCCGCAGCCGCGCGTGCTGATCGTCGCGCCGATGTCAGGCCATTACGCGACGCTGCTGCGCGGTACGGTCGAGGCTTTCCTGCCGGCGCATGAGGTCTACATCACCGATTGGGCCGATGCCCGCATGGTGCCGCTCAGCGACGGCCGCTTCGATCTCGACGACTACATCGACTACGTCATCGAGATGCTGCATGTCCTCGGCGGCAACACCCATGTGCTGGCGGTGTGCCAGCCCTCGGTTCCCGTCGTCGCCGCCGTTTCGATCATGGAAGCGCTACGTGATCCGTTCGTGCCGACCTCGATGACGCTGATGGGCGGCCCGATCGACACCCGGCGCAATCCGACCGCGGTGAACAACCTCGCCCAGGAGCGCGGCATCGACTGGTTCCGCAACCACGTCATCACCAAGGTGCCGTTCCCGCATCCGGGCATGATGCGCGACGTCTATCCGGGCTTCCTGCAGCTCAACGGCTTCATCAGCATGAATCTCGACCGGCATATGGATGCCCACAAGCAGCTGTTCGCCAATCTGGTGAAGGGCGACGGCGACCTGGTCGACAAGCATCGCGACTTCTACGACGAATATCTCGCGGTAATGGATCTCTCGGCCGAGTATTACCTGCAGACCGTCGACACCGTGTTTGTGAAGCATTCGCTGCCGAAGGGCGAGATGACCCATCGTGGAACACGCGTCGATCCCTCCAAGATCACGCGCGTCGCGTTGATGACGGTCGAAGGCGAGAACGACGACATCTCCGGCATCGGTCAGACCGACGCAACGCACACATTGTGCAGCTCGATTCCCGATCACCGCCGCGTTCATTACGTCCAGAAGGGCGTCGGACATTACGGCGTGTTCAATGGCTCGCGCTTCAAATCGGAAATCGTGCCGCGCATCCATGACTTCATGGTCTCGGCGGCGAATCCGAGCTCATTGCAGGCGCTCGCGGCCGAATAATCGCGTTTTTCGGCTTTCCCGCTGAAAATCGACGCCTGTCGGAGGCTCCGACAGGGGCAAGTTCCCCCCAGATTCGCGGTATTTAGGTAGCTTTGTAGGAGTGAGTCCAACCTCACCCCTTGGGGGTGCCGCATGCGCTTGGCGGGGGCGAAAAAAGCCGGTTCCAACCCCAGTCTGTAGGGTCTCCCGGACGCCAGACCCCTGTATATTGGGCAAATGATTTGTTTTTGCGCCGAGCGCTTTCCCTGGCGGCGGTTATGGCAGAATCCGGGCGCTCTCCTGCCCCCCGGACTGACAGACATGGCCACTCGCGCACTCCTCTATCGCCGGCCCCACGAGCCGAAGACCCTCCTGATCACCCATGGATCGCAATATTTTGCGATTCGACTGCGCCGGCATCGCCGCGCGCGCCGTTACACGCTCAGAATTCATCCGAGCGATCGCGAAGCCATCCTCACCATGCCGCCGCGCGGCACGCTCGCCGAAGCAAAAGACTTCGCGCAGCGCCACGGCGCATGGATCGCGGCACGTCTCGGCCGTTTGCCGAAGGCCGCGCCGTTCCAACCTGGCACAGTGATACCGCTTCGCGGCGTTTCTCATCGCATCGTTCATCGCGCCGGCACCCGCGGTACGGTGTGGACGGAAGTGCGCGACAGCGGTGAACGCATTCTCTGCGTCGCCGGCGGCGTCGAACATGCGGACCGTCGCGTCAGCGACTTCCTCAAGCGCGAGGCCCGTCGCGATCTCCAGCGCGCGGCGGAATCCTATGCCGTTGAACTCGGCGTCAAGGTCAAGCGGCTCTCGATCCGCGATCAATCGAGCCGCTGGGGCTCCTGCACCTCGGCCGGCTCGTTGTCGTTCTCCTGGCGCCTGATCCTCGCGCCGCCCTACGTGCTCGACTACCTCGCCGCGCACGAGGTCGCCCATCTCGTCGAGATGAACCACTCGGCGCGATTCTGGCGCGTCTGCGGCAAGGTCTGCCCGTCGATGGAGCGCGCCAAGAAATGGCTCGATACATACGGCAACGATTTGCACCGGTACGGGGTCGAGGATTAGGTCCTCGCTGCCAGCCTCCATCTGACGCTGTCATCGCCCGGCTTCGACCGGGCGATCCAGTATTCCGAGACGGCTGTTGTTGAATCGAGAAGCCGCGGCGTACTGGATTCCCGCGTTCGCGGGGAATGACAGTTGAGAATGCGGCGACGTCCGCGCGAACTCAATTCATCCCTCTGCTCAGGCGCTGACATCCGCGCTTGTCCCCGGCTGCGTGCGCGAGGCGAGATAGGATGACTGCAATTGCGCGGCCGCCTTCTGGCCCTCGGCCAGCATCGCCTGGAAGGCCGCGTCGAGTTGATCGCGGCTATAGGTTGCGGAGCTGCTTTCACGCGGGGTCCATTGCGATTGCGTGATCGCGGTGGAAGCTTTTTCAACGGTGCCTCCGAGCCGCTCGGCGTATCTGTCGGCCCGCCACTGCGCCAGATCCGGGCCACTCAGACCGGGAGGATCGTCCAGCTTGCCGATCTTTGCAGCCGCCTCGTTGGTCATCGTCGAGGACCCGCCATTGTACAGGGTGGCGACCACCTTGCCGTCGACCTTCACCTGAGCATAGGTATTCTCCGGTGCATCGTCCGAGACGGCCGATTGAGTCGCGCTCGTATCATGGGTCATCAGCCAGTTCGTTGCCATGAGGTCGCGCAGGTGAGGATTGTCGGCCGCCGATATCGACTTGGCGCCTGTCAGCGGCTTGACCTGCGAGACGTCGATCCGAAAGCGGTCGGTCGCAGCATCAGTTGCATCCGGCACCGCCGGCTGAAGACTCGATGTCCTATTTGAAGCGGACGTTGATGCGGGCCGCAGATGAGGCAACGCCGCGCTGGATACACCGGACATCATGGAACGCTCTCCGATACTTGCTCAACCTATGAGAGCAAATCCCGGGCCGCCGACCGGGGTTTGAAGAGACTGGTGTTTTTGCGTTCCGGGAGCTGCGGGGATCGGTCGATTTTGCCATGGTAGGCAGGACTTGCCGAAGACGAGACCGGTGGCGAACAGGGATAGCCGAGATAGCGGCCGCGTTCGGCAGAACGGTTCTGTTTTGCCCGACGTGTCAAATGGCCTTGCTGCCAGAATCAGCCGTCTTGCGACTCGCGTAAGCCGTTGATTCCGCTATCACTGGCTACTGTGCATGGGGTTGTTTTCGCGATTTTTGTTTTGAGGCCACAACGACCCCACGCAGAACCTATCGATTTCCGCCGAACAGCCGGTCCATCAGCCAGCCATCGAGCCCTGCGGCTGCTTCCGGACGCGCATTGGCGCGCGTGGGGGGCGGGCGATAGCCGCCGTTGTTGGCCGGTGCCGGCGCCGGTGCGGGTGCTGCCGCGGTTGGCGGCGACACTTGCGACGTCGCCTGCGCCAGGTTCGACAGGCCCCAGCCACCTGGAGAGCTCGGCAGCGCTGCCACCGGGACGCCCTCGTGCGCCGTCTTCATGAAGCGCGACCAGACTTCGACCGGCAAGCCGCCGCCGGTCGCCTTCTTGGTCGGCGAGTTGTCGTCATTGCCGAGCCACACGCCGGTGACGAGGTTGGCGGTGTAGCCGATGAACCAGGCGTCGCGATAGTCCTGGCTGGTGCCGGTCTTGCCGGCCGCCGACCAGCCCGGGATCTCCGCCTTCTTGGCGGTGCCGCTGATCAGCGTTTCCCGCATCATCGCGTTCATCATGCCGACATAGCGGGGGTCGACCACCTGGTTGTGCTCGTCCGCCTGGCGCATGTAGAGCAGCTTGCCACCGAGCGTCCTGATCCGCGTCACGACATGCGGCGTCGCCGTGAAGCCGCCGTTGGCGAAGGGTGCGTAGGCGCCGACCAGCTCGACCATCGAGACTTCGGAGGTGCCGAGCGCGATCGAGGCGTTGGGCTCGAGTTTCGAGGAGATGCCGAGCCGGTGCGCGGTGCGCACCACGTTCTTCGGCCCGACCTCGAGGCCGAGACGGATCGCGACCGTGTTGAGCGACATCGCGAGCGCCTGGGTCAGCGTCACCGCGCCGAAATATTCGTGCGTGTAGTTCTCAGGCCTCCAGCCCTTGACCTCGATCGGCGCGTCCTGGCGGAGCGTGTCCGGCGTCAGTCCCTGCTCGAGCGCGGTGAGGTACACGAACGGCTTGAACGAGGAGCCCGGCTGGCGCCTGGCGGTGACCGCGCGGTTGTACTGGCTCTCGGAATAGTTCCGGCCGCCGACCATGGCGCGCACCGCGCCGTCAGGCGTCATCGCCACCAGCGCGCCCTGGCTGACATTGAACTTCACGCTCTTGGCCGCGAGTTCGTCGATGATGGCGGCTTCCGCCACGCTCTGGAGCTTCGGATCGATCGTGGTCTCGACCTTGATGCTCTCGTCGATCTGGCCGACCAGATCGTCCAGCACCTCGCCGATCCAGTCGGCGACGTAATTGACCGTGCCGGCGCCGACCGGCTTCACATTGTAGGAGGGTTGGCCGATCGAGGCCTGCGCCTGCGCTTCGGTGATGAATTTGGCATCCGCCATCGCCGTGAGCACGATTTTCGCGCGCGCTTCGGCGCCCTCGGGGTTGCGGTTCGGCGCGAGCCGCGAAGGCGATTTGACGAGGCCGGCCAGCATCGCGGCCTCCGCGACGGTGACGTTCTTGGCCGACTTTCCAAAGTAGCGCTGCGCGGCGGCTTCGACACCATAGGCGCCGGAGCCGAAATAGACGCGGTTGAGATAGAGCTCCAAGATCTCGTTCTTGGAATGCTTGCGCTCCAACCAGATCGCGAGCTCCGCTTCCTGCAGCTTGCGCGCCATGGTGCGCTCCTGGGTCAGGAACAGGTTTTTCGCCAATTGCTGCGTCAGCGTCGAGCCGCCCTGCGACACGCCGCGATGGAGCAAATTGGTGACGAGCGCGCGCAGGATGCCGACGGGGTCGATGCCGAAATGCGAATAGAAGCGGCGATCCTCGATGGCGATGAACGCCTTGGGCAGATATTGCGGCAGATCCTTCAGTGAGACGTTGGCGCCGGCCATCTCGCCGCGCTGTGCCAGCATGCTGCCGTCGATGCCGACGATCTGGATCGTCGGCGGCCGCTTGGGGATTTCCAGCGACTGGATCGGCGGCAGATGAGCGCCGACATAGATCACGACGCCGATCACGGCGATCGCACCCCAAAGGCCCAGCACCGCGCCCCAATAGACGAGGCGACCAAGGCTCGCGCCGATGCGTGACTTCGATCGCCGCTTGGCACTGCCGCGGCCGGCCGGCGCCTTCCGCTCGCGCGGCGGCTCGTCGCCGGTATCCTCGCTTTTGCGCTTGGCAGATGATTTCGTTGATTTCTTCGGCTTGTCGTCGCCGCCGGGAATGCGGTCGGCCGCGGTCAGGCGCAGATCGGCGAGTGCTGCAGGCAAGCCGAACAGCGGCTCCTTGCGCCCACCCTTTTTCTTTCCCAACCCCATACGCAAACGCCCGGTCAGCCCGCCCCGCCGCACGCTAGCGGTCGCTGTTTAAGGCCCGGTTACCCAGAGCTTAACGCGCGATTAGGAGGTGCGGCATTCGCTGGCCGCAGTTCCGCTGGGCAGTCGGCGGCGCTAGGATCGCCGGCATAAAACAAGAGGGAACGCAGATGGGCCACATCGATCCAACCAAGGAGATTTTCGCGCAGTTCCGGGACAACGACCGTCCCGGCCCGATCCACATGCTCAATTTGGTGCGCTTGCGCAAGGAGGCGGCCTATCCGGATGGGCGCAAGGCGAGCGGCGCGGAAGCCTATGCGGCCTATGGCCGCGAGAGCGGCCCGGTGTTCGAACGCCTCGGCGGCCGCATCGTCTGGCAGGGCAAATTCGAGCTGATGCTGATCGGCCCGGAGACCGAGCGCTGGGACCATTGCTTCATCGCCGAATACCCAAGCGTCGCCGCCTTCGTCGAGATGATCCGCGATCCCGTCTATCGCGACGCGGTGAAGCACAGGCAGGCCGCCGTGGAGGATTCACGGCTCATTCGGCACGCGGTGCTGCCGGTGGGGAAGAACTTTGGCGAGATACCGGATTGATTTTCCGTCATGGCCGGACTTGGCCCGGCCATGACGACGTTGAGGCAGTTGCTTCCGAGACTAACCCGCCGGACTCGCATCCTCAATGATCGGGCCGAACAGCTCCCAGCGCTCGCCGTTGAACTTCATCATCTGAAGCTGCTTGTTGACCCGGTAGTCGGTCGGTGAGGTGTTGGCCTTGATGCCGGGCAGCGCGGTGTCGCTGGTCACGTCCTTGAGCGAGGCGGCCTGCTTCATCACGTTCTCGCGCGTGAGGTCGTCGCCGCACTGCTTCAGCACATGGACCAGCAGCTGCGCCGTGCTGTAGCCGTAGGTGTTGAAGTTCGAATCCTTGTCGCCATCCGGATAATACTTGGCCATGAAGTCGAAATACCTCTTGAGGCCGGCATCGTCCTTCCAGGTCGGATCGAGCGGTTCCTTGCCGTAATTGACGCTGATCAGGCCCTTGGCGGCGTCGAGGCCGGCCGGCTTCAGCACCGCGCCGACCGAGGTGGCGTTGATGTCGACGATCTGCACCGGATGCCAGCCCATCTCGGCGATCTTCTTGATCGCCTGGGCCGCCTGCTTCGGCGTGGTGGCGCTGAAGAACAAATCGGCGCCGGCGTCCTTGATCTTGAGGATCTGCGAATCGACAGTCGGATCGGAGACTTCGTAGGAAGCTTCAGTCACGATCATCTTGGCAGCCTTGTCGCCGAGGCCGGCCTTGATGCCGTTCAGATAGTCCTTGCCGAGGTCGTCGTTCTGATAGAGCACGCCGATCTTGGCGTTCGGATGCTCCTTCAGTATGTACTGTCCGTAGATGCGGCCTTCGACGAAGTAGTTGGGGTTGAAGCCCATCGTCCACGGAAAGTTCTTCGGATCCGTGAACCTCGAGGCTCCGGTCGCCGCGAACAGTTGCGGCACCTTCTTCGAATTGAGATATTTCTGCACGGCTGCGTTCACCGGCGTGCCGATGATCTGGAAGGTCAGCAGGACCTCGTCGCTCTCGACGAGCTTGCGAATCTGCTCCACGGCTTTCGGCGGCGAGTAGGCGTCGTCATACTGGATCAGATTGATCTTGCGGCCGTTGACGCCGCCCTGGTCGTTGATCATCTTGAAATAGGCGGCCTGGGTCTTGCCGATCGACGAATAGGCCGACGCCGGTCCGGAAAACGGCATCGTCTGGCCGACCTTGATCTCGGTATCGCTGGCGCCCGGATCATATTTCTTCTGGGCATTGGCCGCCGAGACCGACAGCGCCAGGGTCAGCGCCGTTGCCGTGGCCAGATGCAGAATTCCATTCCTCATTCGCGTTTCCTCATTGTTTATTGCCGGTGATCAATCGGGTGCGCTTGTGCGCACGGGGCGTCACCGCTGAGGGCGAGTGTGAATGAGGCATTGTTGCAACGCAAGGTGCGCGTGCACCCGCAGTTCGTAGGGTGGGTTAGCCTTGCGGCTGCGCAAAGCGCAGTCCGCTGGGCGTAACCCACCGCTTCTCTTTCCGCGGAAGTCAAAGAGGTGGGTTACGCTGCGCTCACCCACCCTACCAGTAACTAACCCGCTGGACCCGCATCCTCCATGATCGGGCCGAACAGCTCCCAGCGTTCGCCGTTGAACTTCATCATCTGCATCTGCTTGTTGACGCGGTAGTCGTTCGGCCCGGTGTTGATCTTGATGCCGGGCAGCGCGAAGCTCGGGGTGAAGTCCTTGATACTGGCGACCTGCTTCATCACGTTCTCACGCGACAGGTCGTCGCCGCACTGTTTCAGCACCTGCGTCAGCAATTCGGCGACGGAATAAGCATAGGTGTTGACGGTGTTGAGCTTGTCGCCTTCGGGGAAATACTTGTCCATGAAGGCGAAGAACGCTTTCACGCCCGGATCGTCCTTCCACTGCGGATCGCCGGGCTCCTTGCCGTATTGGGTGGAGATGATGCCCTTGGAGATCTCGAGGCCGGCCGGCTTCAGCGTCGCCGAGATCGGGCTCGCGTTGATGTCGAGGATGTGCACCGGCGTCCAGCCGAGCTCGGCGACCTTCTTGATCGCTTGTGCCGCGAACTTGGGTGTCGAGGCATCATAGAAAAGATCGGCGCCCAACGACTTCAGCTTGACCACCTGCGAGTCCACCGTTGGATCGGTGACTTCGTAGGAGACCTCGCCGACGATCATGCCGGCGGCCTTGTCGCCGAGCCCGCTCTTGAGGCCGGCGAGATAGTCTCGCCCCATGTCGTCGTTCTGATAGAGCACGCCGATCTTGGCGTTAGGATGCTCCTTGAGAATGTACTTGGCGTAGATGCGTCCCTCGGACACGTAGTTGGGATTATAGGCGATGGTCCAGGGATAGTTCTGCGGATCGTTGAAGCGCGCGGCGCCGGTCGAGGCCAGCAGCTGCGGGATCTTCTTGCCGTTGAGATATTTCTGCACGGCGGCGTTCGCGGCCGTGCCGATGATCTGGAAGGTGAACAGCACCTCGTCGCCTTCGACGAGCTTGCGCACCTGCTCGACCGTCTTCGGCGGCGAATAGGCATCGTCATACTGGATCAGATTGATCTTGCGGCCGTTGATGCCGCCCTGATCGTTGATCATCTTGAAATAGGCGGCCTGGGTCTTACCGATATTGGCGTAGACGGAATAGGCGCCGGAGAACGGAACGGTCTGGCCGATCTTGATCTCGGTGTCGCTCGCGCCGGTGTCGTATTTCTTCTGGGCGAGAGCTTGGTTGGCGGAGAACGCGAGGGCGAGCGCCGCCGTGGCAGTGATGAAGGCTCTGCGATTGCTCATGTGGGGTTGTTCCTCCTGACGGAATTTCCGACCGACGGTCTTGTCCCGTTGATTGCCAACGGTCGCCATCGCTGTCGGAGATTGTGGAGGAACGGCAGGCGACGCGCAAGGATCGCGGCGCCGCGCTATGGCGTCTCAGGTCAGGAACAAGACTAACAATGCGAGCGCCGCCGGCAGCGCCTGCACCATCAGGATGCGCGTGCTGACGGTCGCCGCGCCATAAGCGCCGGCCACGATCACGCAGAGCAGGAAGAACGCCTTGATCTGGAACGCGAAGGCCGGATTGCCGTGCACCAGCCCCCAGACCAGGCCTGCGGCCAGGAAGCCGTTATAGAGCCCCTGGTTGGCGGCCAGCACCTTTGTGGTGGCTGCCTTCTCCGGCGTGTTGCGGAAAACCTTCAAGCCCTGCGGCTTGTCCCAGAGAAACATCTCCAGGATCAGGAAGTAAGCGTGCAGGGCGGCGACCAGCGCCACCAGGATATTCGCGATCCAGACCAAGTTGAGCTCCCCCAGCGTCAGCTTTCGGGTGGACGCTAGCACGGCCGGCGTGGCAATTGCGATGGCGTGTTTCAATGCCATGGTGCCGCGATGCCCGCGCGACCGACCAAATCACCTGTAAGCTTCGGCCTCGATCGGCTGGCGACGCCGATCGGGATTGCGCTGCTGATCACCGACGCTGCGGGCGCCTTGCGCGCGCTCGACTGGGACGATTACGAGCACCGCATGCGCGAGCTCTTGCGCCTGCATTACGGTGCGGTGGAGCTGAGTGACCAGCCCGCGCCCGCAGCCATGCGGACTGCGCTGTCGGATTATTTCGACGGCGATCTCGGCCAGCTCTCAGGCATTGCCTGGCGCATCGCCGGCACGCCGTTCCAGCAGAAGGTCTGGAATGCGTTGGCAAAGATCCCTGCCGGCACCACGATGAGCTATGGCGCGCTGGCCGCAAGGATAGACATGCCCAAGGCCATTCGCGCCGTCGGCCATGCCAACGGCTCCAACCCGATCAGCGTGGTGCTGCCGTGCCACCGTCTGATCGGCGCCGATGGTTCTCTGGTGAAGTACGGCGGCGGCCTCGAGCGCAAGCGCTGGCTGCTGCGGCATGAAGGCGTGGCGGTCTAAGCCGGTTCGACAACGCGTTGAACGATTGGCGGCGACCGGCGGAGGATCGTCAAGCGAACCTTCGGCCGCTCTCCTCTCTTGTGCCCGAATCCGTCAGGCGTTCGACGTCATCACTTTCTGCACGATCTTCCAGGTCCCGTTCACCTTCAAGCAAGACAACAGGTCCGTGAAGCAACGCGGCGGAATGCGCAATTTCACCTTCACAAGCGCGAGCTCTCCTTCAACATCCGTTGACAGGATCTGATCAGCTCGCTCGAAGCCCTGTTGCTTTGGAGCTTTCATGTTGCGGACCGCTGCCAGCCAGGTCGCAATCGGCGCCACGTTCACGTTGCCGTCCTCGGCGACCTTCGTCACGGAACTCAAGGGGTGAAATATGGATGCAAATTTCTCGGCATCCATTTCATAGGCAGCATCGAAATAGGTCTGCGCAAGGGAGCGCAAGGCGCGGACGTCCATATCCATTGTCATCCTCAAAGCTGTTACACCGGCTTCATTGATGCGGCCCGGCCAGCTGGGCCGAGCATCAACCTGCCACAACATGCAGGAAAGCACTGCACGGCGCTTTCTTGGTCGCGCAAGCCTACGGCGTCGTGGCTTATGAAACTAGACGTCTTGAATGGCGCAGCCTTATGAGCGATATTCATCAATGATGACCAACGAAATGAACGAACTGGCGACGTTTGCCATCGTGGCCCGTGAACGAAGCTTTACACGCGCTGCGGTAAAGCTGGGTGTCTCCCAGTCTGCCTTGAGCCACACGATCCGGAGGCTTGAGCAACGGCTTGAGCTGCAGCTGCTCGCTCGAACAACCAAGAGCGTTGCGCCAACCGCTGCGGGGGCAGCTCTTTTGGAAGACTTGTCTCCGGCACTTGAGCAAATTCGTCACGCCCTCGACAGGGCCCGAAGCGTTCGGCGCCGGCCTGAAGGTCGCCTTCGAATTGTAATGTCACGATCCGCTGCCGTGATGGTATTGTTGCCGCGGTTGAGAGCTTTCGCCGAAGCCTACCCGGACATCGTTCTGGACGTTGTCACCGTCACTGGCCCTGTGGACCTTGTGGCAGGCGAGTTCGATGCCGGTATCCAGCTTGGCGAGTACATTCAAAAGGACATGATCGCGGTTCGCGTCACGCCGGAGCTGCAATTGGCGGTCGTGGGGTCGCCACGCTATTTCGCTTCACGAAGCATTCCCAACAAGCCAAAGGATCTCAACGATCATCGGTGCATTACGCTGCGCCTTGCGGGCGGTCCATATCGGTGGGAATTTGAGCAGGGACGAAAGTCGGTCACGATCAACGTGAACGGCCCGCTCATCATTGACGATACTCACCTGGTGATTCAGGCGGCGCTCGCCGGGGTTGGTATCGGATTAGCCTATGAAGAGCAGGTCGCCGAATATGTCGCGGAGCGCCGCCTTGTTCGGGTGCTGGAGGATTGGACTCCGCCCATTCCCGGCTTCTTCATGTATTACCCCAGTCGTCAGCATCAACCGGCCGCGCTGTCGGCACTGGTGAACGCGCTGCGATTCTCCGAACAAAAGTCGGCGCGATGATTCAGCCCGAAATGATGAGAGAAAGTCACGCTGCCGGCTGAACCGCCTTGTCGCCGGCCATCACGTGGGTCAGCGCGCTCTTGATCGCGGCCTGGCGTGTCGGCGCGCTGATCTGTGCGCCCAGGAGATCGGTGACGTAGAACACGTCGCGGGCGCGCTCGCCGAAGGTCGCGACATGGGCTGAGGCGATGTTGAGGTTGAGCTTCGAGATCGCGGTGGTCAGCTCGTAGAGCAGGCCGGGCCGGTCGAGGCCGGACATTTCGATCACAGTGTAGCGGTCGGACCATTGGTTGTTGATGGTCACTTCCGGCTCGATCACGAACGGCCGCGCCTTGCCGCGCACGGTGCGCCGCGCCACCACTTCGGGCAGACGCAGCTTGCCTTCTAGAACGTCCTCGATCATCTCGCCGATACGCGTCGCGCGCCGTCCCTCGTCCTCGTCGCGGTCGTATTCCCTGGAGATCGAGATGGTGTCGAGCGCGCGACCGTCGGTCGTGGTGTAGATCTGGGCGTCGACGATGTTGGCGCCGGCCGAGGCACAGGCGCCTGCGATGATCGACAGCAGCCAGGGATGGTCGGCGGCGAAGATGGTCAGCTCGGTGACGCCGCGCACCTCGTCGAAGCCGACATTGATCGCGAGCTTGTGGCCTGCCTGCTCGCTGGCACGGACGAAGCGCGCGTGGCGGATCTTGCGCGGCAGCTCGACCTTGAGCCAATAGGCCGGATAGTGCCGGGCGATATAGGCATCGAGCTCTTCCGCCGGCCATTCCGCGAAGGCGTTGCGGAATTCGGCGTATGCGGCCGTGAGGCGCTTGCCGCGGTCAACCTCCGAGAAGCCGCCCGTCAGCACCGGTTCGGTCTCGTAGTACAGCGAGCGCAAGAGCTGCGCCTTCCAGCCATTCCATACGCCCGGGCCGACGCCGCGGATGTCGGCGGTGGTCAGGATCGTCAAGAGCTTCATCTGCTCGACCGACTGCACCACGGCGGCGAAATTCTCGATGGTCTTGCGGTCGGAGAGATCGCGCGACTGCGCGACCGTGGACATCGTCAGATGCTCCTCGATCAGCCAGGCCACGAGCTCGGTGTCGGCCGGACTGAAGCCGAGCCGCGGGCAAAGCCGTCGCGCCACCTTGGCGCCGGCGATCGAGTGGTCTTCGGGCCGGCCCTTGGCGACGTCGTGCAGCAGCGTCGCGATGTAGATCACGGAGCGATGCTCCGGCCGGATCTTGCGCATCAGGTCGCTCGCCACCGCGAATTCCTCGATGCCGCCACGCTCGATGTCCTGGAGAAAGCCGACGCAGCGGATCAAATGCTCGTCGACGGTGTAGTGATGATACATGTTGAACTGCATCATCGAGACGATCTTGCCGAAAGCGCGGATGAAATGGCCGAGCACGCCGGTCTCGTTCATCCGCCGCAGCACGATTTCCGCGTTGTCGGACGTCAGGATCTCCATGAACAGCCGGTTGGCCTCGGGATTCTCGCGCATCTGCGCGTTGATCAGGCCAAGCGAACGCGTCACGTCGCGCATCGCGTCCGGATGGAAGGCGAGATTGTTCTTCTGCGCCAGGCGGAAGATGCGGATCAGATTGACCGGATCGTGCTTGAACACGTCGGGCGCGGCGACGTTGATGCGGTTGTTGTCGACGATGAAGTCGTCGCTGTCGGGCACCCGCCGCTTCACCGCGGTGGGGCGCAGACGCGCCATCATCCGGCTCAGCACCGGTGCGGGCTTGGCCTGCTGGTCCTCGAGCTTGGCGCAGAGGATGGCGGTGAGATTGCCGACTTCCTTGGCGACCAGGAAGTAGTGCTTCATGAAGCGTTCGACGTCCTGCATGCCGGGATGCGAGGTGTAGCCGAGCCGGACCGCGATCTCGCGCTGGAGGTCGAAGGAAAGGCGCTCTTCAGGGCGACCGGAGTAAAAGTGAAGATTGCAGCGCACCGACCAGAGGAAGTCGGCGCAGCGGCGGAAGGTGCGGTATTCCTGCGCGTCGAACACGCCGCGGTCGACCAGCTCGTCGGTGTCGCTCACGCGGTAGACGTATTTCGCGATCCAGAACAGCGTGTGCAGGTCGCGGAGCGCACCCTTGCCGTCCTTGACGTTGGGTTCGACCAGATATCGCGATTGGCCGCCGCGGCGATGCCGCTCCTCACGCTCGGCGAGCTTTGCGGTGACGAATTCGGACGCGGTGCCTTGCACGACCTCCTTGTCGAAGCGGGCGACCAGCTCGTCATAAAGCGGCCGGTCGCCGGTAAGGAAGCGCGTCTCCAGGATCGCGGTGCGGATGGTCATGTCGCCGCGCGCCTGCCGAATCGACTCGTCGACCGACCGCGTGGCGTGACCGACCTTCAGCCCCATGTCCCAAAGACAATAGAGGATGGCCTCGGCCACCTGCTCGCCCCAGGCGGTCTGCTTGTAGGGCAGGATGAAGAGCAGATCGATGTCGGACTCGGGAGCCATCAGGCCGCGGCCATAGCCGCCGGTCGCCACCACCGCCATGCGTTCGGCGCCGCTCGGGATCGGCGAGCGGTAGAGATGGCGCGTTGCCGCCGAATACAGGATGCGGATGATCTCGTCCTGCACGTGGCACAGCCGCTCGGCGCAGCGCCGGCCGTGACGGTCCTTCAGCAGGATCGTCTGTGCCGCGGCGCGCGAGGCAATCAGCTCGGCCTTGAGCAGTTGCGCCATCGCCGTGCGGAATGCGTCCTCGCGTCCCTGGTGCTTCTCGGCAAGCGCATCGACCGCGGCGGTGATCCGCGCGGTGTCAAAGCGATCGTCCACCTCGGCCTTCTGCTCAGTCGCAACGCTGTCCATGTCTCACCGGATATAAGAGGCGGCCGGCGCTGTCACCCGCCATTCTCTCGCAATAGTCGTTCCATGCTGGAAAGGTGCGGCTTTGGGCAAAGCTGTTCTCAGCCGGCGCGCTTTCGAGGGATGGATTTTCTCGTTGATTTCTAGATATAACTCATTGAAAAACAATGAAGTTTTGAGGAGGCCGGGCATGACCAGGATTACACGACGCATACTGCTGGCGGGAGCGGTCGCTCTCGCCGTGTCTCCCGCGGCGCGGGCGGCGGATCCGCTCAAGGAAATCCGTATCGACTGGGCGACCTATAATCCGGTGTCGATGGTCCTGAAACAGAAGGGGCTCCTGGAAAAGGAGTTCGCCAAGGACGGCATCACCGTCATTTGGGTGCAGTCGGCCGGCTCCAACAAGGCGCTCGAATTCCTCAATGCGGGCTCGATCGACTTCGGCTCGACCGCGGGCTCGGCGGCGCTGGTCGCGCGTATCAACGGCAACCCGATCAAGTCGATCTACGTCTATTCGCGTCCCGAATGGACGGCGTTGGTGACATCGAAGGATTCCAAGATCGCCGATGTCGCCGACCTCAAGGGCAAGCGCGTCGCGGTGACGCGCGGCACCGATCCGCACATCTTCCTGGTGCGCGCGCTGCTTGGCGCCGGTCTCACCGAAAAGGACATCACGCCGGTGCTGCTCCAGCACGCCGACGGCAAGACCGCGCTGATCCGCGGCGACGTCGATGCGTGGGCCGGGCTCGATCCGATGATGGCGCAGGCCGAGGTCGAGGACGGCGCGAAACTGTTCTACCGCAAGGCCGACGCCAACACCTGGGGCATCCTCAATGTGCGCGAGCAGTTTTTGAAAGACTATCCGGATGTCGCCCGCCGCGTCCTTGCCGTTTACGAAGAAGCGCGAAAGTATTCGCTGGCGAATTACGATGAGCTCAAGAAGACCTTCATCGCCGTGACCAAGCTGCCGGAGCCTGTCGTCGACAAGCAGCTCAAGGAGCGTACCGAGCTGACCCACAGCCGCATCGGCGCGCCCCAGCGCGAATCGATCCTCGCCGCGGGCCTCGCCCTGCAACAGGCCGGCGTGGTCGATGCCAAGGTCGATGTGAAGGCAACGCTCGATGCTCTGATCGACGACCAGGTCCCGCTGCCGACGAATTAAGGTTGGCCTTGTAGCCCGGATGGAGCGCAGCGAAATCCGGGGCGGTCCATCCTGGGGCACGATTCCCGGATTGCGCTTCGCTCCATCCGGGCTACTCAGGTAGCGGAAGGCGCGGCAAGAGTAGTGTTGCATTCCCTGACGAGACGCGCTTCCTAACCGCCATGATCTCCGACGCGCCAGTCCTGCAACAGACTACGGAACCGGCCGAAAGCGCCGCCGCGCCTTCGTGGTTGTCGCGTTATGCGCGTCCATTGCTGGGTGTGTTGCTGCCGCTGACCCTCGCGCTCGGTTGGGAGTTCCTGGTCTGGCGCGGCTGGTCCAACGGCCGGCTGGTGCCGCCGCCCTCGCGCGTGTTTGCCACCATCGTTGATCTTGCCCGCTCCGGCGAGTTGGTCCGTCACATCGCCGCGACACTGTGGCGCGTCGGTCTTGGCTTTGCGTTCGGCGTGGTCGCGGGCACCTTGCTCGGCGCCATATCCGGCTATTGGTCGCTGGCGCGGCGGCTGCTTGATCCGACCGTGCAGGCGCTGCGCGCGATCCCTTCGCTGGCCTGGGTGCCGCTGTTCATTCTCTGGCTCGGCATCTTCGAGACCTCGAAGATCGCGCTGATCGCGGTCGGCGTGTTCTTCCCGGTCTATCTCGGCGTGATGGGCGCGATCCTCATCGTCGATCGCAAGATCGTCGAGGTCGGTCGCACCTTCCGTCTCTCCGGGCCTGCCATGATCCGCCGTATCCTGCTGCCCGCGGTGCTGCCGGCCTATGTCGTGTCCTTGCGCGTCGGACTTGGTCTGGGCTGGATGTTCGTGGTGGCGGCCGAGCTGATCGGCGCGTCCGAAGGCCTCGGCTATCTCCTGCTCGATGGCCAGCAGCTCGGCAAGCCTGCGCAGATCCTCGCCGCCATCGTGATCTTCGCGATCCTCGGCAAGCTCACGGATTGGCTGATCGAGATCGCGGCTGCGCCCTTCCTGCGCTGGCAGGACGCCTTCGGGCGTACGGCGGGAGCATAAGGCGATGCTGGCGCTCGACCGGGTCAGCAAGACCTATCCCAACGGCGTGCAGGCGCTGGCGCGCTTTTCCGCCGAGATCAGGCAAGGCGAGATCGTCGCCGTCATCGGCGGCTCGGGCTGTGGCAAGTCCACGTTGCTGCGCGCCATCGTCGGCCTCGACCGCGCAAGCTCGGGCACGGTGACGCTCGACAACGAGGCGATCGCCGCGCCGCATGCCAAGATCGGCATCATCTTCCAGGAGCCGCGGCTGCTGCCCTGGCTCAGCGTCGCCGACAATATCGGCTTTGGGCTTGCCGATGGGCCCGCGACCGAGCGGCGTGAAAAGGTGGCGCGTGCGCTCGAGCGTGTCGGGCTCGCCGAGAAAGCCCAGGCCTGGCCGCGCGAGCTCTCGGGCGGGCAGGCACAGCGCGTCGCGATCGCCCGCGCGCTGGTGCCGCAGCCCGAGGTGCTCTTGCTCGACGAGCCGTTCTCGGCGCTCGATGCCTTCACCCGCAGGGATCTCCAGGATCATCTGCTCGATCTGTGGGCCGACACGCGGCCGACGCTCATCCTCGTCACGCATGACGTCGACGAAGCCGTGGTGCTGGCCGACCGCGTGCTGGTGATGCGGCCGCGGCCGGGCCGGCTGTTCGACCAGATCGAGATCAATCTCGGCCGGCCACGCGACCGCAATTCACCGCTGTTCGAGAATTTCAAGCGAAGTGTGCTGACGTCACTCGACCGCTCGCTCGACCGCAACGTGCCCGACCGTGACGCAACCCAGGGTCCCGGTCAGGCCATGTGGTGGTGACAATTTCTCTCCAAGCCGGTACATCGAGAAGCAATTTTACCGGGAGAGACAAAATGGACGCCGCAGCACTGCGCCAGATGCAGGCCCCGATCAAGGAGCGCTACAAGACCGACCCCAAGACCGCGATGATCACGTTGAAGGCCAAGGGCTCGACCGACAGCGAGGGCATCGCCTGCAAGGTCGAGACCGGCCGCGCCATCGCAATGGCCGGATTGCATCCCGCGACCGGCGGCTCCGGCCTCGAGCTCTGCTCCGGCGACATGCTGCTGGAGGCGCTGGTCGCCTGCGCTGGCGTCACGCTGAAATCGGTCGCGACCGCGATCGAGGTGCCCTTGAAGACCGGCAACGTCTACGCCGAGGGCGATCTCGATTTCCGCGGCACGCTCGGCGTCGACAAGGAGACGCCGGTCGGCTTCGCCGAGATACGTCTGCGCTTCGACGTCGACACCGATGCGCCGCAAGACAAGCTCGACCTGCTGCTCAAGCTCACCGAGCGCTATTGTGTGGTCTATCAGACCATCAAGAACGGCCCGAAGGTCTCGGTGTCGATGCAGCGGATGTAAGGCGCGGACCGCAGTCAAACAATCGGTGTCGTCCTGGCGAAAGCCAGGACCCATTACCCCGACGCCGATTGTGTTGCGATACTGGCGACTACGACCGTCTAACACAGCGAAGCCCGTGGTTATGGGTCCTGGATCGGCGCTCACTCCGTTCGCTTGTCCAGGACGACAAAAGAAAAAAATGTCCCCCGAGCTCCACTTCATCCTCATCCTCGTTCTGCGCATGATGGTCGCGGCGGCGTTCGTCGTGACGGCGTCGATCATCACCGAGCGCTCAGGGCCGGTGATCGGCGCGCTGGTCGCGACCTTGCCGGTTTCGGCCGGACCATCCTACGTCTTCCTCGCGCTCGACCACGATGCCGCCTTCATCGCGCAGGGCGCACTCTCGAGCTTGCCGGTCAATGCAGCGACGATCTTCATGTGCGTCACCTATGTGGTTCTGGCACAGCGGCGCAGCCTTCTGGTGAGTTGCGGAAGCGCGGTCGCGGTCTGGATCGTGTTCGCATCGATCATCAAGCAGTTCGACTGGCCGCTCACCGCCGGGCTCGCCGCCAATCTGGTCGCGTTCGGCATCTGCATTCCGCTGCTCGCAGGCTATCGCCACGTCAAGATGCCGCTGGTGACGCGGCGCTGGTATGACGTGCCGATGCGGGCCGCACTGGTCGCGACCCTGGTCGCGATCGTCGTCTCGACCTCGGGCTGGGTCGGTCCCCGCATCAGCGGCATCATCGCGCTCTATCCGGTCGTGTTCACCAGCATCATGGTGATCCTGCATCCGCGCATCGGCGGTCCGCCGACCGCCGCGGTGCTGGCCAATTCGGCCTGGGGCCTGCTCGGATTCGGAATGGCGATCGCCGTGTTGCACGTGACGGTGGTGTGGTTCGGTTCGGCCGTCGGACTTGGGCTTGCACTCGCCACCTGCATCGCTTGGAATCTGACGCTGTGGAGGATCGGGCGGCGTACGTCGCACAAGGCGTGACAAGCACCGTGACACTACGGACATGCGGCACGGCATAGCCGGATACTTCCGTAGCAAACTCGCCATGGCCGATCACGAGACGCTTTCCTTCAAAATCCCTGAAGGACCAAGGCCATTTCAAGTCACAGCGCCGACCGAGCAGCGTGTAAGGCGTGCCGTCGTACAGCTTTGGGCTGCTTTGTCGGCCATCGGCTTTCCCAGAATTCGTTAGCACTTTGTTCGAGTCTTATGGGTATTGAATCATCTTGCGTATCCGCCTCGGTCTTCGCAACGCGAGTTTACCGGCGGAATTTTCGATTGGAATTCGGCGCGTGTGCCGCGCCGTCACGTCCCCTGATCCCGTCACGCAATTTCATGACTTTGGAGATTCACTGATGTTTGGTCGCAAGTCCCGCAACGACGCGGATGCTCAGCTCGCAGCCATCGGGCGCTCGCAGGCCATGATTGAGTTTGCCATGGACGGCACGATCCTGACCGCCAACCAGAATTTCTTGAACGCCCTCGGCTATTCCCTCGACGAAATCAAGGGAAAGAAGCACGCCATGTTCATGCCGGCCGATCAGCGCGACGGCGCCGAGTACAAGGCGTTCTGGGCCGCATTAAACCGCGGCGAGTACCAGGCAAGCGAGTTCAAACGGATCGCGAAGGGCGGCCGTGAGATTTGGATCGAAGCATCCTACAATCCGGTCCTCGACGGCAACGGCAAGACGGTGATGGTCGCCAAGATTGCGACCGAAATCACCGAGAAGAAGATTCGGGCCATGACGGACGCTTCGAAGCTCGGCGCTATCGGCCGGGCCCAGGCCGTGATCGAGTTCAAGCTCGACGGCACCATCGTCACGGCCAACGAGAATTTCTGCAACGCGCTTGGCTACTCGCTGACCGAGATCCAGGGCAAGCATCACAGCCTCTTCGTGCCCCAGGCCGAGCGCGACGGCGCGGCCTATCGCGAGTTCTGGGCCAAGCTCAACCGCGGCGAATACCAGGCTGGCGAGTTCAAGCGCATCGGCAAGGGCGGCCGCGAGGTCTGGATTCTCGCCTCCTACAATCCGCTACTCGATGAGAATGGCAAGCCCTACGGCGTCGCCAAGTTCGCCACCGACGTCACGGCGGAGAAGCTGAAGACGGCCGATCTCGCCGGCCAGATCGCGGCGATCGAGAAGGCGCAGGCGGTGATCGAGTTCAACATGGACGGCACGATCATCACCGCCAACCCCAATTTCCTCGGCGCCCTCGGCTATTCGCTGGCGGAGATCAAGGGCAAGCACCACAGCATGTTCGTCGAGCCGTCGGAGCGCGATGGCAATGACTATCGCGAGTTCTGGGCGGCGCTCAACCGCGGCCAGTACCAGGCGGCCGAATACAAGCGCATCGGCAAGGGCGGCAGGGAGGTCTATATCCAGGCCTCCTACAACCCGATCATGGATCTGAACGGCAAGCCGTTCAAGGTCGTGAAATATGCGACCGACGTCACGAAGCAGGTGCTGGTCCGCATGGGCAACGAGCGCGTCCGCAGCATGATGGAATCGGTCGCCGCGGGTTCGGAGGAGCTGAACGCCTCGGTGCGGGAGATTTCCGAGGCCATGACCAAATCGCGCGAGACCGCGATGAGCGCGGTGGAGCAGGTCGCGTCCGCTGATGCCCAGGCCCAGCGCCTCACTGAAGCGGCGCTGGCGATGAGCGGGATCGTCGAGCTCATCAACAACATCACCGGGCAGATCAACCTCCTGGCACTTAACGCCACCATCGAATCCGCCCGCGCCGGCGAAGC
This sequence comes from Bradyrhizobium sp. Kon58, assembly GCF_055807455.1. NCBI lineage: Bacteria > Pseudomonadati > Pseudomonadota > Alphaproteobacteria > Hyphomicrobiales > Nitrobacteraceae > Bradyrhizobium > Bradyrhizobium sp. Kon58. The sequence continues at coordinate 301,233 of NZ_JBVVOT010000004.1, forward strand.
CGGTCGGGGCTTTGCGGTGGTGGCCTCGGAGGTCAAGAGCCTCGCCAACCAAGCCAAGCAGGCCACTGACAAGATCGGCGCGGAGATCGGCAGCCTCAACGGCATCTCCGGAGACGTCGTCACCGCCCTGGCTTCGATCAAGACGGCCATCAGCAACGTCAGCGAATATGTGACGTCGACGGCCGCGGCAATCGAAGAGCAAAGCACGGTGACCAACGAGATGTCGACCAGCATGCAGCGCGCCGCAGCGGAAGCAGCGGCGATCTCGGCGAGGGCATAGCCAGCGCTCCGAACGGTAGGGTGGGTTAGCGGAGCGTAACCCACCTCTTTGGTTTCTGCGGTGACAGAAGTGGTGGGTTCCGCCTTCGGCTGACCCACCTACGGCACCGTCACTGCTTCGGCAGCTTGGCCTTCAACGCATACAGCGCATCGAGCGCTTCGCGTGGCGACATCTCGTCCGGATGCAGCGCCTTCACCGCGTCGATCAGCAGTTCGGCCTCGCTCAGTGGGGCGGCTTCTGCGGCGGCGCGCGAGGGTACTGCGAACAGCGGCAGATCGTCGGCGAGCGCCCGCGCCGTCTGACCGCGGTCCTGGGCTTCCAGCTTCGCCAGCACCGATTTCGCGCGCGTGATCACGGCCGGCGGCAGGCCGGCGAGCTTGGCGACCTGGATGCCGTAAGAGCGATCGGCGGAACCCGGCAGCACCTCGTGCAGGAACACGACATTGCCCTGCCACTCCTTCACCCGCACCGTGGCGTTGAACATCCGCGGCAGCTTGGCCGAGAGCGCGGTCAGCTCGTGATAATGCGTCGCGAACAGCGTGCGGCAACGATTGCTCTCGTGCAGATGCTCGATCGCGGCCCAGGCGATCGAGAGGCCATCGAAGGTGGCGGTGCCGCGGCCGATTTCATCAAGGATCACGAGCGCGCGCTCGCCGGCCTGGTTCAGGATCGCGGCCGTCTCGACCATCTCGACCATGAAGGTGGAACGGCCGCGGGCGAGATCGTCGGCGGCGCCGACACGCGAGAACAGGCGGTCGATGATGCCGATCCGCGCGCGTGTCGCCGGCACGAAGCTGCCGATCTGGGCAAGCAACGCAATCAGCGCGTTCTGGCGCAGGAAGGTCGACTTACCGGCCATGTTCGGACCGGTCAGCAGCCAGAGCTGGCCGGATTTTTGCGCAGGGCCCGGCGAGAGGTCGCAGGCATTGGCGATGAACGGCTCGCCATTGCGCTTCAAGGCCTGCTCGACCACCGGATGACGGCCGGCCTCGATGGCAAAGCCGAGAGAGCCGTCCACCTCGGGCCGCACATAGTTCTCGTCGATCGCCAGCTTGGCAAGCGACGTCGCGACGTCGAGCAGCGCAAAGGCGTGGGCGGCGGCGCGCAGCTCCTCGCTGATTGCCAACGCCTTGGCGCAGAGCCGCTCGAAAATCTCGAGCTCGAGCCCGAGTGCGCGGTCGCCGGCATTGGCGATCTTGGCTTCGATCTCCCCCAGTTCCGAGGTGGTGAAGCGGACCTGGCCGGCCAGCGTCTGGCGGTGGATGAAGGTTGCGTTCAGCGGCGTCGACATCAGCTTGTCGCCGTGCTGCGCGGTAACTTCGACGAAATAGCCGAGCACGTTGTTGTGCCGGATCTTGAGACCCTTCACACCCGTGTTGTCGGCGTAGCGCGCCTGCATCGAGGCCACCACCAGGCGCGAGGCGTCGCGCAGGTTTCGCGTTTCGTCCAGCGCAGGCTCATAGCCCTGGCGAACGAACCCGCCGTCCCGCTTGATCAGCGGCAGTTGATCGTCGAGCGCCCGGGCGAATTCCGCCGCGAGCTCGCGCGACGGCCTTTGCAGCGCCGCCGTCACCGCGGCGATCTCCTGCGGCGGCTGGTCGAGTTCGTCAAGGCGCGTCAGCACCTGGTCGGCGGCGATGATGCCGTCGCGCAGGCCGGCGAGGTCGCGCGGCCCGCCGCGGCCGACGGATATACGGGCCAGCGCCCGCGACATGTCCGGAGCGCCGCGCAGGATGCTGCGGATGTCCTCGCGCGCGGCCGAGTCGGCAACGAAGCTGCCGACGGCATCGAGCCGCCGCGCAATCGCCGCCGCATCGGTCAGCGGCGCGGCAAGCCGCTGCGCCAGCAGGCGCGAACCGGCCGAGGTCACCGTGCAGTCGATCGCATCGAGCAGCGAACCGCGGCGTTCTCCGGCCAGCGTCCGCGTCAGTTCGAGATTGGCGCGCGTCGCCGGATCGATCGCCATGGTCGCGCCTGAGGCTTCGCGCGCGGGCGGCGACAGCGGCGGATGTTTGCCGACCTGGGTGCGGTCAACATAGGTGACGGCAGCGGCGGCAGCAGTGGCTTCCAGCCGCGTGAGCTGCGACAGTCCGTCCATGGTCGCGACGGCAAAATAGTCGCACAGCCGCTTCTCGGCGGTGGCGCCGTCGAAGACGTCGCGGGTCAGCGGCGTCACCGCCGGCAGCTCGCGCAGGGTCTGCCCAAGCTCGCTATCGTTATAGAGTGCGTCGGTGACGATCACCTCGTTCGGATTGATGCGCGCGAGCGTCGCGGCGAGTTCGCCGCCCGAACATTCCGTCACCATGAATTCGGCGGTCGAGATGTCGATCCAGGCGAGGCCAAAGCGGTCACCGCCCGCCGATGAGCGCGCGCGCGCGAGCGCCAGCAGGTAATTGTTGGCGCGCGCGTCGAGCAGCGTGTCCTCGGTCAGCGTGCCCGGCGTGACCAGGCGCACCACGCCGCGCCGCACGACGCTCTTGTTGCCGCGCGCCCTGGCGGCGGCGGGATCCTCGGTCTGCTCGCACACCGCGACCCGGTGGCCGCCGGCGATCAGCCGGTGCAGATAATCCTCGGAGCGCTCGACCGGCACGCCGCACATTGGGATATCGGCGCCTTGATGCTTGCCGCGCTTGGTCAGGACGATGCCGAGTGTCCTGGAGGCGATCTCGGCGTCCTCGAAGAACAGCTCGTAAAAGTCGCCCATCCGGTAGAACAGTAGCAGGCCCTGATGCGCCGCCTTGATTTCAAGGTATTGTTCCATCATCGGCGTGACGCGCGCGGCGGCTTCCGCCTGCGGCGCGGGCGTATCGTCGGGGGGCGGTACAGGGATCGGTTGTTGCATTGTCATGGGCGGCGCAACCTACAAAATTTCGCCCCGCGCTCCTATCGCTTTGGCCGGGAAGGGGAGGTTTTCCACGTTGTCCGCTCCGCGGCATGCGCCGCAGGCGTGCACGTCCCCGGAACACGCGCGCCCCAGTCAATTGACCTGCCGCGGGCACCCTCCTAAAACTCCGCCGACATTGAAGAATTTGGCCGGACCGCGGCAATCAGGGAGAACAACGATGCGTGACGTCTTTATCTGCGATGCCGTGCGGACCCCGATCGGCCGGTTTGGCGGATCGCTCGCCAAGGTGCGTGCCGACGACTTGGCGGCGGCCCCGATCAAGGCTCTGATGGCCAAGCACCCCAATCTCGATTGGGCACAGGTTGACGAGGTCTTCTTCGGCTGTGCCAACCAGGCCGGCGAGGACAACCGCAACGTTGCACGCATGGCGCTCCTGCTTGCGGGTCTGCCGGATTCGGTTCCGGGCCAGACCCTGAACCGGCTCTGTGCCTCCGGCCTCGATGCGGTCGGCGCCGCCGGCCGCGCCATCCGTTCCGGCGAGATCGAGCTTGCGATTGCCGGCGGCGTCGAATCCATGACGCGTGCGCCCTTCGTGATGGGCAAGGCGCAGGAGGCGTTCTCGCGCTCGGCTGAGATCTTCGACACCACGATCGGCTGGCGCTTCATCAATCCGCTGCTGAAGGCGCAGTATGGTGTCGACGCGATGCCCGAGACCGGCGAAAACGTCGCCGAGGAATTCCAGGTCTCGCGCGCCGATCAGGACGCCTTCGCGATCCGCTCGCAGCAGCGCGCGGGCGTCGCGATCGCGGCCGGCTATTTCGCCGAGGAGATCATCCCGATCACCATTCCCGGCGGCAAGGCGGGCCCTGTGACCGTCGACAAGGACGAGCATCCGCGTCCCGAGACCACGCTGGAAGCCCTGACCAAGCTCAGGCCGATCGTGCGCAATCCCGGCACGGTGACCGCCGGCAACGCCTCCGGCGTCAATGACGGCGCCGCCGCGATGATCCTGGCGTCCGAGGCAGCCGTGAAGAAGCACGGCCTGACGCCGCGCGCGCGCATCCTCGGCCTCGCTTCGGCCGGCGTGCCGCCGGGCATCATGGGCATTGGACCTGTGCCGGCCACCCGCAAGCTGATGGAACGTCTCGGCAAGAAAATCAGCGATTTCGACCTGATCGAACTCAACGAAGCCTTTGCCTCGCAGGGTATCGCCTGCATGCGCCAGCTCGGCGTTGCCGACGATGCCGATTTCGTCAATCCGCATGGCGGCGCGATCGCACTCGGTCATCCCCTCGGCATGAGCGGCGCGCGCCTTGCGCTCACCGCGGTGCACGGCATGGAAAAGCGCGGCGGCAAGCTGGCGCTCGCCACCATGTGCGTCGGCGTCGGCCAGGGCGTCGCCGTCGCTATCGAGAAGCTGAACTGACGGGACGCGAAGCGCGCCGTCATCCCGGGGCGGTGCATTTGCACCGAACCCGGGATCTCGAGATTCCGGGTTCAGCCCTGTCGGGCTGCCCCGGAACGACAGGGAGAACCGTGCCATGATCATCGCGAGCGAGCAGGACGTCACGGCTGCGGCATTGGCGGTGATGGAGCAGACGTCCAATCCCCGGCTGCGCCAGATCATGGTCTCCCTGGTCAAGCATTTGCACGGCTTTGTCCGCGACGTTCGCCTGACCGAGAAGGAATTCCGCGACGCCACGGCTGTGATCGCCGAGCTCGGCAAGCTCTCGACCGACACGCATAACGAGGTCGTGCTGATGGCAGGCTCGCTCGGCGTCTCGCCGCTGGTGTGCCTGCTGAACAACGGCGATGAGGGCAACACGGAAACCGACCAGTCGCTGCTCGGACCGTTCTGGCGGCTGAACTCGCCGCGGGTGGAAAATGGCGGATCGATCGTCCGCTCCGAGACCCCAGGCGCGCCGCTGTTCGTCAACGGCCGCGTCGTGGACAGGGACGGCCGTCCCGTCGCCGGCGCCGAGGTAGACGTCTGGCATGCGTCGCCGGTTGGTCTCTATGAAAACCAGGACCCCGAGCAGGCCGACATGAACCTGCGCGGCAAGTTTACGACCGACCAGGACGGAGCCTTCTCTTTTCGCTCCGTGATGATGGTTGGCTATCCCATTCCGACCGACGGCGTGGTCGGCCGCCTCCTGGAGGCGCAGAGCCGGCATCCCTATCGTCCCGCGCACCTGCACGCGTTGGTCTTCAAGGCCGGATTCAAGGTGCTGATCTCGCAGGTCTACGACCCCGCCGATCCGCATATCGATAGCGACGTGCAGTTCGGCGTGACGAAGGCACTGGTCGGCAAGTTCCTGCGCCATGACACGCCACACCCGACCGAGCGCGACGTGGCGACGCCGTGGTATTCGCTCGACCATGTCTACCGGCTCGAAGCCGGCGAGGCCGTCCTGCCGCGTCCGCCGATCAAATAGGGCGCAAAGCCGCTTCCCCCAATTAGTTATATCCTATAATGATTGGCGGAAGCGTTGACCGGTCGGAAAAGGGCCGGGGGAGGAGTTCGCCAATGACATTCATCTATCCCGTCGACAGCAACACGGCGCATCCGTTGCCGCTGTCGCCCGAGTACAAGAGCTCGATCAAGCGCGCGCCGAACAAGCCCTTGATCCCGATGCGCCATACGCTGTCGGAGCTGACCGGCCCGGTCTACGGCCACGAGACAGTGCGCGAGGGCGACAACGACCTCACCACCCAACACACCGGCGAGCCGCTCGGCGAACGCATCATTGTGCACGGCCATGTGCGCGATGAGGACGGCCGCGGCGTACCGAATTCGCTGGTCGAGATCTGGCAGGCCAATTCCTGCGGCCGTTACGTTCACGTCCGCGACCAGCATCCGGCGCCGCTGGATCCGAACTTTACGGGCGCCGGTCGCACCGTGAGCGACGCCTCCGGTTACTACCGTTTCGTCACGATCAAGCCTGGCGCCTATCCTTGGGGCAATCATCACAACGCCTGGCGTCCCGCACACATCCATCTCTCGGTATTCGGGCACTCCTTCGTCACGCGTCTCGTGACGCAGATGTACTTCCCGGCCGATCCGCTATTCCCGTTCGATCCGATCTTCAATTCGGTGCCGGACGAAAAGGCGCGGGCGCGGATGGTGTCATCGTTCGATCTCGAGAACACCCAGCCCGAATGGGCGCTGTGCTACCGCTTTGACATCGTGCTGCGCGGCAAGAACGCCACCCCTATGGAGAACCATTAAGTGCAGGACAATGGGATCACGCCGTCGCAGACCGTCGGCCCGTTCTTCAAATATGGCCTGACGCCGACCGGCGAGTATGCCTGGAACGATGCGTTTACCAACTCGACCCTGACGCCCGACGTCACCGGCGATCGCGTCCGGATCGAGGGCCGCGTGTTCGACGGCGATGGCGTGGTCGTCCCCGATGCCATGCTGGAGATCTGGCAGGCCGACGCGCAGGGGCGCTTTGCCGATCCGCAGGACAAGCGCGCGCTGCCGAATGCGAGCTTCCGTGGCTTTGCCCGCTGCGGCACCGACAAGGACGGCAATTATTCCTTTGAAACCGTCAAGCCGGGCGCGGTGCCCGATCCCGACGGCAAGCCGCAGGCACCGCATATCCTGCTTGCGGTGTTTGGCCGCGGCATGCTGCGGCATCTCTACACCCGGATCTATTTCAGCGACGAGGCCGGCAATGCCGCCGATCCCGTGCTGGCGGTGGTGCCCGCCGACCGTCGCGCCACGCTGACGGCCGTGCGCGAGGCCGGCAAGCCGGTGTACCGGCTCGACCTGCGGCTTCAGGGCGACAACGAAACGGTGTTTTTCGACGTGTGAGTCCAGCGTCGTCCCGGACAGGCGGAGCGCCGATCCGGGACGACAGCAAAGGACGGGCCTGATTTCGCTGCCCGAAACCGTTCACCTGACGCCGTTTCCCGTACTTTTTCGGAGTTCGTGCGATGCAATTTCCGCGCGATGCAATCCCGTGTTTACCGTAATCCTTTAGGGTCCGTGGGATTCGGCGCGGCCCCATTGGATTGTTCCATGAAAATTCGCCTTTCGCTTTCTTCCGCAATCATTGCTTTCGGCGTCGTTCTGGCGATCGGTTTCACCGCGGTGGTCTCCACCAGCCTTTACGCCTTGAAAGAGCTCAAGGTCGGCGGCCCGCTCTATTCCGACATCAAGCTCGGCAATGATCTCATCGCCGACATCCTGCCGCCGCCGGAATATGTGATCGAGGCCTATCTCGAGGCCACGCTCGCCATGCGCGAGCCCGACCAGCTGGCGGCCCATGGCGAACGCCTGGTCCAGCTCCGCAAGGATTACGACGAGCGCAAGGCATTCTGGGTCACCTCCAGCCTCTCGGCCGACCTGAAGACGGCCCTGGTGTCGAAATCCGACGCCGAGGTGCAGAAGTTCTGGAAGCTGTTGTCCGACCAGCTCCTCCCCGCGCTCAAGGCCAAGGACACGGCCGCCTCCGAGCGCGCCTACGCGCAGCTCAAGGACGCCTACACCGCGCATCGCGCCGTCATCGACAGCATCGTCGAGAGCGCCAACAAGCAGAATGCCGACATGGAGAAGCTGGCCGCGGACCGCGACAGCTCCATGCTTTATATCCTCCTCGGCGTCTCCGCCGCCGTCCTCGCCTTCATTGCGGCGGGCCTGCTCGGCGTCGCCCTCGGTGTGATGCGCCCGATCGTGCGCATGACCAGCACGATGCAAAAGCTCGCGACCGGCGATCTCGCCGCCGACATTCCTTTCGCGCACCGGCAGGACGAGGTCGGCTCGATGGCGGGCGCGCTCCTGGTGTTCAAGCAGGCGGCGGTCGAGAATTCCCGCCTGCGCGAGGAGCAGTTGCAGAAGGCGCAGGAGGCGGCGCTCGCCAAGCGCGGCGCCCTGCAGCAGATGGCCGAAACCGTCGAGCGCGAGACCGGCCGCTCGGTCGACACCGCGAGCGCCGCAACGCAAGGCGTGGAGCGTGCCGCCTCCAGTCTGTCCGAGATCGCAAGGTCGCTCTCGACACAATCGCAGGCGGTCGCAGCCGCCTCCAACCAGGCTCTCGGCAGCTCGCAGACTGTCTCGGCCGCAGCTGAAGAACTCAGTGCTTCGATCCGCGAGATCGCAACCCAGGTCGCGCGGACCAGCACGGTGACGAAATCGGCGGTCGCTGGTCGGGAACAGGCGCGCTCGACTATCCAGACGCTGGCCGGATCGGTGAAGAAGATCGCCGAGGTCTCCGACCTCATCGGCGGCATCGCCGGCCAGACCAATCTGCTGGCACTCAACGCCACCATCGAGGCGGCGCGCGCCGGGGAGGCCGGCCGTGGCTTCGCGGTGGTCGCCGCCGAAGTGAAATCCCTCTCCGACCAGACCGCCAAATCCACCGAGGAGATCGCGCGGCTGATTGCCGAGATCCAGGCCTCGACGCAGGCCGCAGTCGATGCCGTCGAAACCATGGGAGGTCACATCGTCGAGATCGACGGCGTTGCCACCTCGGTTGCCGCCGCGATGGAAGAGCAGGACGCGGCGACGCGAGAGATCACGCGGTCGATTTCCGAATCGGCGTCCGCGGCCAAGGAGGTCTCGGCCAAGATCGGTGATGTCAGCCGCGACGCCGCCTCCGTGAACGAGCGCGCCGCGGAGGTCAGACAGGCGATCGCCGGCATGGCAGCCAATCTCGAACAGCTCCGGTCGGTCGTGGTCCGGACGGTGCGCGACTCGACAGCGGCGGCCTGAGCCGGGCGCGACGTCGTTCGCTGGCGCCTGCGGCCGTGATCGTGCAGTATGACGCGGGGCAGGGGCATCGTGGTTATGACAACTCCACAATTGCCGGCGGTCGTTGAGCCCGCCCAACTGACAGCTGCGCTGCGCAGGAGTGGCGTACTGGACGCTGGTGCAGTGCGCGAAGTGAAGGTGCTGCATCAGCGCGACACCGTCGTCTCACACATCGTTCGCCTCGGCCTGCGCTATGTCGGGGAATCCGCCGGTGCGCCGCAATCGCTGATCCTGAAGACTGCCAATTCCGACTTCGCCAAGACCCTTGCAGATGCTGGTCGACAGGAAGTGGCTTTCTACACGCAGCTCGCGCCAAGCATGCCGCAGGGGCTGGTGCCGCGCTGCTTCGATGGGAGTTTCGACGAGGAGAGCCTCGATTGGCACCTGCTGCTCGAGGACCTCACCGACAGCCATGAGATCGCGACGCAATGGCCGCTGCCGCCGTCACGTGAGCAGGCGGTGGCGATCGTCACGACGCTGGCACGCTGGCATGCGGCATGGTGGGACCATCCTGGTCTTGGTGATACCGTCGGCACCTGGGCGAGCCCCGAGGACCGCATGCAGCACATGGAGACCTTCGCCGGCCATTACGACCGTTTTGCCGATCTGCTCGGCGACCGCCTTAGCGAAGAGCGCCGCACCCTCTACCGCCGCCTGATCGAGCAGTCGGCCCGGCTATCGCAGCGCTATCATTCGCGACGTCACATCAGCATTGCTCATGGTGATGCCCATGTCTGGAATTTCCTGCTGCCGCGGCCCGGCGTCGCGGATACCGCGCGCATCTTCGATTTCGATCAGTGGCGCATCAACGTGCCTACGAGTGACCTCGCCTACATGATGGCGATGCAGTGGTATCCGGACCGCAGGCAGATGCTCGAGCGGCCGCTGCTCAATCTGTATCACGAGACGCTGATCGCCAGCGGCGTCAGCGGCTACACGCGCGGCGCGCTCGACCAGGACTATCGTCTGTCGGTGCTCTGGCACATCACGAGGCCGGTCTGGCAATGGAGCATCAACCTCCCGCCGTTGATCTGGTGGAATAATCTGGAGCGCGTGATGATGGCGGTCGAGGATCTGGGCTGCGAGGAGCTTTTGTAACTGCTCGCGCCACAAAACCGCTGTCGTCCCGGCGAAGGCCGGGACGACGGCGTTACTCCATCACGGCATGTTCCGGCCCCGCTGCCTGCTTGCGCAGGGTGGCCTTGGTCGAGCCGATCAGCAGGGCGAGCGGGATGGTGCAGAGGATGAAGAACATCACCAGCTCGTAGTCATGCGCGAAGGCGATGATCTGCGCCTGCACGCTGACCATGCGATCAGCCATGGCACGGCCGGCGTCGGTGGAGAGATTGATCATGCCGCTGACGCTGGGCATCTGGAGCGCATGGTTGAATGGGTTGATGTGCTCGGACAGGATCGCGTAAGTCCGCCGCGTGCCCTGTGTCAGCTGGGCGATGACGACCGAAATACCCACCGAACTCGCGACGTTGCGCATCAGGGTCAGCATCGCGGTGCCGTCGGTGCGCAGCTCATTCGATAAGGTGAGGAACGCCACCGTCGATAGTGGCACGAAGACGAGGCCGAAGCCGAAGCCCTGGATGACGCTGACCGTCACGATCTCCGGCACCTGGGTCAAATCGGTCCAGCCGGTCATCTGGAACAGCGAGCCCGCGGTCAGCGTCAGGCCGGTGATGATCAGCGTGCGGGCTTCGATGTAACGCATCATGCGGCCGACCAGCATCATGGCGAAGAAGGTGCCGAAGCCGCGGCTCGCCAGCAGCAGGCCCGCGGTGATGATGGGATAGCCGATCACGTTCTGCATGTAGGGCGAGGCCAGCGCCATGGTCGAGAACAGCACGAGGCCCATCACGACCATGAACATGCAGCCGGTGACGAAATTGCGATCCCTGAACAGCGCGAAGCGGATGAACGGCGTCGAGGTCGTGAAGGAGTGCGCGATGAAGAAGTAGAAGGCGACGGCCGAGACGATGAACTCCGCAAGGATCTCGCCCGATTCGAGCCAGCCCAATTGCTCGCCGCGGTCGAGCGCGAGCTGAAGCGAGCCGATCGCGACCGCCAGCGCCGCGAAGCCGAACCAGTCGAATCTGAGACTGAGATCCTTCCGGGTCTCGTCCATGAAGATGATCAGCCCGATCACGGTGATGGCGCCGAACGGCAAATTGACGAAGAACACCCAGTGCCAGGAATAAGTCTCGGTCAGCCAGGCGCCGAGCGAGGGACCCATGATTGGCCCCATCATCACGCCCATGCCCCAGATCGACATCGCCTTGGCGCGTTCCTGGAGCGTATAATAGTCGAGCATCACCGATTGCGACAACGGCACCAGGGCGGCGCCGAACACGCCCTGCAGCAGGCGGAACAGCACCATCTGGTTGATGTCCTGCGCGAGCCCGCACAGCACCGATGCCATGGTGAAGCCGGCCGAGCAGATGATGAAGATGCGCTTGCGGCCGAAGCGGTTGGCGATCCAGCCCACCGGTGCCGTCATGATCGCGGCGGCGACGATATAGGATGTCAGCACCCAGTTGATCTGGTCCTGCGAAGCCGACAGCGTGCCCTGCATGTAGGGCAGGGCGACGTTGGCGATGGTGGTGTCCAGCGCCTGCATGATGGTCGCCGTCATGGCGCAGATCGTCACCATGTTCCGGCGCAGGCCGGGAACCATCAAATGGGCATTCGGGCCGGACATCGGATCAATCCTGTCTCAGTCTTTGTCCGTATCTTTGTCTTGGCTCGCGGTCGCCGACAGGCCGAGCAGGCCGGCGAGCGAGCGCCGGTGGCCGGTGTCGATGGTCGCGTAGACGCTCATGCCGGCTTTCAGCTTGCGCACGGATTTATCGGTCTCGTCGAAATAGATGCGGATCGGCACGCGCTGCACCACCTTGACGAAATTGCCGCTGGCGTTCTGCGGCGGCAGGATCGCGAATTGCGCGCCGGTGCCGGGCGAGAGCGAGCCGATCTTGCCCTTGAAGGTATGGTTCGGGAACGCGTCGACCTCGAGCGTGACCGGCTGTCCTTCGGTGACGTAGGTGAGGTCGCTCTCCTTCGGATTGGCGTCGACCCAGGGATGGGCCACGTCGATGATGGAGAACACCGGCGTGCCGGCAGCGACGTAGCGGCCGAGCTGGATCTGCTCGACCTGGGTTGCCACGCCATCCATCGGCGCCCGCAGCACGGTGTGGTCGAGGTTGCGCTGGGCATCGTCCAGCTTGGCTTTCGCTTGCGCATAGGCCGGGAACTGCTCCAGCGGCAACTCGGGATTGCCGAGCAATTGGGTCTTGGCGTTTGAGAGTTGCTGCTTGATGTATTGCGCCTGCGCGCCAGCGGTCACCAGTGCGTTCGATGCGTTGTCGAGATCGAGCTGCGAGCCGTAATTGTTCTTCACCAGCGACTGTTTGCGCTCGACGTCGCGCTGCTTCAGGTCCATGCCCTGCTGAGCGAGATTGAGCATGTCGCCGTAGATCTTGATGTTGGCAACGAGATTGTCATAGGTGACGCGGGCTTGGGCGAGTTGCGCTTTGGCTTCTTCCAATGCGTGACGGAACGGAGCGGGGTCGATCTCGAACAGCTCGTCGCCGTGCTTGACGATCTGGCCCTCCTTGACGACGACCTTCTGGATTTTGCCGGAGATATCGGGCGTCACCAGCACCTTCTGGGCGCCGACATAGGCGTCGTCGGTGCCGACGTAACGGCCGCCATTGAGATAGAAGGTGAAGCCGGCAGTCGCGACGACGAGCGGCAGCACGACCAGGAGCAGCACGCGGCGATAGCGGCGCAGGCCCGCCACCAGGCGGCGGCGCGGATTGGTGCCGGCTTTCTTGGTGGGCTTGCCGCCATCGATTTTCTGCTCGGGCTGGAACTTGAGAACCTGATCAGCCATAGCGCTGCTCCTTACGCGCTTGTTCCGCTCCGCTGGTCTGGATCGCGGACCGCACGTTTTCCTTGATTGTTTCGAGTTGGGTGAGGAGGCGGTGGGCGTCCGCCGGAGTGATGCCGTCGAGCGCGTTGGCCGTGAGCTCGGACTTCAGCCCGCTCATCCGCCCGAGCAATTGCCGCCCGGCCTTCTTCAGGTACAGCCGCTTGACGCGGCGGTCCGAAGGATCGTTGCGTCGCTCGATCCAGTCGCTGTCGCAGAGTTTGTCGATCAGGCGTGTCAGCGTGATCGGCTGCACCTCGAGAAGCTCGGCGAGCTCCGACTGCTTCATGCCCTCGCTGCGCTCGACCTTGGCCAGCACCGCCCATTGCGCGCGGGTGATGCCGAAGCGCGAGGCTTCCTTGTCGGCATAAACCCGGAGCAGGCGATAAAGCTCGGCGAGCGTAAACAGGAAATTCTGGTCCACGGGCCCCGGGCTCATGAGCTTGGTCTCCAATAAGCTTGGAATATAATAAGCAAGCTTATGATTATTTCATGGCGGGTTTGCGGGACACTGTCCCGCAGGCCGAGCATGGCTGATGGCCGCATCGCGGGTCCCGCTTTGGGTTCCCCTTTCGAAATGCTAGAACGCCGGTCGCATGACCCTCGCAAAGCCGGCATTTCCCGCGCCCGACCACGATCACGGCCGCTGCACCGCGGATGCGCTGGCGCATGCCGAAGCCGTCTGCGGAGAGCGCGCGCAGAAATTCACGCCGATACGCCGCCATGTGCTGGGGGCGCTGCTCTCGAGCCACCGGCCGCTCGGCGCCTATGAGGTGATCGACGAGCTGGCAAAGTCGATGCCGCGGCCGGCGCCGATCACGGTCTATCGTGCTCTCGATTTCCTGATGGCCAACGGCCTCGTGCACCGGATCGAAAGCCGCAACGCCTATCTCGCCTGCGCCGCTCACGACCACGACGCGACCTCGGCGGTGACGTTCCTGATCTGCGAGCGCTGTGGTCTGGTCGGTGAGATTCCGTCGGCTTCCTTCGCCAAGGACCTCAACGCCGCGGCGCGCAGCTCAGGCTTCGCTCCCAAATTGTCCGTGGTGGAAATCACGGGCGTTTGTACGCATTGTCAGAAAGCTGCATAGAGCAACAACGGCGCAAAGCCGGTTTTTCAGGAAGAAATGTCCTCACCTCAAGCCATACCGTCCGCCGGTCGTCCCCTCAGTGCCGGCGCCATCGCCCTGATGCTCATGCTGTGCCTGACCTGGGGGTTCAACCAGATCGCGGTGAAGCTGGTGCTGCCGGACATCCCGCCGATGCTTCAGGCCACGTTCCGTTCGATGGGCGCGCTGCCGGTGCTGTTCATCATCGGCAGCTTGCGCGGCGTTAAATTCTTCGAGCGCGACGGCACCTGGAAGCCGGGCGTGATCGCCGGACTGATGTTCGGCATCGAGTTCGTGCTGATCTTCCAGGGCCTGCGCTTCACACCGGCGTCGCGGGCGGTCGTGTTCCTCTACACCGCGCCGTTCTTCGTCGCGCTCGGCTCCTACCAGGTGCTCGGCGAGCGACTTGGCGGGACGCAATGGCTGGGGCTCGCCATCAGCTTTGCCGGCGTCGCACTCGCGATCGGCGTGCCGCAGCCCAACGTCGATTCGCATGTCCTGCTCGGCGATCTCATGATCGTCGGCGGCGCCGCGCTGTGGGCGGCGACCACGCTGGTTGCCAAGGGCACCCGGCTGCGCTTCGCGGCGCCCGAGAAGGCGCTGGGCTATCAGGTCGCGACCTCGATCCCGATCCTGGGGCTGGCCGCCTGGCTGTTCGGGGAGACCATCCCCCACACCCCGTCGCCGCTGTCACTGGGCCTGATGGCCTTCCAGGCGATCTGGGTCGTGGGAACCACGTTCACGCTTTGGTTCGCGCTGGTGAAGACCTATTCGGCCAGCAAATTGTCGGCTTTTACCTTCATCACCCCTTTGTTTGGCGTGGTGGGTAGCTATTTCATCATGCACGACACGCTGAACCTGACATTCGGGGCTGCCGCCGTCCTTGTCATTGCTGGGCTTTTTCTGGTTAACCGTCCCAGCCAATCCGCTGCGGCACCGCGCGATGCATTGCTGAACGTCACCAAAACCTGATATTTGGACGCCATGAACAAGCTCGAAAAGACCATCGATTCCGACGTTGCGGGCCCCGCGCCCCGGCACAAGACCACCCAGGTCAAGGTCGGCGACGTCGCCGTCGGCGGCGGTGCGCCGATCGTCGTGCAGTCGATGACCAACACCGACACCGCCGATATCGACGGCACCATTGCCCAGGTCGCAGCGCTCGCCCGCGCCGGCTCCGAAATGGTCCGCATCACCGTGGACCGTGAGGAGGCCGCCGCCGCCGTCCCGCACATCCGCGACGGCCTGCTCAAGCGCGGCATCACCACGCCGCTGATCGGCGACTTCCACTATATCGGCCACAAGCTGCTCGCGGCCTATCCGGCCTGCGCCGAGGCGCTCGCCAAATATCGCATCAATCCCGGCAATGTCGGCTTCAAGGACAAGCGCGACACCCAGTTTGCCGACATCATCGAGATCGCCAACAAGAACAACAAGCCGGTGCGCATCGGCGCCAATTGGGGTTCGCTCGACCAGGAGCTCTTGACCAAGCTGATGGACGAGAACGCCGCGTCCGCCGATCCGCGCGACGTGCGCGCGGTGACGCGCGAGGCCATGGTGCAGTCCGCGCTGCTCTCGGCCGCGCGCGCCGAAGAGCTCGGCATGCCGAAGGATCGCATCATCCTCTCGGCCAAAGTCTCGGCCGTGCAGGATCTGATCGCGGTCTATCAGGATCTCGCCAGCCGTTCCGATTACGCGATCCATCTCGGCCTGACCGAGGCCGGCATGGGCACCAAGGGGATCGTGGCGTCCTCGGCCGCGCTCGGCATCCTGTTGCAGCAGGGCATCGGCGACACCATCCGCATCTCACTGACGCCGGAGCCCGGCGGCGACCGTACCCGCGAGGTTCAGGTCGGCCAGGAGCTCCTGCAGACCATGGGCTTCCGCACCTTCGTGCCGCTGGTTGCGGCGTGCCCCGGCTGCGGCCGTACCACCTCGACCACGTTCCAGGAGCTGGCCAGCTCGATCCAGGGTTTCATCCGCGACGAGATGCCGACCTGGAAGACGAAATATCCCGGCGTGGAAGAGCTCAACGTCGCGGTGATGGGCTGCATCGTCAACGGCCCCGGCGAATCCAAGCACGCCAATATCGGCATCTCGCTGCCGGGCACGGGCGAGGCGCCGGCTGCCCCGGTGTTCGTCGACGGCAAGAAGTTCCGCACCCTGCGCGGCCCGACCATCTCCGCCGACTTCAAGGCGCTCGTGATCGACTACATCGAGCAGCGCTACGGCCAGGGCGCCAAGGTGCCGGTGACCGCGGCGGAGTAGTATTGCTCCGCTTTTGCGGCGTGTAGCCCGGATGGAGCGCAGCGAAATCCGGGTTCTCGCAAGCTGACGAACTCAACCCGGATTGCGCTTCGCTCCATCCGGGCTACGATGTCCCCAATCAAGAGCGATCGGGAGACACGCCATGAGCTCACTCGCCGGCAAGCAGGGTCCGCGCTACCGCCATGCGGCGGACGACGGCGCGCCGTACGAGACCATCGCGGTCGAAAAGCTCACGCCCATCATCGGCGCGGAAATCTCCGGCGTCGACATTGGCAAACTCGTTTCCGACGATGCCCGCTCCAACCGGCAGATGGACGAGGTCCATCGCGCGCTTGCCGAAAACCTCGTCATCTTCTTCCGCGACCAGGCCATCACGCCCCAACAGCATCTCGCCTTCGGTCGCAAGTTCGGCGAGCTGCATTTTCATCCCGCTGCTCCGCATGAGGATGAAGACCCGGCGCTGATGAAGATCTATGCGGATGCGAATTCGCCGCGCGCCAACGGCGAGGGTTGGCATTCCGACGTGTCCTGCGATCTCGAGCCGCCGATGGGCTCGATCCTCTACATCAAGCAGTGCCCGCCGCGCGGCGGCGACACGTTGTTTGCCAACATGTACGCAGCGTACGAGGCGCTGTCGGACCGGATGAAGGCCTATCTCGACGGCTTGACCGCGCTGCATGACGGCGAGCCGATCTATCGCGGGCTCTACGCCAATTACGGCGTCGCTGACCGCCCGTCCTATCCGAGTGCCGAGCATCCCGTGGTGCGCACGCATCCGGTCACCGGCAAGAAGGCGCTTTACGTCAACCGCGGCTTCACCCGCCACATCAACGGAATCCCGCGCGACGAGAGCGATGCGATGCTGGCCTATCTCTACCAGCACGCCGAGAACCCGCTGTTCCAGTGCCGCTTCCGCTGGACCGAGAACGCCATCGCGTTCTGGGACAACCGCTGCACCCAGCACCGCGCGATGTGGGACTACTGGCCGCACACGCGCTCCGGCACGCGCGTGACGGTGAAGGGGGAGCGGCCGGTTTAACCCGCCTGCGCACCGCGTTCCGCGTTGACGTCTTCCCGCATCCGCGCCAATCTTCCCGAAAAACAAATCGGGAGGATCATCCATGCTCCGCGCCGAGGACAACAAATTCCTGACTGAGTCCGGTCCCGGAACGGGCATGGGCGAATTGTTGCGCCGGTTCTGGATTCCCGTGCTTCTGTCCGAAGAACTTCCCGAACCCGACGGCGAGCCGAAGAAGATCGTCGTGCTCGGCGAGGAGCTGCTCGCGTTCCGCGATACGCGCGGCGTTGTCGGATTAATCGACCAGTATTGCCCGCATCGGGGCGCCAATCTCTGGCTTGGGCGCAATGAGGAATGCGGCATCCGCTGCGTCTATCACGGCTGGAAGTTCGATACCGACGGAAGCTGCGTCGACATGCCGACCTCCTATCCCGATCTCAACGCCAAGGATCTCATCCGCATCAAATCCTATCCGGCGCGCGAATGGGGCGAGATGATCTGGGCCTATATGGGTCCCGCGGATGCGATGCCCGAGCTGCCCGATCTCGAAATGGCGCTGCTGCCGGCCTCGCACCGCTACGTCAGCAAGAAATGGCAGGACTGCAACTGGGTGCAGGCGCTGGAAGGCTCGATCGACACCGCGCATTTCACCTTCGCCCATCTCTCCTTCGACAAGGAGGAGAACGAGATTCTGGACATCAAGAAGCATTTCGTGAATCCGGTCGCGCGGATGTCGAGCGATCACATGCGCTGGATCGCCGAAGACCCACGGCCTGTGATCAAGATCCAGGCGCACCCGGCTGGCCTCACCATCGCCGGCGGGCGGCTCACAGGCGGCGACAACATCTACTGGCGCATCGCGCAATTTCTGATGCCGTTCCACGCCTATGCCCCGAGCGCGATGCCGGGCGAGAACATCTTTGGCCAGACCTTCGTGCCCGTCACCGACACCAATTGCTGGATCTACACCTATGCCTGGAACCCGGAGCGGCCGCTGACGCAAGCCGAGCGTGACGCCTTTGACCGCGGCAATGGCGTGATCGCGGAGGTCGGTGACAATTACGTGCCGCTGCGCCACAAGGGCAACGACTATCTGATCGACCGCAAGCTGCAGAAGACCAGGAGCTATACCGGCATCAAGGGCGTCTCCGAACAGGACGCGGCCGTGCAGGACAGCCAGGGCCCGATCGCCGACCGCACCCGCGAGCATCTCAGTCCGACCGATCTCGGTATCATGCATTTCCGGAAAGTCGTGATGGAGCTGGCGCGGGCGCTTCAGCAGGGCGAGCCGCCGCCGCAGGCCACGCATCAGGATCGCTACGCCGTGCGCTCGGGCGCCTGCGTCACCAGCAAGGCCAAGGACCTTTCCGCGGTGATGCTGGAGCGTTTCGGTGACGTCACGGGCTTTGTCGGCCGGCCGCGAATCGCGGCAGCGGAGTAGCGTTTGGGGCAGCCGCGCAGCATCATCGCAAGTCTCGTCTCGACGCTGGTCGCGTCGATCTTGCTATGGTCGCTGGCGCCTGCAGGTGAGGGCCATGCTGCTGTCACTCGAAAAATCGTGAAGCCCAAGCCGCCGCACGCGCCGGTCAAATGTGAGATGTCGAAATTCCGGATCGTCGTGGATGTCGGGCACACCCCGGACTCCTACGGCGCGTTGAGCGCACGCAACGACACTGAGTTCGGCTTCAACTTCCGGCTTGCGAGTCTGATCACGGCGAAGCTCAAGGCCGAAGGCTTTGCCGCGACCCGGCTGCTCGTCACCGACGGCAAGGCGCGGCCGAGCCTGCTCAAACGTGTCAGTACTGCGAATGACGGCCGGGCCGATCTCTTCCTGTCGATCCATCACGATTCGGTGCCGGACAAGCTGATCGAGACCTGGGAGTTCGATGGCGCGAACAGCTATTTCAGCGATCGCTTTTCGGGCCACTCTCTGTTCGTGTCGCAGCGGAATCCGCACTACGCCGCAAGCCTGATGCTGGCCCGGATGATCGGCCGGCAGCTAAAGGATCAGGACCTGCATTATGCCGGCCAATACACCCTGCCGGTGATGGGCCGCTACCGGCGCCAATTGCTCGACAAGGATGTCGGTGTCTACCGCTATGACGGGCTCGTCGTGCTCTCGCAAACGCGCAGCGCCGCAGTGCTGCTCGAAGCGGGCTCCATCATCAACCGCGACGAGGAGATGGCGATGAACTCCCCGGAGCGGCAGGAGATCATTGCGGGCGCCGTGGCGGTGGCGATGAAGGAATTTTGCGAGAGGCGGTAGCTTGCGCCGCTAGCAATGACGGGAATCTATAGCGGCCCTCCCCGATACTCCCGGTTCGCCAAACTCGCCTCCTCCAGATCCAGATCCCGCTCGATCCGCCGCCGCGTCTCGTCGGTGATCTGGCCGTCGCGCAGCAGCTCGTGAATGAATTTGCGCTCGGCGGCGATCAGGTCGCGGGTCAAGGCGGTGCCGGCGGCGGAGACGTCGTGGTGGGCGGGATCGAGCGAATCGGGCAGCTGGTTGACCCGAATCTCGTGTCGCGCGCGCAGGAGCCGCATCACCTCGTCCGACACGTCCTTCTCCTCGGTCAGCGCGTCGAGCGACTTCAGGGCGGCATCGAGGGCCTGGCGCCGTGCCGCGATCTCGGCCTCGTGCTCGGCGGCATGCTCGCTGCGGCCGGCTTCGGCGACACCGAGCCAACGCACCACCGGGGGCAGGGTGAGGCCGACGCCGATCAGCGTGATGAAGATGACGCCGAAGGCAACGAACAGGATCAGGTCGCGAAACGGAAAGGCCTCGCCGCCCGGCAGCGTGAACGGCAGCGCCAGCGCTGCCGCCAGCGACACCGCGCCGCGTACGCCGGTGAACGCAAGCACGAACGGCCATTGCCATGGTGGTGACGGATCGCGCGCGCGCAGCGACTTGCTGAGGATCCGGGGCAGATAGGTCGCGGGATAGAGCCACGCGAAGCGCGCGATCACGACGACCGCCAGCACCACGACGGTCGCGATCACGATGTCGTCGAGCGGGAACGCCTTCGACTTCTCGTAGAGCGCGCGCATCTGGAACCCGGTGAGCAGGAACAGCAAGCCCTCGATCAGATAGATCACGAGGTCCCAGAAGAAGATGCCTTGCAGGCGCGTCGATGCCGAGATCAGCAGCGGGCCGTTCCAGCTGACATAGAGGCCACAGGCGACGGTGGCGATCACGCCGGAGCCGCCGAGATGCTCGGGCAGCCAGTAGGACACGTAGGGCGTGATCAACGACAGTGTCAGCTCGACCTGCGGATCTCCCGACCATTTGCGGAACCGTAGGGAGAGCCAGCCGACACCGATGCCGAAGGCGATCTCGCCGGCGACGATGAGCAAGAACTCGCCGCCCGCCAGAGGCAGCGAGAAATGCCCGACCATGATTGCGGCGAGCGCGAAGCGGTAGAGGATCAGCGCGGTGGCGTCATTCGCGAGCCCTTCGCCTTCGAGGATGACCATGAGCCTGCGCGGCAGATGCAGCCGGCGCGCGATCGCGAGCGGCGCCACCACGTCGGGCGGCGCCACGATGGCGCCGAGCAGGAAGCCGATGGTCCAGGGCAGGCCGATGAAATAATGCGTAGCGGTTGCGACCAACGCCGCGGTGAAGATCACCGCGCCGACCGCCAGCAGCACGATCGGGCGAAGATTCTTTTTGAACTCGCGCCAGCTCATCGCGACGCTCGCCGAGTAGATCAGCGGCGGCAGCACCATCAGCAGCACCAGTTCCGGCGGCAGCTCGACCGGCGGCATGCCCGGCACGAAGGCAAGGCCGACACCGGAGAGCATCAGCAGAATGGCGGGCGCGATGTTGAAGCGGCGGGCGACAAGCGCGGTGCCCGCCAGTACGGCGAGCAGGATGAGAAAGGTCTGAAATTTCGCTTCCATGATGATCTGTCTTCACCCGGAAGCGGCCGGAAGGTCAATGCATGCGGCTCACGCCAGCCGCTCGGCCACGACGCGGCCGATGCGTGCGAACACGGCTTCGATCTGTGTCGCGCTCGGCGTGCCGCCCTGGGTATAGGCCGCGATCAGGATCGGCGCATCCGGCTTCGTGTCGATTTTGGGCCAGGCCACCGCGATATCGCCGGAGGCGTCCTTGCCGTTGTTGCCGGTCTTGTCGCCGATCTTCCAGCTTGCGGGGAGCCCGCCACGCAGCCGGTTCGCACCGGTCTTGCAACCCACCATCCATTCCGTGAGTTGAGCACGCGAGGTGGCCGACAGCGCCTCGCCCGTGAGCAGCCGGCGCAGATTGCCTGCCATCGCCGCCGGCGTCGTGGTGTCGTGGGGATCGCCGGGCGGTGAGCGGTTGAGCTCCGGCTCGTTGTGGTCGAGCCGCGAGGTGGTGTCGCCAAGCGATCGCCAGAACGCGGTGAGTGCGGCGGGACCGCCGATCCGCGCCAACAGCAAATTGGCGCAGGTGTTGTCGCTGAGCTCGACGATCGCCTTGCACATCTCGGTGACCGACATTGCGCCGGCGGCAATGTTCTGCTTGGCGACCGGTGCGTACTCCAGCAGGTCGGCCTTGCCGTACGGGATCATGGCCGCAAGCTGATCCTCCCCGCGATCGACCCGCGCCAGGACGCAAGCCGCCAGCGAAGCCTTGAAGGTCGAGCACATGACGAACCGTTCGTCGGCGCGCCAAGCGAGCTTTGCGCCGGTCGCGAGGTTCTCGGCATAGACCCCGATCCGGCCGCCACTCTCGCGCTCATAGGTTTCGAATTCAGGTAATGCGTCTGCGGCGAGCGTGGGGGAGGCGGCAATCCAGCACAGCGAGGCGAGCAGCGAACGGCGATCGAGAGGCATGGGGGACCTTTTGAGCGGGACGGGCGGCGCCGTGGAGATGCGGCGTGCACTCCATCCGCGCAGTCATTGCGAGCGCAGCGAAGCAATCCAGCCTGCCTCCGCGGAAAGACTCTGGATTGCTTCGCTTCGCTCGCAATGACGGAGGATGTGGGACGAGTGCGCCCGATTTCGGGCAGCGGAAGATTAGGCCCCCCTCACTCGCGCAGGTCATACCGATAAGACTTCGATACGATCTGCCAGCCATCGGCGAGCTTCATCGCCACCAGATAGTCGGTGAAAAAACGCGGCGGCAGTTGGCACCGGACCTTGATGAAGGCGGTCTTGTCGTCGGAACGGTCGATGGTGACAATGAAATCCTCGCGCGGCTTGCCTTCGGCCTTGCCGGAGGGGCGCTTGCGCACCCGGTCGAGCCAGTCCGGCACGGTCAGCACCTGCAGCTCACCCTTCTCGACCCAGCGCAAATCGGCCGAGGGATGGAAGATGGCGCCGAGTTTTTCGGCATCGCCCTCGTAAAGTCCGTCGAAATAGGATTGCACGACGGCTTCGACGCTCGAACGGTTCTGGCTCATGGGTCATCCCTTTGACTGATGGCTCGGGGCGAACTTAGTCGTACAGATCGAAATGCGCTATGGGAGTGCGTACCATTTGCGCGAGGACACTGTGATGACCGGATCAGAGAATTCGAACGCTCGTATCCTGGTCGGCGAATGCTATTGCCGCGCCGTGCGCTACGAGGTGGCGGACGCGTTCTCTTATGCGTTGAACTGTCATTGCTCGGATTGCCGCCGCACCACCGGCGCCGCCTTCAAGCCGTTCGCCGGCATCGAGCAGAGCAAGCTCCGCATCGTCAGGGGCGAGAACCAGCGAACCATCTACGGTGACGACACAACCCACGACGCCCACTGCGCCCGTTGCGGGTCGCTGCTTTATTCCCGGGTGCGCGAGGGAAAATGGGTCCATGTCGCCATGGGAACCCTGGTCGATGCCCCCTCGATCCGACCGAGCGCCCACATTTTCGTGGGCTCGAAGGCGCCCTGGCACGAGATTACGGATAATCTGCCGCAATATCAGGGCCACGTGGGAGATGCCTGAGGGAACCTGCTGCGCGCCTGTTTCTCGGCGAACCACGCCCGGACTGGCGCGACAAACAAAAGGGGCCTTTTGGCCTGCCGCTGGCGCCACCTTCGTGACCTCCATCACAAGCGCTCGCGGCGGATCCTGCTAAAGCCATCCCAAAGGGGCTTGAAATGCCCTGAACCCGGAAGTCGTGCCATGCGCAAATTGCTCAGACTTTGCCCCCTTCTCCTTGCCGTCGCGCTGCTATTCGGCACCGGGCCGGCTTTCGCCGGAAAGCGCGTCGCGCTGGTGATCGCCAACTCCGCCTATCAGCATGCGCCGTCGCTGACGAACCCCGTCAATGACGGTTCGGTGATGACCAGGACGCTGAAGGAGGCCGGGTTCGACATCGTCGATTCCCGGCGCGATCTGACGGCGCAGGACACGCGGCGCGTGCTGCGCGAATTCGCCGACGGGACCCGCGATGCCGATATCGCTGTGGTCTATTATGCCGGCCACGGCATCGAGGTCGAAGGCTCGAACTATCTGATCCCTGTCGACGCCAAGCTGGAGCGTGACACCGACGTCTTTGACGAGGCGCTCTCCCTCGACCGCGTCCTGGTTGCGGTCGAACCGGCCAAGCAGCTTCGCCTGGTGATCCTGGATGCCTGCCGTGACAATCCCTTCGGCAAGACCATGAAGCGCACGGTTGCCTCGCGCGGCATCGGCCGCGGCCTCGCCCAGGTTGAGCCGACCAGCCCCAACACGCTGATCGCCTATTCGGCCAAGGCCGGCTTCACGGCGCAGGATGGTGACGGTGCCAACAGCCCCTTCACCGTGGCGCTGTCCAAGCATCTGACGACGCCGGGCCTCGACGTCCGCCGCGCCTTCGGCTTCGTGCGGGAC
Organism: Bradyrhizobium sp. Kon58; assembly: GCF_055807455.1. Taxonomy (NCBI): domain Bacteria; kingdom Pseudomonadati; phylum Pseudomonadota; class Alphaproteobacteria; order Hyphomicrobiales; family Nitrobacteraceae; genus Bradyrhizobium; species Bradyrhizobium sp. Kon58. Next base: position 325,225 of record NZ_JBVVOT010000004.1, read on the forward strand.
GACGTGCTCAAGTCGACGGGTAACAAGCAGGAGCCGTTCGTCTATGGCTCGCTCGGCGGCGAGGACGTGCCGCTGGTGCCGGTCAAGGTGACGGCCGCGGCTGCCGCTGCGCCCGCGCCGAACCCTCAGGCCGACATCCGCCGCGATTACGAGCTCGCGCTCCAGGTTGGCAACAGGCCGGCGTGGGATGCGTTCCTCGCCCAGCATCCCGACGGCTTCTATGCGAGTCTCGCCAAGCTTCAGGTCGAAAAAATCGGCGCCGAGCAGGCTCATGCGGCGGCCACCGAGAAGGCGAAACAGGCCGAGGCCGAGCGCGATCGTCTTGCCGCACTTGGCGCGCAGAAGGATACGCAGGCCAAGGCAGCCGCCGATGCGAAGGCCGCAGAGCAGGTACAGCTTGCCGCGCAAAAGGCCAAGGAGCAGGCGCAGCAGCAGGCGGCCGCCGCCGAGCAGCAGCGCGTCAATCTCGCCGCCGCGGCGCCGGGTGCAGCGCCAGCCAGCACGGCGAGCCCAGCCGGCACCAACGTCGCGTCGCTGACGCCGGCCACCGCGCCGGCCGATCTCAGCCGCTCGGTACAGACCGAGCTCGGCCGGGTCGGCTGCTTCTCCGGCGCCGCCGACGGCAACTGGACGACGTCCGCGCAGCGCTCGTTGTCGCAGTTCAACCGTTACGCCGGCACCAAGCTCGACGTGAAGGTGGCGAGCACCGATGCACTCGATACGGTCAAGTCAAAGCAGTCGCGCGTCTGTCCGCTGGTTTGCGAGCACGGCTTCAAGGCCGACGGGGATAAGTGCACCAAGATCGTCTGCCGAGATGGCTATGCGCTCAACGACGACAACGAGTGCGAGAAGCAGCGTGCGGCCAAGCCCGCCAAGCCTTCGACCGCAAAGCGTGACGACGGCGACGAGCGTCCCGCACGGCAGCGTCGTCAAACTGGCGGCGAAGCTGCCGGAGCAGCGGGTGGCTTTGGCGGCGCTGCCGGCATTGCTGCTGCCGCTGGCGCCAGCCGTCGCTCGAGTGGCGGACAGCTATTCTGCAATAGCGGCGGCTGCCGTCCGGTCAACCGAGGCTGCCATCTCGAATATCGCGGCGGCGGCGGCCCCGGCAACGATGCCAATGCCGAGGTCTGTAATTAACTCCCAATGTCGTCCTGGCGAAAGCCAGGACGACGACTACGTCGAGATCGCGCTCGCCGCGATGTTGACCGTCAGCGCCAGCAAGGCCGTATTGTAGATGAATGAGATAATGCCGTGCGCGGTGGCGGTGCGGCGGATGGTCTTATCGGATATGCCGACGTCGGAGACCTGCGCGGTCATGCCGATCACGAACGAGAAATAGACGAAGTCCCAATAATCCGCGTGGTCTTCCTTGTCGCCGCTGGGAAACTGAAGGCCGCCCGGCGTGGCGTGCCGGTAGTAATCATGCGCGTAATGCAGCGCGAAGATCGTGTGCACGGCGGCCCATGACAATACGATGGTGGTGATTGCGATGCTCAGCTCCAGGACGCCGCGATGCGGCGTCCCAAGCTCGGAGACGATCGCGGCGATGCTGGCGAAGGCGCCGATCGCCGTCACCAGCAGGATCACGAAGCGACCGTCGTCCTGCATCGCAGCGGCGCGGCGGATGTGCTGGTGGTCGTTGCACAGCATCATCGCGTAGACCAGCACCAGATAAACGGCGATCAACGCATCCCAGCCGAACAGAAGCCGGGTGACCAGCCGGTGCGAACCCGGGATGAGCAGGCAGACGAGAATACCAACGGCAAGCGACATGAACGTCCGCGGCCGCGCATAGATCAGCCGCATCGGCCGCGACATCTTGCGAAAGCGGGCGAGGGCGGGGTCTTCCTTGTTGCCGCCCGCCATCGCCCTATCAGCTCTTCCGTTCGGCCACGAACCGCGCAGCCGCTTGCAGCACGGCGGCGCGATCGCCGAAAATCGAGACCGCGCTGTCGGCGCGCGCGAGCAGGTCGCGTACGCGCTGCTTGGCGCCTTCGATGCCGAGCTGGGTGACAAAGGTTGTCTTGCCGAGAGCTGCATCGGCGCCGGCAGGCTTGCCAAGCGCGGCGGCATCACCTTCGACGTCGAGCAGATCGTCGGCGATCTGGAAGGCTTCGCCGAGCGCGCGGCCGTAATCGTCGAGCGCCTGATATTCCTTTTGCGAGGCCTGGCCGAGGATCGCGCCGGCGATGCAGCCGTAGCGCAGCAGGGCGCCGGTCTTCATCTGCTGAATGCGGGCGACGTCGATCGGCTCGTTGCCGCCAAAGCGGCCTTCGCCGGCAAGGTCGAGAATCTGGCCGCCGACCATGCCGCCGATGCCGGCGCAGCGCGCCAGCGCGCGGGTCAGCAGGAGCCTGACATTGGCGTCGCGATGGATCTCGTCGCGGGTGATGATGTCGAAGGCAAGCGTCAACAGGCCGTCACCGGCGAGGATCGCGGTCGCGTCGTCGGTCTTCTTGTGCAAGGTCGGACGGCCGCGGCGCAGGTCCGAATTGTCCATCGCCGGCAGATCGTCATGGATCAGCGAGTAGCAGTGGATGCATTCGAGGGCGGCGCCCACGAGCAGCGCGGCTTCGCGGGGAACACCGAACACCGCCGCGCTCTCGACCACCAGGAAGGGCCGCAGGCGCTTGCCGCCATTCAGGCTCGAATAGCGCATTGCGTCCATCAGTCGCTTGGGCCGGGCGATCTCATCGGGCAGGATGTCGTCCGACAGCAGGCGCCCGAGCAGCGCCTCGGTGTCATCAGCGGTCTTGTCCAGACGTTTGGCGAAATCGGACGGGGACGTGCCGGTCATCAAGAAGGGCTCCAGAACTAAAATTCGGCGGGACAATCCTTTATGCGCCCGCCTCAGTCAATCGTTTGGAAGGCCTAAAAAGTGCTGGAAAAGGCCCGAATTATCACAGACTTAATGCCGGGCCCGTGGCCGCGTTTCGTTCTGCGCCGGAAAGGTTGATTTGCGCGTCGTCAAAACCCTTCTCCTGGTGCTCGCGGTCGCGGCTCTCGCGCCCTATGTCGTCGCGCCGTTCTACCGCACCGGTCATCCCGTTTCGACGCTGATGATCTGGCGCTCGCTTCGGGGTGCGCCGATGCAGCGGGAATGGATCGATCTGGCGGCGATGTCGCCCTCGCTGCCACGCTCGGTGGTGGCGGCCGAGGACGCCCATTTCTGCAAGCATCACGGTATCGACTGGGGCGCGCTGCGTGAGGCGGTCGACGATGCCCGGGAGGACGGCACCCCGTTCCGGGGCGCTTCCACCATCACCCAGCAGGTGGCGAAAAACCTGTTCCTCTGGCAGGGGCGGGACTTCGTCCGCAAGGCGCTGGAATTCCCGCTGGCGCTGTGGATCGATCTCGTCCTGCCCAAGGCACGGATCCTGGAGATTTACCTCAACATCGCCGAGCTGGGGCCACAGGGCCAGTTTGGGGCCGAGGCGGGCAGCGCCTATGCCTTCGGCAAATCGGCGGCGAACCTCTCCCCCCGGGAGGCGGCGCTTCTGGCCTCGATCCTGCCGAATCCGGTCAAACGCAGCGCCAGGACGCCGGGACCGGGTGTCCGGCGGCTGGCCGGGACCTATGTGGCGAGGGCGCAGGCCAGCTCGCTTTCGACCTGCTGGCGGGAGAATCGCTGATTTCCGGTCCTTTTCGGGCGCATTTTCCGGCCCAGAGCCCTAGATTTAAGGCAGGCCTTCCTCTATAAGCCCGGCCTTGACCGGCATTCAGCTCGCCTCGGTTTGCGGGTGCTGAGCCGTCCCTCCGCGGACGATGCCCTGATGACACCAATCCCTAGAGGATACTGAAATGGCCGTTCCGAGAAGAAAAACCTCGCCGTCGCGCCGCGGCATGCGCCGCTCGGCTGACGCCATCAAGAAGCCGACCTATGTGGAAGACAAGGATTCCGGCGAACTCCGTCGTCCGCACCATCTCGACCTCAAGACCGGCATGTACAAGGGCCGTCAGGTCCTGAAGAAGAAAGAGTCCTGAGTTCGGGACCTTTCTTTGGGCAGGACGATCGGCCCTGCCTGATTTCGGCCAACCCATGAGATATGACAGTGACGGCGGCGGAGCGAATGCTTCGCCGCCGCATTGTCCTGTCTGGATATCTTGATCGAGAAGGCATTTCGCCGATGGTCGGTTTCCCGCTGCTCCTGATCCCGCTCGCGGTCTACAACATCATCGCCTTCCTGATGCCTAGCGTGTCCTTTGCGGACGTGCTGTTCAGGGTGCCGATGATCACGGGCGAGGCCTGGCCGGTCACGCTCGCCGACGTGATGCTCGCGCTAGGTGTCGTGCTGCTGCTGCTCGAGGTGGTCAAGGGCGCGCGGCCCGGGTCGAAATTCCTGATGGATCATTTGCTGTCGCTGATCGTGTTCGGCGCGGCTGCGGCCGAATTCGTGATGTGGCCCAAATTCGGCAACTCCACCTATTTCCTTCTGGTGCTGCTGGCGATGGCCGATTTCCTCGGCGGAATCGCCCAGCGCACCCGCCGCCGCGTCGCTTATGTCGCCGAAACGACGGTGCCAGCGCCGCGCAAGGCCAGGCGTCAGGCCGAGACGCCGGCGGATGAGTTCGAGCCCAAGTTCGAGCCAGTGTCCGCTCCGCAACCAGCTCCGGCGGAGCCGCCCGCGCCCACGGCGCAATCGGTCGCCGAATCCGTACTGATGGATCATCCCGCGCCGAAGCCTGTGAGTACGCCCTCGCCGGAAATCCCCTCGCCGCATTTGCAGCCGGGCAACGGCACCCAGCCGTCTCCCGACGCGCCGCGCTGATCTACTTCAAGCCAGCTGCCGCGTGCGCGCGGTGACGCTGGGAAGTGAGCGCTTGCTGCCATAGGCGACCTGCGCATCCGCGGAAGACACGCGGCGGAGCCGGCTCGCCTGGGGCAGGTGCTCGGCATTGGCGATGAGCTGGGCGACGAAGCTCGGATCGGGGCGCGGCAGCGGTGCCTTGTGGACCCACTGCAAAACCGGCATCAGCGGCACCAGGGCCGAGCCTGTGCCGTTGTCCGCCACGTCCACTTGATCCGTACTCAACATCGCAATCACCGTTGACCCGGCCTGGATTGTCGCGTTTGGAGACGCTGGCGCCGGTGCGTGTCATGTACTCGCAAGGCCTATGCCGGGCGGGCCGGTTGGGTTCCTGTGCGAGGACAAACGTGGTTTCCAAATTGTTTATCAACTTTGCCTAGGGTCAATGGCGAATCTGGCTTTATCCTGTGCCGACTCAGGACTCCCCGCTGTCCCGAAACGAGGCGATTTTGACCCCCGCATTGCCGCAAGCCTCCGACATCCTGGCTGCCCTCGGCCAGGCCGTGTTCGCCTGGGACATCGCCAGCGATGCCATCGTCTGGGGTGAGCAGGTCGGCGCCATCTTCCCCGGGATTCCCACCGAACGGCTGGCCACCGGCGCCGAATTCGCAAAGCTGATCGAGCCCGCGCAATCGCTGCGGACCGCCGCGCTGGCGCAGACCTCGGCCGTGCATGGCGCCGACGGCACGCCCTACCGGGTCGAGTACGGCGTGCGCATGAGCGCCGCCGATCCCGTGGTCTGGATCGAGGAGACCGGCCGCTGGTTCGCCGGCCCCCACGGCCGACCGGTGCGTGCGATCGGCTCCGTCCGCATCAACAATGAACGCCATGCCCGCGACGAGGAACTGACGAAGCTCGCCCGGCTCGATCCGCTGACCGGCGAGCTCAATCGCTCGCATCTGATCGCCGCGCTGGCCGAGGCCATCGAGGAGACGACCCGTTTCCGCTCGACCGCGGCCTTCATGCTGGTCGGCATCGATCATCTCGCGCGTGTCAACGAAGCCTTCGGCTTCGACGTTGCAGACGCCGTGATCCTCGACGTCGCCACGCGCATTCGCGCGCGCTTGCGCGGCGGCGACGTGCTCGGCCGCTTCTCCGGCAACAAGTTCGGCCTGATCCTGAAGAACTGCACCGTCGACGACATGAACGTCGCCGCCGAGCGCTTCCTCGCCGGCATCCGCGACGAGGTGGTGCCGACCAAATCCGGCCCGGTGTCGGTCACCGCCTCGATCGGCGCGGTCAGCGTGCCGCGCTATGCCCGCAACACCGATGAAGCCGTCAATCGCGCCCACGAGACCCTGGACACCGCGAAACAACGCCGGGTCGGCTCGTTCGCAGCCTGGCGCCCGGATGCCGCGCGCGACGCCCAGCGCCGCGTCAACATCCGCGTCACCGACGAGATCGTCACCGCACTGAACGAGCGCCGCATCAAGCTGGCCTATGAGCCGGTGGTTGCCGCCCTCTCGCGCGAGTGCGCTTTTCACGAATGCCTGGTGCGGATGGACCAGGGCGACGGCCAGGTGCTGCTCGCGCCCGACATCGTGCCGGTCGCGGAACGGCTCGGCCTGATCCGCCTGGTCGATCACCGCGTGCTCGAGCTCGTGGTCGCCGAGCTCGCCGCCGCGCCCGACATCTGCCTCAGCCTCAACATCTCGCCGGACACCACCATGGATCCCGATTGGTGGGCCGGAATCGAATCGCTGATGCGGGCCCATCCCGGCGTCGCCGAGCGGCTGATCGTCGAGATCACCGAGACCGTCGCGATCCAGGACATCGACGATGTGCGCGGCTTCGTCACCCGGCTGAAAAATTTCGGCAGCCGCATCGCCATCGACGATTTCGGCGCCGGCTACACCTCGTTCCGCAATTTGCGCAAGCTCGGCGTAGACATCGTGAAGATCGACGGCGCCTTCGTGCAGAACATCACCCGTTCCGCCGACGACCGCGCCTTCGTGCAGACCCTGATCGACCTCGCCCGCCGCCTCGACATCAAGACGGTGGCCGAATGGGTGCAGGACGAAGAAGCTGCGAACATGCTGCGCGACTGGGGCTGCGACTACATCCAGGGCCGCCTGATCGGGCTCGCCTCAGCCGACCGCCCCTGGGGCGCGCCGCCGGACAGCGCGCTGCCCGCGGCAGGGTAAGACAACCCTACCAAGCCTTCACGCCCCCTCGTCCAGCGCCACGAGCTCGCGCTTCTTGCGCAACGCGGGTAATAGCGGCGCTATCAGCAGCACCAGCGCGAGCGCAAGACACGCCGCCGAGATCGGGCGCTGCACGAATGTCCAGAGGTCGCCCTGCGACAGGATCAGCGACTTGCGCAGATTGTTCTCCATCATCGGTCCCAGCACGAATGCCAGCACCAGCGGCGCGGGCTCGAAGCCGAGCTTGCGCATGAAATAACCGATGATGCCGAATGCGATCATCACATAGACGTCGAACACGTTGTTGCTTGAGCAGTAGACGCCAAGGATCGTGAACAGGATGATCAACGGAAACAGGATATTGTAGGGCAGCTTGAGTAGCTGCACCCACATGCCGATCAGTGGCAAATTGAGGATCAGCAGCATGACATTGCCGATATACATGCTGGCAACGATGCCCCAGAACAGGCCGGGGTTTTGCGTGATCAGCAGCGGTCCCGGTTGCAGGCCGTGGATGACAAAGGCGCCGAGCAGCAGCGCCATCACCACGTTCGGGGGGATGCCCAAGGTCATCAGCGGAATGAACGCGCCGCCGGCCGCCGCGTTGTTGGCGGATTCGGGACCCGCTACGCCCTCGATCGCGCCATGGCCGAAACGCTCGGGCGTTTTCGACAGCCGCTTCTCCAGCGCATAGGACGCGAATGAGGCCACCACCGCGCCGCCGCCCGGGAGAATGCCGAGCAGGAAGCCGAGTAACGTGCCACGCGCCACCGGGCCGGCGCTCGCTTGCCAATCGGCCTTGTTGGGCAACAGCTGCGTGATCTTGGCGTTGATGATGTCGCGTTTGATCGCCTGCTCGGTATTGAGCAGCACCTCGGCGACGCCGAACAGGCCCATCACGACGGGCACGAGCCCGATGCCGTCGATCAGTTCCATGCGGCCGAACGTCAGCCGCGGCTGCGCCGTGATGCTGTCGAGGCCGATCAGTCCGAGCACGACGCCGATACATGCCATCAGAAGCGCCTTTGGCATCGATCCCTGAGTAAGGAAAGTGAGTACGATGAGGCCGAGCACCATCAGGCTGAAATATTCGGCTGGGCCGAACGCGATGGCGATGTTGGCGAGCCGCGGTGCCACCAACATTAGCGCAACGAGCGAAAATGTGCCGGCGATGAAGGAACCGAAAGCGGAGATGCCCAGCGCAGGGCCCGCGCGGCCCCGCTTCGCCATCTGGTGACCGTCGATACAGGTCACGACGGAAGCTGCCTCGCCGGGAATGTTGACCAGGATCGAGGTGGTCGAGCCGCCATACATCGAGCCGTAATAGATCCCCGCCATCATGATGATGCCGGATTCCGGCGTTCCTGACAGTGTCACCGGAAGCAACAACGACATCGCCGAGATCGGTCCGATGCCTGGCAGCACGCCGACTAACGTACCGATGAAGACGCCGATGAAGCAGTAGAGCAGGTTGATCGGTAGGAGCGCGATGCCAAACCCGTGCGCGACGTTGACGAGCGTATCCATGCGATCAACCGATCCCGAACAGGCCCGAGGGCAGCTGGATCAGCAGCAGCCGCTTGAGTACCCACCACATTCCGAGCGGCACCAGCACCGCGATCGGCATCGCCAGTGTCCAGCGCACCGGATCGATCAAGCGCAACAAAAGCAGCATGAGCGGGATCGACGACAGCAGGAATCCCAGCGGCTCGAGGGCAAAGGAGAACGCGGTGAGGCAGGCGATGACGAGAAGCGGCTTGCTCCAGCTCACATTGTCCCAGCGCGAAGCCAGCGTCGGCCCGCCCTCGGTGATGGCCGAAATGATGATGCTGGCCGCGAACACGCACATCAGGATGCCCGTGTAGAACAGCACGTAGCCGGAGCCGGGGTCGTTGATGGTGCCAAGCTTGAGCTTAACGCCCTGCCAGATCACGAAGCCGCCCAGCGCGAGCCCGATCAAGCCGCCCCAGAGTTCGGAGTTGTTGAGACGGAGTTTGACGGTGGTTTGGTCGTTCATCGATACCCTCTCGGCCGTGCCCCGGACGCTACGCAGCGCGACGCGGTGCGCTGCAGATCCGGGACACGAAAGTGGCTCAATCCTACTTCTTCGCAAGCCCGAGAGTGTCGATCACCTTGCGCTCTGACTCCGTGACCTCGACGACGAACTTTTTGTAGTCCTCGGTATTCTTGTAGCTCGGCACCATGTCGTATTTGGCGAGCGTGGCGATCACCGCGGGGTCTTCGACCGCCTTCTTGAAGGCGTCGTGCAATTTGGCGACGATCTTGGGATCCATGCCCTTGGGTCCTCCGATGCCGAACGGGGAATCGTAGACCATGGGATAGCCGAGTTCCTTCAGCGTAGGCACGTCAGGATAGTTCGGCGATCGCGCGCCGGTCCACACCATAAGAAGCTTCAGCTTGCCGGCGTCAACCAAGGGCCGCCAACCGGTGGAGTCGGCTTGCAGCATGGTGTGCTGGCCGAGTACCGCGGCGTTGGTTTCCGCCCCGCCCTTGAACGGCACCTGTGTGAGCTTGATGCCGGACATCGCGGCGATCTGCTCCATGCCGATATGAAGTGAGGTGCCGGTGCCCGGCGTCGCGTAAGTCACCTTGCCGGGATTTGCCTTCGCGAACTCGACCACGTCCTTCCAGGACTTGAACTGCGACTCCGCGCTGGTGGTTACGCCGAAGGTGTAGCCGGTGAGATGAATGATGTAGGTAAAATCCTTTGTCGGATCCCAGGACACCTCCTGCATCAGGGGCAGGCGGAAAACGGTGATCGGAAGCTGTGAAATGGTGTAGCCGTCCGGCTTCGCGGCCGCGGCCATCGTGGCAGGTCCAACCGTGCCGCCGCCGCCGGCCTTGTTGTCGATCACGATCGGCTGCCCCAGGACCTTGGAGGCGCTATCGGCGATCGCGCGCATCGAGATGTCGGTCGACCCGCCGGCCGGCCACGGCACGATCAGCGTCACCGGTTTGGTGGGATAGTCCTGCGCACCGGCAGCAGTCGAGAGCAACGCGCCCACGACATGCATGGCGGCAAAGGCGGTTGTCTTCAGCCCGTATCGCGACATCGAAACTCCTCCCTCGCGGTGGCCTCGTGCGGGCCGCCGTTTTCTCATTGTTATGACGGGATTGTCCCCGAAATCATGGGAGAAGAAAAGCGCATTGCGCGGCCGCTCCGCGGAGGCGAGACGGTGATCCCGCCGAAAAACGCACGTGCGACAATTGGTCGTTTGGAAGCGTGCCGAGATACGGAATTTGCCTTCGGCTGAGCCCTTACGCGACGCGGCGGACTGCGCCCAGCGTCTCGATCATGCGTCCGACCTCCGCGGCCGGGGAGGGCTTGCCGAAATAATATCCCTGCACGGCGGTGCAGCCGCATTCGCGGACGAAGTCGAGTTGTTCAATCGTCTCCACGCCTTCTGCCGTGGTCTCGACGTTGAGCACCGAGCCGAGGCTGGCGATGGTGCGGACGATCGCCATACTCTCAGGGCTTTCACTGAGCGTGCCGACGAAGGAGCGGTCGATCTTGATGCGGTCGAACGGAAATCTGCGCAAATAGCTCAGCGAAGAATAACCGACGCCGAAATCGTCGAGGCTGACGCGCACACCCAACGCGCGGAGCTGGTGCAGGATCTCGATCGTCGATTCGCTGTCGTCGAGCAGCGCCGTCTCGGTGAGCTCGAGCTCGAGCCGATGCGGCGGCAGGCCGGCCTCCGCAAGCGCGCTCGTCACCATCGCCACCAGCCCGCGCGAGCGGAATTGCACCGGCGACAGGTTCACCGCGACGGTGAGATCGGGCCAGGTCGCGGCGGTCGCGCAGGCCGTGCGCAGCACCCACTCGCCGATCGGAACGATCAGGCCGTTCTCTTCCGCAATCGGAATGAATTCGGCCGGTGAGACGGGGCCGCGCGAAGGATGCTTCCAGCGCAGCAGCGCCTCGAAGCCGGTAAGTTCGGTGGTGTCGAGCCGCACCTGCGGCTGGAATGCCAGGTGGAATTCACGGGCCTCCAGCGCGCCGCGCAGATCGTGCTCGAGCGCGTGCCGGCTGCGAGCCTCTTTCTCCATTTCGGGCTCGAACAGCTGATAGGCGCCGCGCCCCTTGGCCTTGGCTTGGTACAGCGCGAGGTCGGCGCATTTCATCAGCTCGTCGGCGTCGAGCCCATGATCGGGCGCGATTGCGATGCCGACGGAGACGCCAACATGTATCGACTGGTGCTCCAGCGGCGGCGGGTGACCGATGATCTCGACCAGGCGGCGCGCGAGCCTTTCCGCCGATTGCGGCTGCGGCCCGCGCTGGAGAACCGCGAACTCGTCGCCACCGAGCCGCGCGACGGTGTCGTGCTCGCCGACATTCTCCTGCAGCCGCGCCGCGACCCAGCGCAACAGCCGGTCGCCGGCCGCGTGGCCGAGGCGGTCGTTGACGGTCTTGAAATTGTCGAGGTCGAAGCACAGCACGGCCATCGCGCCGCCGGCGATCGCGACCTGGTTCAGTCCCTCGCCCATCTTCTCGCGGAACAGAGTGCGATTGGGCAGGTCGGTGAGTGAATCGTGCCGCGCCATGTGCGCCACGCGGGCCTGGGCCTTGTGGCGTTCGGTGACATCCTCATAGGTGACGACCCAGCCTCCATGCTCCATTCGCTTGTGATTGAGCTTGATGATGCGGCCGTCGCCCAAATAGCGGTGCAGTGTGTGCTCGCCCTCGCGCAGCCTCTCGACATAGTCGGCATAGAGCCGCGCGGCGGTGGTGTTTGGATGGATGCCGAGCTCGCAGCTGTGCTCCATGATCTCGCGCATCGACACACCCGGCTTCACCAATTCGGGTGACAGTCCGTACATCTCGATATAGCGCCGATTGCAGACGATGACGCGCAAGCTCGAATCGAGCATGCACAGGCCCTGGCTCATGTTGTTCAGGGCCGCGTCGAAGCGCCGATACTGCTCGCTCAACTCCTCGACTGCGTGCTCGCGCTCGGTGATGTCCTCGTAGGTGGCCACAAAACCACCCTCGGCCAGGGCGCAATAGCGCACCGAGATCGTGGTGTCGTTCGACATCCGCCGGCGTATCGGCGAGGAGTTGCGGTCGGCAATCCTTGCGCTGGCGGCTTCCAGGAGTTGTTGCGGACTATACTCGGACGAGAACGCGCCGTTTGCCATCGAGCGTTCGATCAGTTCGCCGAGATGCGTGCCCGGCTTGGATTCCTCCGGCGACAGCCGATAGATCTTTTGGTAGGTGGTGTTGCAGACGCGCAGGCGCATGTCGCTGTCGTAGAAGGCGAGCCCGTGCGCCATGTTCTCCAGCGCCGCATCGAGCATGAAGTTCTGCTGCCTCAGCATCTCCTCGTATTGCAGCCGCTCGGTGACGTCTTCGTGCACCGTCACCCAGCCGCCGTCGGGCAGAAAGCGGGAAACCACCTGCACCATCCGTCCGTCATAGCGCATCACCAGCAGGGTTTTCGTCTTCCTGGTGCGCACGTCCTCCAGCCTGGTGTAGTGGAATTCGTCGCCCGGCATGCCCGGCAGGTTGCCGCGCGAAAGCCAATGATCGATGGTCGCGCCGTGCGTGACGCCCGGCTTCACGATGTCCGGGTCGAGATTATAGAGCTTCAGGAAGCGATCGTTGCAGACGACGACGCGGCTGTCGGCATCGTACATGATCAGTCCGTGCGACATGTTGGCGAGCGCGTGCTGGCTGCGCTCGGTCTGCACGCGCAGCTCCGCCTCGACCCGGGCGAGGCGGCTGACGTCGTCGCAGATCGTCATCCAGCCGCCGCCGGGAAGCGGCTTCAGTTCGAGCGCCATGACGAGGCCGCTTGCAAGCGTCTGTTGAGTCCGGAACGGCTTGCCGGCTGCGATCCGTGCCATGCGCGCGGCATAGAGTGCGTCGACTTCCTCTGCGGGGATGTTGCCGAGGGCCACACTGTGGGCGAGCACGTCGCGATAGCTCGTGCCGACCCGCACTTTCTCGGCCGACATGTTGAACAGGCTGAGATAGCGCTGATTGACCAGCACGATCCGGTTGCCGGCATCGTAGACGCAGACGCCTTGCTCCATGTGGTCGAGCGCAAGCTGGCTCAGCCCGACCAGGGCCTTCGGGCCATGCTCGCGGCGTGCATCAAGCTCGTTGTCGCGGATCGACGTCATGGGCGGCGGGGTCCCGGCGGGCGATAGACTTAACGCGATGTAATTCAGTCGCCGAGGCTAGCGAAGAGGCGGGAAAATTCCCTTAAGCGCCGTAGTTTACGGAGAGTGACCGGGGATGCAGGGATGCTGCCAATGTGAAGGGGGCAATGTACCGTCGCGCCGGTCGACCTGCGCAATTGCGCGTTAGACCCGGATCGAATCCGGCCCAAACGGGGCCTACGGCCCGTACAGCACAAGTTCCGTATCGGTGAGGTCGGCGAGCTGCGGCCGGTGCGGGCCCTTGAAATATTTGCGGCCGCGACGCTCGGTGTAGATGCCGACGAGGCCGGGAACCGGGCCGTTGGAATCGACGGCGACCGCGATCTTGCCGAGCCGCAGCAGCAGCCGGCCGATGCGGCCCGCGCATTCGGTGTATTCGGCCGCGTTGCGACAGTAGATCAGCTTCATCGCGGGCGGCGCAATGATGCCACGGCGGATGCGCACCGGTTGCAGGATGAAGGGGAACGTTCCCTTCGGCGTGCGGCAGACGAGGCTGAGGCAATTGTAGCGCGCGTGCCGCGTCAAGAGATCGGTCTCGGCATCGGAAAGCCCCTCGATCGTCTTGGCGTGCTGCGAGATGACCTCGATCTTGCTCCAGCGTGGGACGCGCGCCAGCGCAGGCACCGAGAAGAATATACCCCTGCAATAGGCGCGAAAGCCCTGCGTCTCGATGATCGGCCAGGTCCACGGCGCCGGGCTGATGTTGAGATAGGTGACGTCCTTGTGGCGCTGCGCGATCTTGGTCAGGAGCGGGGCGTAGTTGCGGTAGGCCGGATCGACGTACCAGCTCGACAAATTGCACTGGATGGCGGTCTCATCGCCGTCCCTCCGCGCCGTGTAGATCAGCAGCAGCACGCCGACCGGCGTGCCGTCATTGTCGAGCATGTAGCCAAAGCGCGGGTAGCCTTCCGGTACGGGCCTGAAGGCCTGCCGGCGCAGGCCCTGGATCCAGTAGCCGCGCGAGCGGCCGACGAAGCCGCGCGTCAGCAAGTCCGCGACCGCATCGACGTCGGACTCGGTGATCTCGCGGCATCGGACCTTGGTATGGATCACGCTCGTCTTTCCCGTGGATATGACCGGCCTCGTTCCGTTAGCGCCAGCCTTCGCCGTGGGCATCGGCCGCGATCTGCGGCTGCAGGCCCATGATCTCCCGCACCTTGGCGGGCCAGGCGGAAGGGTCGGTGCCGTGGGTATGGAACATGGCGACGGCCAGGCGGTCCATGCCGAAGGCGACGCAGCCGGTGTGGGCCGGCTCGCCATTGGCGTCCTTGATGTCCCAGGTCGTGCCGAAATGCTCGCGGTGATAATTGAAGCTCATGCAGGCCGTCGGCTGCTCTTCCGAGCGCAGCGGGATCAGCAGTTCGAACTTGAGCTGCTGCTGCTTCTGGCTCACCGCCTTCATCTGACCGACGCGGCCGAAGAACGGATCGCTGGCATAATCGACGCGGAAGGTGAGACCGAGATCGGTCGCAATCGCCTGCGCGCGCACCATCCAGCGCTCGCGGAAATCGGCGACGTCGTCGGGGCTGCCGATGCAGACATACTCCCGCATCCGGAACGATTGCAGACGGTCGAGATGTTTCGACGGCTCGCGGCGGAAGCAGTCGGCGGCGACGTCGAAGCGCAGGCCACCCTTCGGCAACTGGCCGCGGCTCGCCGCGATCGGATAGACGGGATAGCAGGCCGCCGGCGACAGCACGAGGTCTGCCGGCGAGAGCGAACTGGTCCAGTCGCCGCCGGCATCGAAGCGGCTGACCGCGGCGTTGATCTCGCGCTCGGTGCCGTGCAGGCCGCAGACGCAACCGAGCAGGTTCGGAAAGCTCTTGAGGTAGCCGGACTTTTCCAGCTGAGACCGGCTCATCACCGGCGGGAAGCGCATCACCTCAGTGCCGGTCTCGCGATGGCTCGTGATCAGCGCGGCGAGCTTTTCGACGATGCCCTCATAAAGCGCGGTCCGGGCATAGACGCCGTCCGAGCCCATGGGGTGGAACAGCTTGTCGGCGAGATGATCCAGCGGATCCGCGATTTGCGGGGCGGTCTCGGGTGAATTGGGGAGGACGGCAATGTTCATGGGTCGATGTCCTGCTATCTGAAAATTGTTCTTGTTGGTTTAGTCGTGAAGGCGCGTCAGTCGTGAAGGCTCAATGGCACGCCGCTCATCAGGGTCGAAGTGGCGGCATTGGCCAGAATGCGGTCGTTGTTGATCATGATCGGCGACGACAGTACGTCGCGCAGGTGGCGGCCCATGGTGAACTCACCGTCATTGCGGTAGCCGGAAAGGCCTGCGGTGCGCATCGCATGCATCACGGTCTCGACCGCGAGCTCCGAGGCCTGCACCTTCAGAAGCGTGATCGAAGACTGGAAGTCGAGCGAGCCGAGCGCGCGTTCGTCGTGCTCGGCGCGGGCAAAGGCGTCGATATTGGCCGATATCAGCGCCCGCAGCTTGGCCAGCGACATCTTGGCGGCGGTGAAATGCGCGGCTGCCGGGGGCATCTGGCCCCCTGAGCTGCGGGCCGCCTTGCGGACGAAGGCCTGCGCACGGGTGACGGCGGCTGCAGCGATCCCAGCCCAGGCCGAGGACCAGCACAGATGCGCGAACGGCGTCATGGTCTGGGCGTGGATCTTGTCGTAGGATTCCGGGAAGACGCGGTCGGTCGGGCAGTCGACCTTCAGCTCGAAACCGGTCGAGCAGGTGCCGCGCATGCCGAGCGTTTCCCAGCCCAGCGTCCGCTTCAGCGAATAATCGTCCTTGGCGAGCGCCAGAAGCACCTGGTCGGACGCAGAAGCGTCGGTGGCGCGGCGGGCGATGGTCACGAGGCCGTCGGCCTCGGCGCCGTAGGAGATCACGGTGGCGTCGCGCAGCAGCGAGACGGTGTCGCCGGCGACGTCGACGGCGGCGGCGCTAGCGCGGATGTTGCCGCCATTCTGGCCTTCGGTGGTGGAGGAGGCGAGCAGCCACTGGTCGCGCGCGACCCGGCGCATCATGGTCTCCATCCAGGGAATACCGTGACCGTGCCTGACGACGCAGGCGACCTTTGTCGTGTGCATCGCGTAGATCATCGCCGTGGAGGCGCACGCGCGTCCGAGCGTGTAGCAGACGTCGGTGACGTCGTGGATCGAGGCACCGAAGCCGCCGAACTCGGCCGGGATCATGACGGCGAGCAGCTTCTGCTCACGCGCAACCTCGAAAGCCTTGTGAGGGAAGCGGGCATCGCGATCGACCCCGTCGGCGTCAGCTGCCGCCACGGTGGCGGTGCGGGCGGCGCGTTCGATGAGAGAGGGACCATGCTCGAGAAAGCTCGTCTGCGTCTCGTCGACAGTGAGGACTGCTTCACGCACGTTCATACTCGTCCGCCTCCGGTTTGCCGTTCAGGATCGCCGGCATCATTCGCGATGCCGCTTGAGCGATCCTTCGACCATCTTTGCTTATGAGATGAGGCTACGGATTTAATTCAAATTCGTCGATGAAATAGAGGGTAAACAAAGCCCAATTCCGAACGAACAGTTAAGTTCGGGTTGTTTGCATCGCCCGGATTCCCGCGATCGCGTTAGGGATCTGTAAGAAGCCGGAAATCCAGACAATCTGAGTCATCGTTTACTAAGAAACGCGAAGTAATGGTGGCATCCATTGCGGGATCGGCCCGCCGTGCCCATCGTAGCCGGCAACCGGTCCGACCTTTGTCGACAGATGGGAATTTACCGATGCAGGCTTTCGATACCGAGTTGCGCAATCGCATCATCAAGCTGGTGAAGGGCATCCTCGCCCAGAACGCACTCTCCGCTGAGATCACGGCGCAGGCCAAGCTCGTCGACGTCGGCCTGACCTCGATGGACATGGTCAATCTGATGCTCGGCGTCGAAGCCGAGTTCGACTTCACGATTCCCCAATCCGAGATCACACCGGAGAACTTCCAGTCGGTCGAGACGTTGGAGCGCATGGTTGCGACCCAGCTGCAGTCGGCGGCCGCGGCATAATCAGGAGTGCTGGCGCACATCCTCCTGACGGCACTTCTTGACCCCATCCCCCGTTCCAAAGCCGACGTAAAACTGGCATAGCTTCCCCACGGAATCGCGATGGCGCGAACGGGGTGGAGCAGGCATGACGCAGGCGGTATTGGGCATCATCGGCGGCTCCGGCATCTACGATCTGCCGGGGCTGGAGGACGCTCGCGAAGAGGTGATCAAAAGCCCCTGGGGCGAGCCGTCGGCGCCGCTGCGGCGCGGCTCCATTGCCGGCCTGCCGATCGTGTTCCTGCCGCGCCACGACAAGGGCCACCGGCTGTCGCCCTCTGACATCAATTATCGCGCCAATATCGACGTCCTCAAGCGCGCCGGCGTCACCGACCTGATCTCGCTGTCGGCCTGCGGCTCGTTCAGGGAGGAACTGCCGCCGGGAACCTTCGTTCTCGTCGACCAGTTCGTCGATCGTACCCACAAGCGCGACAGCTCGTTCTTCGGGAGGGGATGCGTCGCGCATGTCTCGATGGCGCACCCGGTATCGCCGCGGCTGCGCATCCACCTTGCCACGGCGGCCGAAGCCGAGGGCAACGCGTTTTCGCGAGGCGGCACCTATGTCTGCATGGAGGGACCGCAATTCTCGACCTATGCGGAAAGCATGACCTACAAGACGCTTGGCTATTCCGTGATCGGCATGACCAACATGCCCGAAGCGAAGCTCGCGCGTGAGGCCGAGCTTTGCTACGCCACCGTCGCGATGGTGACGGATTTCGATTGCTGGCATCCCGATCACGACGCCGTCACCGTGCAGGACATCATCCGCGTTCTGAGCTCGAACGCCGACAAGGCAAAAGCGCTGGTGGTGCGACTGGCGAAAGACTTCCCGCGCGAGCATGAGCCGTGCCCGATCGGCTCGGACCGCGCGCTCGATACCGCATTGATCACCGCGCCCGAGGCGCGCGATCCCGAGCTCTTGAAGAAGCTCGATGCGGTGGCCGGGCGCATCTTGCGAACGTGATACGAAAGGCAGAATGCCATGAAGGTCGACGGC
Organism: Bradyrhizobium sp. Kon58; assembly: GCF_055807455.1. Lineage (NCBI taxonomy): Bacteria > Pseudomonadati > Pseudomonadota > Alphaproteobacteria > Hyphomicrobiales > Nitrobacteraceae > Bradyrhizobium > Bradyrhizobium sp. Kon58. The sequence goes on from NZ_JBVVOT010000004.1 coordinate 343,371, forward strand.
AAGCATTTCCGCAGCATCTGGCGTGAGCGCGACGGCTGGTCGGTCGGAGCGATCGACCAGCGCCGGCTGCCGCATGAGTTCATCGTTGCGAAGCTGACCTCATGCGAGGACGCGGCCCTCGCCATCCGCGACATGCTGGTACGCGGTGCGCCACTGATCGGCGCGACCGCAGCCTACGGCATGGCGCTGGCGATGCGCGAGGACGCCTCCGACGCCGGCCTGAAGCGTGCCTACGACACGCTCGTGGTGGCGCGGCCGACCGCGATCAATCTGAAATGGGCCCTGGACGAGATGCGCGCGAGCCTCGCGCCGATCGATCCGCTGGAGCGCGCGGAAGCCGCCTATGCGCGCGCCGACGAGATCGTCGAGCAGGATGTCGAGATCAATCGCGGGATCGCCGGCAACGGCCTGAAACTCATCGAGGCGATCGTCGCAAGGAAGAAGCCGGGCGAGACCGTCAATTTGCTGACCCATTGCAACGCCGGCTGGCTTGCGACCGTCGACTGGGGCACGGCGACGGCGCCGATCTATCTGGCGCACGAGCGCGGCATCAAGGTCCACGTCTGGGTCGATGAGACGCGTCCGCGCAACCAGGGCGCCTCGCTCACGGCCTGGGAGCTCGGCCATCACGGCGTGGCGCATACGGTGATTCCGGACAACACCGGCGGGCATCTGATGCAGCACGGCATGGTCGATCTCGCCATCGTCGGCACCGATCGCGTTGCCGCCAATGGCGACGTCTGCAACAAGATCGGCACATATTTGAAGGCGCTCGCCGCTCACGACAATAACGTGCCGTTCTATGTCGCGCTGCCGTCGCCGACGATCGATTTCGCCGTTGATGACGGCGTCCGCGACATCCCGATCGAGCAGCGCAGTGGCACGGAGGTCACCGACATGACCGGCCGCACCGCGGACGGAAGGCTTGAGACGGTACGCATCGTGCCGGAGGGCTCGCCGGTCGCGAATTATGCCTTCGACGTCACCCCGGCGCGGCTCGTCACCGGCCTCATCACCGAGCGAGGCGTGTTGAAAGCCGATCGCGCCTCGCTGGCGGCTGCGTTTCCCGAGCGTATTGCCGCCGCTGCGGAATAATCAGTTCGCCAGGCGAGATTTTTCCACGCTGTCATTGCGAGCGCAGCGAAGCAATCCAGAATCCCACCGCGGAGGCGGTCTGGATTGCTTTGCTCCGCTCGCAATGACGGAGAATGACGCTCTAGCTCAGCTTCAATCCCGTCGCGGCCTCGAGCTCGGCGATCGCCTGGGCGCCGCTGGTCACCTTGATCGTCGTCATGCCCATCTCGCGTGCCGGCTTCAGATTGACGCCGAGATCGTCCAGATAGATGCAATTCTTCGGATCAACCTTCAGCGTCTCGACCATCAGCTGGTAGATGCGCGGGTCGGGCTTGCGCAGGCCGATCTTGGCGGACTCGATCACATGGTCGAACAGCACCATCACCTCGGCGACATAGAGTGAGCGCCCGGTCATGCTGCCGATCGCATTGGCCGGCAGATTGTTGGTAATGCAGCCGGTCTTGAATTGCGCCTTGATGCGCTTCAGCGCTTCGACCATCTCGGGGCGCAGATCGCCCTGAAGCAGCGGCAGCACATCGCGGCCGCGCACCTCCGCGCCAAGCGCCAGCGACTCCGTCGCGAACAGCTTATCGAACGTGTCGATGTCGACCTCGGCGCGCTCGAATTTGGCCCAGGCATTTTCCAGATGATTGGCGGCATTGGTGCGCCGGATGATGTCGATGGGCAGGCCACGCTCTGTCTCGAACCGCGTGAACGCCTCAAATGGCGAACTCGTCAGCACGCCGCCAAAATCAAAGATCACAGCCTCGATCGTCAAGGTCCCGCCCTCGTCAATTCCTTTCCAAGAGCGCTAGCATGCGCTATCGGCAAGGGCCAGTCCGAAGCCATCCCACCGCGTCACCGAAGCCGAAGCGTGTTCCCATGAAAAAGCTTGCAACCATCATTACAGCCGTGCTGCTGCTGGCCACGCCTGCTTATGCCATCGTTGGCGGCGGCACGCCGCAGGCCGATGGCGTCGCGCGCGCCGTCGTCACCATCGTCGGCTCGCGCGGCAATTTCTGTACCGGCACCCTGGTTGCGCCAAGGCTGGTGCTCACCGTCGCCCACTGCGTGCAGCCCGGCGCGGACTACAAGATCGTCGATCGCGGCACCGACGGGCAGCCGCAACTGCTGAATGTCCGCACCGTCGCGATCCATCCGAGTTTCAACATGCAGGCGATGCAAGGGCATCGCGCTACCGCCGACCTGGCACTGCTGCAGCTGGAAATTCCATTGAAGGGAAAATCGACGGTACCGGTCGGTGCGCCGAATATTCCGATCCAGGTCGGCAGCCGCTTCGTCATCGCCGGCATCGGCGTCACCGTGCGTGGCGACGGCAAGAGTGGCGGCGCGACGCGCGTTGCCGGCCTCGTTGCGACGGGGCAGCCCGGCACGCTCCAGATCCGGTTGGTCGACCCCGTAACCAACGGTGTTCGCGACGGAATTGGCGCCTGCACCGGTGATTCCGGCGGTCCCGTGTTCGAGGACAAGCCGACCGGATCCGTGCTCGTCGGCGTGATCAGCTGGTCCACGGGGCCGAACGGAGCCGCCGGCTGCGGCGGGCTGACCGGCGTCACACCGCTCACGCTCTATCGCGACTGGATCTTGCAGACCGCGCGGAGCTGGGGTGCGGCGCTGTGATTTGACCGCGTCCCGATCTATGTCATCTTGAAGCGGAAGCGCGATGGGCAACCATGTCCGTCGCGGGGGAAACGCGTCGCCCAACCAAGGGCGGCCATAAAAACAAGCAAGGCATAGAAGCAACAATGAATGTCGCTGTTCGCAGTCACGCCACGGCCAAACAGGCTTCTGAACATTTCGACGTGCTGATCGTCGGCGCCGGCATCTCGGGCATCGGCAGCGCCTATCACATGACCAAGCAGCTTCCGGGTGCGAGCTTCGTCATCCTGGAAACGCAGGCGACGTTCGGCGGCACGTGGACGACGCATCGCTATCCCGGCATCCGCTCCGACAGCGATCTCCACACCTTCGGTTATAGCTTCAAGCCCTGGGTCGGGCCGCCGATCGCGACCGCCGAAGAAATCCTCGCCTACATGAACGAGGTGATCGACGAAAACGATATCGCGCGGCATATCCGCTACAAGCACAAGATCAATTCGGCGAGCTGGTCGAGCGAGCAAAACCTCTGGACCATCGAGGCGGTGACGACCGACACTGGCGAGCCGAAAACCTTCACGGCGAACTTTCTCTGGATGTGCCAGGGCTATTACCGCCATTCGGAAGGCTATACGCCGGAATGGAAGGGTACCGATCGCTTCAAGGGCCGCATCGTTCATCCGCAGACTTGGCCTGATGATATCGACCTCGCGAACAAGAAGGTCGTCGTGATCGGCTCCGGCGCGACGGCGGCGACGCTGGTGCCGAACATTGCCGACAAATGCGCGCATGTCACGATGCTGCAGCGTTCGCCGACCTATTTCCGTCTCGGGCGCAACGCCATCGAGATCGCGGAGGAGCTGCGCAGGCTTCAGGTCGACGAAGCCTGGATCCACGAGATCGTTCGCCGCAAGATCCTGTTCGAGCAGGATGCCTTCACGAAACTCTGCATCTCCAAGCCCGAGCAGGTGAAAAAGGAGCTGATCGGCCAGATCAGCGCGGTGCTCGGTCCGGAGTACGATGTCGACACCCATTTCACGCCGAACTACCGGCCGTGGCGGCAGCGCATCGCCTTCGTGCCCGATGCCGATCTGTTCAAGGGCATCGCCGGCGGCAAGGCGTCCGTCGTCACCGATGAGATCGAGTGCTTCGTCGAGAACGGCATCCAGCTCAAATCCGGCAAGCTGCTCGAAGCCGACATCATCGTCACCGCAACCGGCTTCAATCTCGCGGCGCTCGGCGACATCGCCTTCGAGGTTGACGGCAAGCCTCTCGCCTTCGGCGACACCGTCACCTATCGCGGCATGATGTTCACGGGCGTGCCGAACATGGTCTGGGTGTTCGGCTATTTCCGCGCCAGCTGGACGCTGCGCGTCGACCTCGTCGCCGACTTCGTCTGCCGTCTGCTCGGTCACATGAAGGCCAAAGGCAAGAAGAAGGTCGGGGTCAAGTTGCGCGCCGAAGACCACAACATGCCGATCCTGCCCTGGATCGATCCGGAGAACTTCAATCCCGGTTACATGATGCGCAACATGGACCTGCTGCCCAAGCGCGGCGACAAGCCGGAATGGCAGCACAGCCAGGATTACTGGACCGAAAAGGACGAGATCCCGAAGACGGATCTGGATGGCGGGGAGTTTGTGTACGGGTGAGGTGGGGTAGGCGCTAACCACGCATTGCAATGTCGTCCCGGCGAAGGCCGGGACCCATACCGCGTGATCTATCGACTGCGGTTGGTAGTAGTCCCACGATAACGAGTCATCGCCAAACTACGTCTTGTGGCTATGGGTCCCGGCCTGCGCCGGGACGACACCGGTTATTGGGTGGGCAGGTCTCAACTCATTCGCAGCAAAACTACGAATTCCTTCTTGTCGCATTCGTTGCAATCGCCGCCGCCGCAGTCCGGTTCTCGACGCCGAGCTTGGAGTAGATCTGCTCAAGATGCTTGTCGACCGTGCGCGGGCTCAAGCCCAAAATCTGCGCGATGTCGCGGTTGGTCTTGCCCTTGCTGAGCCAGGCCAGCACCTCGCCTTCGCGGGTGGTGAGGCCGAGCTCGCTGGTGAATTCGGGTGGCGGCGCGGTGCCGGATTCCCTGGACAGCCGCAGCAGGAACTCGTTCGGCGCGGTCTCGCCCATGTAGTACAGCCGGAGTTGAGGATTGTCCGGCAAGGACGCTGCCTGAGACTTCGAGCTGCCCTTGCCCTTCGCCTGCTCCAGCCATTGCAGCAATGGTACTGGCAGGACGAAGTCGTCCTCGGCCTGTGCGCCGTGGTGATCCGCCAGCAGCTTCTGCGCCTGCGGGGTCGCCCACAACAATTTGCCCTGGCGGTTGACCGCGAACAGGAATCGGCCGGAGACGTCGAGCGCGGCGCGCGCGCTCTGCGTCAGCCGCGCATTGCCGAGATGAACGCGGATGCGCGCGAGCATCTCCTCGATCACGATCGGCTTGGTCACGTAGTCGACGCCGCCGGCCTCCAGCCCGCGCACGATGTGCTCGGTCTCGGCGAGCCCCGTCATGAATATCACCGGGACATTGGCAAGGCCCGCATCACGCTTGAGGCGGCGGCAGGTCTCGAACCCGTCCATGCCCGGCATCACCGCGTCGAGCAGCACGATGTCAGGCGTGATCTGGTCGACGATGCGCATCGCGGCCGCGCCGTCGAGTGCCACCATCACCGTCATTCCGGCGCTGTCGAGCGCATCGGTGAGCAGCCGCAGCGTCTCCGGAGAGTCGTCGACAACGAGCGCGACGTCGCGCTTTTTCGACTCAGTGCTCATACGCATACAACGTCTTCAATGTGGCCATGTACTGGTCGAGATCGAAGCGGTCGACCAGCGACCGCATTTCCGCGACGAAGTCGGCATGTTCAGGATGCTCGCTGCCGATCTCGTCCAGCTTCAACTCGATGGCCTTGACGTAGCCGATCTGACCGAGCCCGATCAGCGCCTCGATGTGTCGTACAGGTGGCCGCGAGCCGCTCTCCGGCCGCCACAGCGGCACGGCGATCTCGTCCGAGCCGTATTGCCATTCGATCTTGAGAAGCTGGCGGATGCTTTCCAAAAGCCTGGGAATGTCGATCGGCTTCATCAGATAGCCGTCGTGGAAGGGCTGCGCCAGCGGTGTGCCGTGGGCCTCGAGCGCGCTGGCCGACACCATCAGGATCCGCGCCTGATGGTGGCCGTTGGCGCGGAGCGTCTCCGCGACCGTCCAGCCATCCATGCCCGGCATGGAAATGTCGAGCAGGAACAGATCGGGCCGGCAGTGCTGGGCCAGCGCCAGGCAACCAGGTCCGTCGGGCGCGCTGAGCAGGATGAAGCCGAGTGGTGTCAACACCTCGCGCAGGAGGTCGCGATGCACGGGATCGTCGTCGGTGATGAGGATGGTCTTGCGCGCGCCGTGATAGCCGGAGATCGGGGCCTCCACTGGCGCAATACGCTGCGGATTGGTGACTTCCGAGAGCAGCATCTTGACCTTGAACGTGCTGCCGCTGCCGACCGTGCTCGAGACCTTGATGTCGCCTCCCATGACGCCGGCGAGCAGCCGGCTGATGGTCAGGCCCAGCCCGGTGCCGGTCTGCGGCTGCGAGACACCGAGCGCGCCGCGTTCGAACGGTGCGAAGATGCGTTCGAGATCGTCGCCCTGGATGCCGGGGCCGGTGTCGATCACCTCGAACTCCGCGACCGGGCTGCGATAGTGCACCACGAACTGCACGCTGCCGGCCTGGGTGAACTTGATCGCGTTGGACAGCAGATTGATCAGCACCTGGCGCAGCCGCTTCTCGTCGGCATAGACCACGACCGGCAAATGCGCCGGCCGCCTGAACACGAAGTCGATGCTCTTGGCCGCGGCTTGAAGGCGGAACATGCCGACGAGCTGGTCGAGGAATTCGGTCAAGCGCACCTCGTCGCGCGACAGGTACAGCCGCCCCGCCTCGATCTTGGAGATGTCCAGAATGCCGTCGATCAGGCCGGAGAGGTGATCGGCGCTGCGGCGGACGACGCGGACCTGGTCGCGCGGCTTGGTGTTGAGCGTCGTATCCTGCTCCAGGAGTTGGGCATAGCCGCTGATCGCATTGAGCGGCGAGCGCAGCTCGTGGCTCAGGCCCACCACGTAGCGGCTCTTGGCGAGATTGGCGGATTCGGCGATTTCCTTGGCGCGCTGGAGCTCGGCGTCGGTGCGCTTGTGCGCGTCGATCTCCTGGATCAGCAGCGTGGTCTGGCGCCGGGTCTCGGCCTCGGCGGCCCGTCGGCTCTGCTGCGCCAGCACGAACAGCCAAGCGACCACGCCGATGATGATGCTGAGCGAGAAGAACACCTTCCAGAGCACGTTGGAGACGAGCACGTTCTCGCCGGGCACGCTGACCGAGGTCTGGAGGTAGATCAGCCCCAGTACCAGCGCGACGAGGCCCGCGGAGACCACGAACACACCGATGTAGTGGCCGAACTGCGAGTTGATCCGCCGATAGATCGCCTGCGGCAAGATCCTTGCGAGCGCGTCGGCGAACTGCACCTGCGCGCGCGCATGCGGTTTGCACAAATCGTGGCAGCGCGCATCGAGCGAGCAGCATAGCGAGCAGATCGGGCCCGCATAGGCGGGACAGGAGGTCATGTCCTCCGGCTCGAAATGGTGCTCGCAGATACAGCACTGGATCGATTCGATATTGGCCCAGCTCTTCTTCGGCTTGCGCGCGATGTAGTATTTTCCGTCGGTGAGCCAGGCGATGACGGGTGCGGTGACGAAGGCGACCGTCAGCGCGACAAAGGCCGCGAGCGCTTTCATGGTCGAGCCGAACAGGCCGTAGAAGGCCGCGATCGAGACGATGGTCGCGATCGTCATCGCGCCGACGCCGACCGGGTTGATGTCGTAGAGATGGGCGCGCTTGAACTCCATCTGCGGCGGGCGCAGGCCGAGCGGCTTATTGACCACGAGATCGGACACCAGCGCACCGACCCAGGCGATCGCGACATTTGAGTAGAGCGCGAGCGTCTGCTCCAGCGCCTTGTAGACGCCGATCTCCATCAGCAGCAGCGCCACCATCACGTTGAACACCAGCCAGACGACCCGGCCGGGATGGCTATGCGTCAGACGCGAGAAGAAGTTCGACCAGGCGATCGAGCCTGCATAGGCATTGGTGACGTTGATCTTCAGCTGCGACAGGATCACGAACGCGCCGGTGAGTGCCAGGGCCATGTCCGGCTGCGACAGCACGTAGCGAAACGCTTCGAGATACATGTGCGCAGGCTCGGCCGCCAGCTCGCTGGAGAGACCGTGGCTCAGCGCGAAGAAGGCGAGAAACGAGCCCAGCAGGAGTTTCAGCGCGCCGAAGATGATCCAGCCGGGGCCGGCGATCAGCAGGGCGGCCCACCACGACGTTCGCGAGGTGCGGCGGTCGCGCGGCAGAAACCTGAGGAAGTCGACCTGCTCGCCGATCTGGGCCACCAGCGAAAACACCACGGAGGATGCGACACCGAACAGCAGCAGATCGAAATGTCCGCTGGGGTCGCCGTGCTCGCCGGCGAATTTGCGCCACTCCGTGAATGAGTAAGGATTGGCCCAGGCGATCGCCGCGAAGGGCAGGATGTGCAGAATGATCCAGATCGGCTGCGTCCAGAGCTGGAAGCGGCTGATCAGCGTGATGCCGTAGGTGACAAGCGGGATGATTGCGACCGCACTGATGAGATAGCCGATCGGGCGCGGAATTCCGAAGCACATCTCGAGCGCCGTCGCCAGGATCACCGCCTCGATGGCGAAGAAGATGAAGGTGAAGGAGGCGTAGATCAGCGAGGTGACGGTCGAGCCGATATAGCCGAAGCCGGCGCCGCGGGTGAGCAGGTCAATGTCGATGCCGCATTTGGCGGCATAATAGGCAATCGGGACGCCGCAGCAGAAGATGATGGTGGAGACGACGAGGATCGCGGCGGTGGCGTTGGTAACGCCGTAGTTCAGGGTGATGGTGCCGCCGATCGCCTCCAGCGCGAGAAAGGAGATGGCGCCCAGTGCGGTGTTGGCGACGCGGGCGGCGGACCACCGGCGCGCGCTCTTGGCGGTGAAACGCAGCGCGTAGTCTTCCAGCGTCTGGTTGGCGACCCATTGGTTGTACTGGCGCCTGACGCGATCTATTCGCTGCCGCCCTGCCACTTCAGCCCCACTCCTACTCCCGAACGCGCCGGACCCCTCGCAAAACCCGTACCAAAAGCCTACGTCGTCATTTTGCGGTGCAGTATACGCGATCTTGCGTATGCTTGCAGTGCACAAATTCGAGCCATCCTCACGGCACCAATCGCGTGTCCTCGAACAACAGTGGGGTGCTCATGTCAGACGAAGCGAACAAGGGCCTGTTATCGCCGCTCCGGCGCAAATTATTGATGGGAATGGCGGCCGTGCCGGCCATCACCATGCTGCCGCGAGCATCTTTTGCGCAGGCCCCGGCGACCTCGGCGGTCAATACCACGGGCCTCGCGGTCACCGACACCGAGGTGACGGTCGGCATCCTCCATTCGGCGACCGGCACCATGGCGATCTCCGAGACCGGCTCGATCGAAGCCGAAAAGCTCGCCATCGAGCAGATCAATGCCATGGGCGGCGTGCTCGGGCGCAAGATCAAGTTCATCCAGGAAGACGGCGCCAGCGACTGGCCGACCTTTGCCGAAAAGGCCAAGAAATTGCTAGTCAACGACAAGGTCGCGGCGATCATGGGCTGCTGGACCTCGGCGTCCCGCAAGGCCGTGCTGCCCGTCATGGAGCAGTACAACGGCATGCTCTACTATCCGACCTTCTACGAAGGTCTCGAGCAGTCCAAGAACGTGATCTATACCGGCCAGGAAGCCACTCAGCAGATCCTCGCCGGCCTGAACTGGATCGCCAAGGAGAAGGGCGCGAAGTCGTTCTTCTTCATCGGCTCTGACTACATCTGGCCGCGCACCTCGAACAAGATCGCGCGCAAGCACGTCGAGAACGTGCTGAAGGGCAAGGTCGTCGGCGAAGAATATTATCCGCTCGGCAACACCCAGTTCAATTCGGTCATCAACAAGATCAAGCTGACCAAGCCCGACGTGATCTTCACCGACGTCGTCGGCGGCTCGAACGTCGCGTTCTACAAGCAGCTCAAGGCGGCCGGCATCGACCTCTCCAAGCAGGCGCTGCTGACGATCTCGGTGACGGAAGACGAGATCGACGGCATCGGCGGCGAGAACATCGCGGGTGCCTATGCCTGCATGAAGTACTTCCAGTCGCTCGACAATCCGAACAACAAGACCTTCGTCCCGGCGTTCAAGAAGATGTGGGGCGAGAAGACCGTGATCGGAGACGTCACCCAGGCTGCCTATCTCGGCCCGTGGCTTTGGAAGTTGACGGTGGAAAAGGCGGGCTCCTTCGACATCGACAAGATCGCGGCGGCATCGCCAGGCATCGAGTTCAAGGGCGCTCCGGAAGGCTATGTGCGCATCCACGAAAATCATCACCTCTGGTCGAAGACCAGGGTGGGACGCGCCAAGCTCGATGGCCAGTTCGAACTGATCTACGAGACCGCTGATCTGGTCGAGCCGGATCCGTTCCCCAAGGGCTACCAGTAAGACCAGAGCTATCAATAAGACACGGCGTTCGTCGCCGTTTCCCTTCCAGACAAAACCTCTCCCTGGCGTGGACCGCAAATCCACGCCCAAGACCCCCGCGTCGCGAACCTGCTCGCGACGCGGGACCCTTTCCTGACGGAGGACATCGATGTTCGGCGACTACTCGCTTGGTGACCTTGGCTCCATCTTCGTCATGCAGGGCTTTGCAGGACTGATCCTGTTCTCCGTCTACGTCCTGATGGCGCTGGGTCTTGCGATCATCTTCGGCCAGATGGGCGTCATCAACATGGCCCATGGCGAATTCATGATCCTTGGCGCCTACGTCACCTGGATGACCTCGAGTTTCTTCCAATCCTATTTGCCGAGCCTGTTCAGCGGCTACTTCTTCCTCGCGATGATCCTGGCCTTCATCGCCTCCGGCGCGTTGGGGATGCTGGTGGAATGGGTGCTGATACGGCATCTCTACAAGCGCCCGCTCGACACCCTGCTTGCGACCTGGGGCCTCAGCCTGATCCTGCAACAGGCCTATCGCTCCGTGTTCGGCGCGCGCGAGGTCGGCGTCGAGCTGCCGCAATGGATGCTTGGCTCGCTGCACGTGACCGACAGCATCGAAGTGCCGATTAACGGCGTCTTCGTGATGTGCCTCACCGTCCTGATCACCGTGGGCGTCGCCTACGTGATGTACAAATCGCGCTGGGGTCGGCAGGTGCGCGCCGTCGTGCAGAACCGCATCATGGCCGGAGCCGTCGGCATCAACACCGAAAAAGTGGATCGCTACACTTTCGGCCTCGGCTGCGGCATTGCCGGTGTCGCCGGGAGCGCCTTCACGATGATCGGCTCGACCGGGCCGACCTCCGGACAGCTCTACATCGTCGATACGTTCCTCGTGGTCGTGTTCGGCGGCGCGGCAAGCCTGCTCGGCACCATCGCATCGGCCTTCTCGATCTCGCAGACCCAATCCACCCTCGAGTTCTTCCTGTCGGGCTCGATGGCCAAGGTGCTGACGCTGCTTGCCGTTGTCGGAATCCTGATGCTGCGGCCGCAGGGTCTCTTCGCCCTCAAGGTCCGCAAATAACAAGAAGCAGGCAAGTCATGGTCATCAACTCACGCTTCTTCAATCGATCCGAGCTCATCGGCTTCATTGTTCTGGCCGCCGTGCTGTTCGTGATCCTGCCGCTGTCGCTCGATGTATTCCGCCTCAATCTGGTCGCGAAATATCTGACCTACGCCTTTGTCGCACTCGGCCTCGTGCTGTGCTGGGGTTATGGCGGCATTCTGAGTCTCGGGCAGGGCGTGTTCTTCGGACTCGGCGGCTATTGCATGGCGATGTTCCTCAAGCTGGAAGCCTCCAGCGTCGAGAACACGAAAATCCAGTCGACGCCGGGCATCCCGGATTTCATGGACTGGAATCAGATCACGTCACTGCCGCTGTTCTGGCAGCCGTTTCACAGTCTCACCTTCACCATCCTCGCCATCATCCTGGTTCCCGGCATCTTCGCGCTGATCATCGGCACCGCGATGTTCAAGCGCCGCGTCGGCGGCACCTATTTCGCGATCATCACCCAGGCCGTCGCGGCCATCCTCACCATCCTGATCGTGGGCCAGCAGGGCTACACCGGCGGCATCAACGGCATGACCGACCTGCGCACCCTGAAGGGTTGGGACATCCGGCCCGACCACGCCAAGGTCATCCTGTACTTCGTCGAAGTGGTGCTGCTGTTCGCCTGCATCGGCATCGCGCAGTTCATCCGCCTGACCAAGCTCGGCCGCATCCTGGTGGCTATGCGCGAACAGGAGGACCGCGTCCGCTTCTCCGGCTACAGCGTCGCCAACTTCAAGATCTTTGCGTTCTGTATGGCCGCGGTTTTCGCCGCGATCGGCGGGGCCATGTTCGCGCTCAATGTCGGTTTCATGTCGCCGTCCTTTGTCGGCATCGTGCCGTCGATCGAGATGGTGATTTACACCGCGGTCGGCGGACGGATGTCGATCTTCGGCGCGATATGGGGGGCCATTCTGGTGAACTTCGCCAAGACCAGCCTGTCGGAATCCTTTCCGCAACTCTGGCTGTTTGGTCTCGGTGCGCTGTTCATCGCGGTCGTGCTCGCTTTCCCGAACGGCCTGTCGGGGCTCTGGGCCGACTATGTGCAGCCGCGCATCGACCGCCTGTTCGCCTCGCGCAAGAAGCCGGGCTGGACCGACAATTCGGTTGCCGACGGCGCACCGGCAGAGTGAGGAGGCCATCATGCTCGTCGGTCATCACGATGCCGATGCCGCGCTGGCAGTGAGGAGATAGATCATGCTCGTCGGTCATCAGCCCAAGGAATTCCTGCTCGCGGTCTCCGGACTGACGGTTTCCTTCGACGGCTTCAAGGCCGTCAACGATCTCTCGTTTTACATCGAGGAGAACGAGATCCGCGTCATCATCGGCCCCAATGGGGCCGGCAAGACCACGGTGCTCGACCTGATCTGCGGCAAGACCAAGGCGACCGAAGGCTCGATCCAGTTTCGCGGCACGGAGCTGACGAAGCTGAAGGAGAACGAGATCGTCAAGGCCGGGGTGGGACGCAAGTTCCAGACGCCGTCGGTGTTCGAGGATCTCACCGTGTTCGAGAATCTCGAGATCTCCTTTCCGCGTGGCCGCACCGTGTTCGGCTCGCTGACCTTCCAACGCGACCAGCAGGTCAAGGACCGCGTCGGGGAGGTTGCCGAGATGATCTTCCTCAAGGACAAGCTCAACACCTATGCCGCCGAGCTCAGTCATGGTCAGAAGCAATGGCTCGAGATCGGCATGCTGCTGATCCAGGACCCCGACCTCTTGATGCTCGACGAGCCTGTCGCCGGCATGAGCGTCTCCGAACGCGCCAAGACCGCCGAGCTGCTCAACCGCATCATCAAGAACCGCTCGGTGCTGGTGATCGAGCACGACATGAAGTTCGTCGAGGACATCGCACACAAGGTCACCGTGCTTCACCAAGGCCAGATCCTCTCGGAAGGCACCATGGAGAAGGTGAAGAACGATCCCAAGGTCATTGAAGTTTACTTGGGTCATTGAGGAGCACGCTGATGCTGGCAATTTCCGATCTTCACGTCGCCTATGGCCAGAGCGAGGTGCTGCACGGGCTCAACGTCAAGGTCGCGCCCAACGAGATAGTGGCGATCATGGGCCGCAACGGCATGGGCAAGACCACGCTGATGAAATCGCTGATGGGCATCCTGCCGGCCAAGAGCGGCTCGGTGACCATGGACGGCGCCGAGCTCGGTGCCTTGCCGAGCTACGCGCGCGTCGCCAAGGGCCTCGCCTATGTGCCGCAGGGCCGCATGATCTTCTCCACCATGACGGTGAAGGAGAACATCGAGACCGGCCTCGTGGTCTCCGGCGGAACCGAGGTGCCCGGCGACATCTACGAATTGTTTCCGGTGCTGCTGGAGATGAAAGACCGCCGTGGCGGCAATCTCTCCGGCGGCCAGCAGCAACAGCTCGCGATCGCTCGCGCGCTGGCGACCAAGCCAAAAGTGCTGCTGCTGGACGAACCGACCGAAGGTATCCAGCCGTCGATCATCAAGGAGATGGCGCGCACGCTCAAGCGCATCCGCGACGAGAAGGGGCTTTCGATCGTCGTGTCCGAGCAGGTCCTGAGCTTCGCGCTCGATATCGCCGACCGTGTGCTGGTGATCGAGAACGGCGAGATTGTCCGCGACGATCCGCGCGACGCCGTCGATGCCGCGCAGGTCTCGAAATATCTGTCCGTCTAACCAACCGTGTAAAAGGGGAGCATCTCGATGCCAGAGACACTGATCAAGGTCGATCTCACCAAGTCGGCCTATGAAAATGACATGGTGCATAACCGCTGGCACCCCGACATTCCGATCGTAGCTTGGGTCAATCCCGGCGACGATTTCATCATCGAGACCTATGATTGGACCGGCGGTTTCATCAAGAACAACGATTCCGCCGACGACGTGCGCGATATCGATCTATCGATCGTGCACTTCCTCTCCGGCCCGATCGGCGTCAAGGGCGCAGAGCCCGGCGACCTGCTCGTCGTCGACCTGCTCGACGTCGGTCCGATGAAGGAGAGCATGTGGGGCTTCAATGGCTTCTTCTCCAAGCAGAATGGCGGCGGCTTCCTCACCGACCATTTCCCGCTAGCGCAGAAGTCGATCTGGGACATCAAGGGCCTCTACACCTCGTCGCGGCATATCCCCGGCGTCAACTTCGCCGGCCTGATCCATCCCGGCCTGATCGGCTGTCTGCCCGATCCGAAGATGCTGGACACCTGGAACAAGCGCGAGGCCGAGCTGATCGCGACCAACCCGACCCGTGTGCCCGGCCTTGCCAATCCGCCGTTCGCGCCGACCGCTCATGGCGGCCGCGCCAAGGGCGAGGTCAAAGACAAGATCGGCGCGGAAGGCGCGCGCACCGTGCCGCCGCGCGAGCATGGCGGCAATTGCGACATCAAGGATCTCTCGCGCGGCTCCAAGATCTACTTCCCGGTCTATGTGCCCGGTGCCGGTCTCTCGATGGGCGATCTGCACTTCAGCCAGGGCGACGGCGAGATCACCTTCTGCGGCGCGATCGAGATGGCTGGCTGGCTGCATCTGAAGGTCGAGGTGATCAAGGACGGCATGGCGAAGTACGGTGTCAAGAATCCGATCTTCAAGCCGTCGCCGATCACACCGAACTACAAGGACTATCTGATCTTCGAAGGCATCTCGGTCGACGAGGCCGGCAAGCAGCACTATCTCGATGTCACCATCGCCTATCGCCAGGCCTGCCTGAATGCGATCGAATATCTGAAGAAGTTCGGCTACTCCGGCGCCCAGGCCTATTCGATCCTCGGCACCGCACCGGTTCAGGGCCACATCTCCGGTGTGGTCGACGTGCCCAATGCCTGCGCCACGCTGTGGCTACCGACGGAGATCTTCGACTTCGACGTGATGCCGTCCTCGGCAGGACCCATCAAGCACATCAAGGGCGATATCCAGATGCCGATCTCGCCGGACAAGTAATCCCTGCGCGACGGGATGCGGGACGGCGTATCTGCCGCCCCGCATCCGCCGCGGCAGTTCTCTCACAAACAACAGCGTAGGGATGATGCGATGCCGGTCTATGAATATCTCTGTGACGATTGCGGTCCGTTCAAGGATCTGCGCCCGATGGCCGAATACGACGATCCGCAGGCCTGTCCAAGTTGCGAGACGATGGCGCCGCGGGTGATCCTGACCGCGCCGAATTTCTTCTGCATGCCCTCGGAAAAACGAAAAGCTCACGCCGTCAATGAGCGCAGCACCCACGCGCCGCAGACGCTTGCGCAATACAAGGCCTCGCATGGCCCCGGCTGCGGCTGCTGCTCGACGGGAAAAAGCTCGTCGGACAAGAGCTCATCGGACAAGAAAAAGCCGGCGCGGCTGGTGACCAAGACCAGGAGCGGTGCCAAGGGTTTTCCAACCGCGCGGCCCTGGATGATCAGTCACTAATTCTCGCGGCAATCTCAAACAGGGTTGAGGAGCAATTCAAATGCTTCACGGTGACATCTCCAGCAGCAACGACACCGTCGGCGTCGCGGTGGTCAACTACAAGATGCCCCGCCTGCACACCAAGGCCGAGGTGCTCGATAACGCCCGCAAGATCGCCGACATGGTGGTGGGCATGAAGACCGGCCTTCCCGGCATGGATCTGGTGATCTTCCCGGAATACTCCACCCAGGGCATCATGTACGATTCCAAGGAGATGTATGCGACCGCTTGCGCGGTGCCCGGCGAAGAGACCGCGATTTTTGCGGAGGCCTGCCGCAAAGCCAAGGTGTGGGGCGTATTCTCGCTGACCGGCGAGCGCCACGAGGAGCATCCGCACAAGGCGCCCTACAACACCCTGATCCTGATGAACGACAAGGGTGAGATCGTACAGAAGTACCGCAAGATCATGCCGTGGGTGCCGATCGAAGGCTGGTATCCCGGCAACTGCACCTATGTCTCCGACGGCCCGAAGGGGATGAAGGTC
This sequence comes from Bradyrhizobium sp. Kon58, assembly GCF_055807455.1. Lineage (NCBI taxonomy): Bacteria > Pseudomonadati > Pseudomonadota > Alphaproteobacteria > Hyphomicrobiales > Nitrobacteraceae > Bradyrhizobium > Bradyrhizobium sp. Kon58. The sequence goes on from NZ_JBVVOT010000004.1 coordinate 359,635, forward strand.
AGCCTGATCATCTGCGACGACGGCAACTTCCCGGAGATCTGGCGCGACTGCGCCATGAAGGGGGCCGAGCTGATCGTACGCTGCCAGGGCTACATGTATCCGGCCAAGGAGCAGCAGATCCTGATCTCAAAAGCGATGGCGTGGGCCAACAACGTCTATGTCGCGGTCGCCAACGCCGCCGGCTTCGACGGGGTCTATTCCTATTTCGGTCACTCCGCGATCATCGGCTTCGACGGCCGCACCCTCGGCGAGTGTGGCGAGGAGGACTACGGCATCCAATATGCTCAGCTGTCGAAGCATCTGATCCGCGATGCACGCCGCAACGGCCAGTCGCAGAACCATCTCTACAAGCTGGTCCATCGCGGCTACACCGGCATGATCAATTCCGGCGAAAGCCCGCGCGGCGTCGCAGCCTGCCCCTATGATTTCTACAAGAACTGGATCGCCGATCCCGAGGGCACAAGGGACATGGTCGAGGCGATGACGCGCGCGACGCCCGGGACCGCCGAATGCCCAATCGACGGTATCCCGAATGAAGCGGCGCCGAGCAACTACTGAGCCTTTGCCCAAACCGGTGTGTATGTGAAGGCGTGCCGCCCGCTGCCCGTTGGGACGCGACGCCGCCCCGGATGATCAGTCATTGATGTGAACGACGGTCAATACTGCGACCGAACCGCACACGCACACGTCGTGGATCGACCAGGCTGCTCCGGAAAAGCGTGCCTCTGGTGCAACATGCTCACCTGAATCAGTCCGGTTTTGCTGCCCCCCAGCGATTCCGCCGATTCCGTAGTTCCACGGAGGGGCCCGGCGGCCTAGTTTGCCGGCGGCGCCGCTGGGGAGCGCTGGACTGGGGGCATCAAAGTGGAATTTGGGCCGCAGACGGCTGGTCGGATTGGGCTGCGCCTTGCCGCCGTCGCTTCGTCTGTCGTGGCAGTCGTTCTCAGCCTCGGCCTATCGGCGATACCTGCGCAGGCGGACTGCGCGCCGGACCCGGCGGCAAGCGGGCAAACCGTCACCTGTAGCGGCACCGATGCCGACGGCTTTGCGGCAGGCGGCGGCGTCACCAATCTGACCGTAAACGTGCTGACTGGCGCGAGCGTCAACGATAACGGCACTGCGGCGATCAACGTCAATGACACCAACGTCATCACCAACAACGGCACGGTGTCGGCTGGCTCGGGCCTCACCGGCATTAATGGCGGCAATTCGAACACTGTGACCAACAACGGCGCCATCACGGTGCTTGATAACGGCCTCGGTATCTCCGCGCTCGATCACAACATCATTATCAATACCGGGACCGTCACCACCGGCGACCACGGCAGCGCGATCTCGGTAGGAAACAACAATAGCGTTAGCAACAGCGGTGCGCTGTCCATCGGCGCGTCGGGCACGGGCATCTTCGGCGTCCAGAACAACACAATCACCAACGCAGTGACGGGCACCATCACTGGCCTCGACGACTCAATCGGGATTTACGCCTCGTTCGGCAGCACGACCGTGACCAATGCAGGCGCGATCAAGGTCGGCGATTCCTCCGGCTTCTCCGGCGGCATCGTTGCGATCATGGATAACAACACGGTCACCAACGCCGCAACGGGCACGATTTCGGTCGGGCAGAATGCCGCTGGCATCTTTATGCAGGGTAGTTTTCAAACCGTCAGCAATTTCGGCGCCATCTTGGCCAGTGACTTTGGTGTCGGCATCGCCTTGTTCGGTGATGACGCCAAGGTGACCAATAGTGGTTCGATCAAGTCGGGCGACGGCACATCCGCCGGCATTGCGGTGCAGGGCAATCGGGCCACGATCAACCAAAACGGGATGATCAGCGTGGGTCTGGGCGGTGCGGGCATCGCGTTTACGGGCCTGTCCTCCACGATCAGCAACAATGGACGGATCACAGGGGCCGATTTCGCCGAGGGCATCGTAGCCCTCGGTGATTCCAACACCATCATCAACAGCGGTACGATCACCGTCGGCGATTCCGGCTTGGGCATCGACGTGAGCTCGTTCACAACGACCAATCAGGTTGTCAATACCGGAACCATTACCGTCGGTGCTGGCGGCGTCGGCATCAGCGTGAGCGGCGGGGCCAACGTCTTCAACTCCGGGACAATCAACGCTGCGGCCGGAATCGCTGCAATCGAGTTTTGTGTCTGCGGCCCCAACACGCTGACGCTAGGACCCGGCAGCATCATCAACGGCCTGGTGCTCGGCACCGGCGTCGACACCTTCCAGCTCGGAGGCATCGGCAAGGATACGTTCAACCTCGACCTGATCGGTCCCCTTCTTCAGTATGACGGCTTCTCGACCTTCAACAAGGTCGACAATTCGACCTGGACCGTGACCGGCACAGGTAATCAGGACTGGAATGTGCTGGGCGGCACGCTCACGCTGGTCGGCACCATCAACGGCAACGTAAGCGTCGCGACCGGTGGCACATTCGGCGGCGTCGGCAGCGTCAACACGATCAACGTCAATGGTGGCACGCTGTCGCCGGGCAACCCGACCGGAGTGCTCAACGTGAACGGCGATCTCACCTTCACGGCGGCGTCGACGTACATGGTGCAGGTCTCAGGTACGAGCAACGGCATAGCTGTCGTCACCGGGACCTCCACGCTCAATGGGGCCACGGTTGCAGTCGTCCCGACCGGCTCGATCGCGAAGCACTACACGATCCTGACTTCGGCGACGCTTCCGGACAAATTCGATCCGGCCGTCGCGGGTCTGTCTTCGAACCTGAAGGCCCGCCTCAGCTACGATCCCAACAACGTCTTTCTGGATCTCTCGCTAAACTACGGTACAGGTCTCAACGTCAATCAGCAGAATGTCGCCAACGCCCTGACGAGCGTCTTCAACCGAACCGGCAGCCTTCCCGTGGCTCTCGCGAATCTCTCGCCGACAGGGCTGACACAGGCCTCGGGCGAGTCGGCGACGGGTACGCAGCAGACGACTTTCAACGCGATGAACCTGTTCCTCGGCCTGCTCACCGACGTGTTTGGCTCGGAGCGTGGCGGGACGCCGGGTGCGACGCCCTTCGCCGACGAGACGAGCGCGAATGCGTATGCCGCGACCGGCAAGGGCGCACGCGACAAGAACGCACGCGACGCTCTTGCCTCGATCCATCGCAAGGCGCCGCCGACCAGTTTCGAACAACGCTGGGACGTTTGGGCTGCCGGCTATGGTGGTTCGCAGACCACCGACGGCAGTGCGAGCCTCGGCTCCAACAACGCCAGCAGCAGCGTCTACGGCACCGCCGTCGGCCTTGACTACCGGTTCTCGCCGTCCACGATCGCCGGCTTTGCGCTTGCGGGCGGGGCAACCGGCTTCAACGTCAACGGACTCGGCTGGGGCCGCTCCGACCTGTTCCAGGCCGGCGCCTTCGTGCGTCATACGGCGGGCGCGGCCTACATAACGGCCGCGCTGGCCTATGGTTGGCAGGACGTCACGACCAACCGCATCGTCACCGCCGCCGGCGTCGATCAGTTGCGTGCGCAGTTCAACGCCAACGCGCTCTCGGGCCGTATCGAGGGCGGCTATCGCTATGCCTCGCAGTGGATCGGCCTCACGCCCTATGCGGCGCTCCAGGCCACCGTATTCAGCCTTCCGAACTATTCGGAGTTCGCTGTGGTCGGCAGCAACGTCTTCGCGCTGAATTATGCCGCCAAGGACGTGACCAGCACCCGCACCGAGCTCGGCCTGCGCGCGGACAAGTCATTTGCCGCAGCCGGCGGCCTGATGACCCTGCGCGGCCGCGTCGCCTGGGCTCATGACTACAATCCGGATCGCACCGTCGGTGCGGTCTTCCAGACGTTGCCGGGGTCGGCGTTCGTGGTGAACGGCGCCGCCCAGGCGCACGATTCCGCGCTGACCACAGCGGCGGTGCAGATGAGCTGGATGAACCGCTGGTCTGCGTCGGCGACTTTCGAGGGGGAGTTCTCGAACGTCACCCGCTCTTACGCCGGCAAGGGCGTCGTCCGCTACGCGTGGTAGGTGCTACCGTTTCTGCTGCGCCGGCTTGCGCGGCGGGCGCGGAGCGGCGGCCGGTGTGGGTATCCCGCTCATCTTGTTGGCGGCCTCGCTGACGTCGAGCAGCGAGCGACGGATGTCTTCGAGGAAGTTCGCCGATTTCTTCCTCATGGTGTCGGCGAGCTCGTGCAATCCCTGGATCTTTTCGAACAGCTCATCCGCCTTGCCGTCGGCAAAGCCGGGCACCACGCCTTCGATCTTTGTGACCGCCTTGTCGAAGCCCGCGAAGGCGCTGTCGACCTTGGCCATGACGGAATCGATTTCGCCGCCCTTGCTCCGGAGATCGGCGGTGTAGTTCTCGAACGTGCGCAGGCCCTCCTTGATCGCCGGGGCGTTGCTGACGATCGTGCGGTCGACGCTATGCAGGGTGTCGACGATCGTTTCGGCGTCGCTGAGATCGGCGGTCAGCACGGGGACGCCGTCCGAGTCCAGCGGCACTGGCGGCGCGGAGGGAGCGCCGCCGATCAGCGAGACCGCGGCGACGCCGGTGAGACCCAGGAATTCGATGCCCGCGACGGTGTCCTTGCGGATTGGCGCGGTATTGTCGAGCATCACCAGCGCCACGACCTTGCGCGGATTGTCCAGCTTGATCGACAGGATCTGGCCTGCGGGGACGCCGTCGAAATTGACCGGCCCGCCGCGGCGCAATCCGCTGGCAGAGCCGCCCTCGAATACCACGCGCAACGGGCTGCGGCTCTGGAGGGTGCGCCATTTCTGCACGCCGAGCACGCCGCCGAACGCCACGGCAATCACCGCCAGCGTCGCCGTTCCGATCACCAGATTGCTCGCGCGTGCCATGCGGGGTGATTTTACGGCCAAACGAGGGAAGTTGGAAGGAGCTGCAATGGTACGTAGGGCGGGTTAGCGAAGCGTAACCCGCCAACGCCTCGTGCGGCCATGGACCGATTTGGCGGATTACGCTGCGCTAATCCGCCCTCAGCGACATCAATGCCCGGCGGCGCGTTTTGCCGCAGCATTGTTCAGCACAATGAGGGCATCGACGGCGACGCCCGTTTTGGTATTGATCAGGAACGGATTGACGTCGATCGAGGCGATCCGGTCGCCGGCATCGGCGATCAGGTTGGAGAGGCCGACCAGGGCCTTCACCGCGGAGGCCTCGTGCAAGGCCGGCTTGCCGCGATAGCCGCGCATCTTGATGCCGGCCTTGGTGCGGCCGATCAGGAGCCGAGCCTCAGCCTCGTCCAGCGGCGCACCGGCGAGTGCGACGTCCTTCATCAGCTCGATGTCGATGCCGCCGGTGCCGAACAGCACGACCGGGCCCATCTCGGCATCGAGGGAGGCGCCGACCACGAGCTCCAGATCGGCCTTGACCTGTTGCGCGATCAGGATGCCATCGAGCTTCGGCTTGCCCTTCAGCTTACTCACCCGCGCGGTGATGTCGGCGAACGCCTTTTTCACTTCGGCTGCGCTGGTGAGATTCAGCACCACGCCGCCGATATCTGATTTGTGCAGGATCTCGGCGCTGACGACCTTGGCCACGACAGGGAAGCCGATCTGCTTGGCGATCTTCACGGCCTCGGCTGCCGTCTGTGCGATTGCCTCCTTCGAGGTCGGGATGCCATAGGCCTTCAGGAGCTTCTTCGAGGCGACCTCGTCGAGCGCGGCGCCGGTTGCCGATTTCAGCGCCTTCTCCAGCACGGCACGCGCGGCAGGCTTCGAGCTCGAGACGATATCGGGCACTTCCTTGCGCAGCTTGGCGTAGTCGAGCAGCGACTTGATCGCAGTCACCGCGCGATCCATGCCCTGCATGACCGCGAGATGCGGCAGCGACTTGCGCAAGGTTTTGGTGAATTCGGTGAAGCCGATCGACATCGCGCTGATATAGATCACCGGCTTGCCGGCCCGGCTCGCCATCTCGTCGACGATGCGCAGATTGCGCTCGCGCAGCTCGTGCGGCGCTTTCGGCAACTCGGCATCGATGATGACGATGTCGATTTCGGGGTCGTCGATCATCAGCCCGATCGTTTTCATGTAGACGGAGGGATCGACCACCGCGGCAAAGCCAGCGTCGAGCGGGTTGCCGACGATCGAGCCCGGCCCGAGCATCTTTGCCAGCTCCGAGCCGACATGCGAGCTGAGTGGTGCAAAATTCAGGCCTTCTGCGTCGAAGGCGTCGATCAGCATGCCGCGCTTGCCGCCGGATAGCGTCACCGCGGCGAGCCGGTCGCCCCTGGGCACAGCGGCGTGGACGAAGCATTCGGTGGTCTCGATCAGCTCGTCGAGCCCGTCGACCCGGATGACCCCTTCACGCGTTGCAATGGCGTCGAATGTCTCGATCGAGCCCGCGAGCGCGCCGGTGTGTGCCATCGCCGCCGCGCGGCCACCCTCGGACGCCCCGAGCTTGAGCGCGATCACCGGTTTGCTCGCGGCGCGCGCCGCCTTGCAGGCGTCCCGGAATGCCTTGGTGTTGCGCACGCCTTCGAGGTAGACCACGATCACCTTGATGCTCGGATCCTCGGCGAAATAGCGCATCAGGTCCGGCGTCTCGAGCCCGGCCTCGTTGCCGGTCGTCACCATGTAGCCGACCCCGACGCCGCGATCTTCCAAGGCCTGGCGGATCGCCATGACGATGGCACCGGATTGTCCGGCAATCGCCACCGCGCCCTGTTCCATGGTGACGATACGGTCGTCGATATTGGTGAAGAGCTTTTCGCCGGCGCTCAAATTGCCGAGGCAGTTCGGGCCGGTGACCGCCAATCCCGTCTCGCGGACGGCCGCTTGCAGTTCGGCGGCGAGCTTCTGGCTTTCCTCGTCCTGCAACTCGCTGAAGCCCGAGGTGACGATGGTGGCCGAGCGCGCGCCGGCCGCGGCGGCATCGCGGATCACCTGCACGGCAAAGCGCGCCGGGACCAGCACCAGCACGTGGTCGGGTTTTTCCGGGAGGCTTGCAAAGTCTTTGTAGCAGGGGACACCCCAGACGGCGTCGCGTTTGGCATTGACCGGATAGAGCCCGCCTTCGTAGCCGTATTTGACCAGATTGTTCCAGATGCGCTCGGCATAGTTGCCGGGCTTGTCGGTCGCGCCCACCAGCACGATGTTGCGCGGATGCAGCATGGCGTGGATGCCCTTGACGATGTCGCTGGCATCGGACGGCGGAGACCATGGGCGCGATGAAGCGGGGGCGGCAGATACGCGAGCTTCCATGGTGTGACCTCACCTGTTGTTCTTGTTGGCGGTGCGTCGCTCTGTTCTATGGCGAGTTCTTCGGACTGGCAACCACGTGGGCGGGCATGCCGTGCGGTGGAATGAGCGCGCATCAAACCCTGGTGATCCGGGATCTTCGGATCACTGCTCGCGCGGTCGTTCAATATCTCAGCATGCCGAGCTTGTAGGCGGAGTGATAGGCCAACTGCTTCGCCAGATAAGGAGCGACGGCGCGCCGGATCTGCATCTGTGTCGGTTCGAAGCCGAGAATGCGTCGCCGCAGGACGCCCATCTCCCTGACGCCGACCGCATAGGTGGACGCCGTCTTTTGTGCGTCATGGATTCGAAAGCAAGCGAGAAATCGCGGCAGGCGTGCAAATTTGAATCCTGCGGCTTGGGCTCGCAGGATGAAGTCCCAGTCCATCGCGTAGTGCAAGCTCTCGTCGATCGGCCCGATCCTGTCCCACACGCGCTTGCGCCAGAACATCGTCTCTTGCGGAATGTAGTCGGCATATCGCAACGCCTTGCCGTCATGGGGCGGCAGCACGGCGCGGCCAACCTCGAGTCCCTCGCGATCGATGAAGACGCGATGGCCGTAGACGACGTCGACACGCGGATGTGCGATGAAGTAATTTGCGACATAGGCAAGCGTCCCGGGCAGCAGCATGTCGTCGCTGTTGAGATAGGCCATGATCTCGCTCTCGATGCCGGCGAAGCCGAGATTGATGGCGCTGGATTGCCCATTGTCCGGTTCGCTGCTCCAGCTGAGGCTATCGCCGAGCCTCTTCAAGAGATCGAGCGTGCCGTCGATCGAGCCGCCGTCCTGCACGTGATAATGCAGGTCCGGATAGTTCTGGCTGACGATGCTGTCGATCGTGGCGCCGAGATATTGCGCATGGTTGTAGCTCGGCGTGACCATCGCGATTCGGGGCGCGCCCGGATGGATCGCAGGTGCTGGCGGGAAAGCCGTCAGGTTGAGCAGGCGCGGCGGATATTGCTCGAAGGTCCACATCGGCGGTCGGCGCCAGAGGCTCCGAAGCGAGGAGCGTCTTTGCCCGGCGGCAATAAGATCCTGGTTCCTCTCCAGGAGCGCGACGCGGTTCTCGAGCTGTTCGAGACGCTGCCTGAACTCCTCATCCATCACCGTTATTCTCGCAAATTGCAGCGAAAATGCTCAATGGGCCGTTCTGATAGGTCTCCAGTCGACGGCGCCGGTTCAGCGGTTCCATCAAGCGGGATTGTCCCTACAGGTCGGGCGGATTCAAGTGGGGGGTACGGATCGATTGCGAACCGCTATTCATCGGCTCCGATCAGGGTGGCATGCAGGATGTAGCGCTCAGGGCCGGACGCGAGCGCGTCGAACGGCCAGCAGGTCGCGAGCACGAGTTCGGCAGCCCGTGCCGCAGGATCGATGCCGGAGGCATCGAAGCGAACCACAGCGGAGGAATCCGCGCGAAAACGAAAGTGCTTGCCATCACTGCGTGTGACATCGATCAGGTCACCAATGGCGACATTCCGCAGGAAGCGGAAATGAGTGTCGCGGTGCGCTGCATATACGGCAGCACCCCGCTCGCCCGCGTCAGCCGTTTGGCGGATATGGCCGGGCCCGAAGGCGAGCGCCTGGCCGCTCGCGCCTTCCAGCACGATCGCGCTGGCGCCGATCCGCTTCACCTCGATTCGCGCGACCGGCCAGGTATCGGCCCATGACCATGGCCTGACCACCTCGCCGGTCGCAACGCTCCGGTCGAACGCGCGCTCCAGCAGCACCTGCGCGAGCCACGCTTTGGCATGGATGTAGGCGCCGTCGCCGAACAGGATGATGCCGATCAGGGCGAGAGCCAGGGGAGAGATGAAGCGGGGCATTGTTTCCACACTCGTCATTGCGAGCGAAGCGAAGCAATCCAGAATCTTTCCGCGGAGGCAGCCTGGATTGCTTCGCTGCGCTCGCAATGACAACAAAAAAGGCGCGCGCGGCCGTTGGTGTGGGACGGGCAGCCGCGCGCGCTAACAGAGGAGTTCGGGGGGCTCCTCTCTCAAGCGGCGTCAGTGAGCAAGGTCTGACGCCGGTTGAACACGAACAGGATCAGGGCGAGCACGATCAGGATCAGGCCTGCGGTCATTTTCAGCTCCGCCGAGGTCGCGGTCTTGGGCAGGCGGATCGCATCCGGTGCAGCGGGCGTCGGCCGCCTCGTGGCCGGCTGGTTGCGTGCATCGGCGTGACGCTCGCGCAGCTGCGCCGGGACCTGCTGCCGTTCGCCAAAGACCTTCGCGAAATCCCAACCGGCCGGCAGGTTGATCGGCAACTCGCTGGGCTTGAGCGGCTCGCCTTCGGGACGGCTCGGCGTCTTGTCGACCACGACGAGGCTGGTGAGCCGGGTGACGATCTGATGGTCGAGTGCCAGTGCCAGGATCGCCTTGTCGGAGTCTTCGGGCGTCATCTCGCGCAGGGTGCGCGCCACTTCGGCATCATCGATCTTGCGCTTGGCCCAAAGCTTCGACAGACCTTTGCCTTCGGCCGCATTTTGCAGCGGCAGCGTCACCGACCATGGGCGGTCGCCGACGCGGCCCTTGATCTCGACCGAGCCCGCAAGCGTGTCGAGCTTTGCCGCCAGCACCAGCGGCTCGTCGCGATAGACGTCGGGAATGATCGTCGGTGTGACGTCGGCCTTGGCTTCGGAGAACTTTGCGCTCAGGCCGGTCACGGCCGGGTTCTCGAGCTTGGCAAACAGGCCGCGCATGCGCTCCTCGACCTGCTCGACGGAGCCGATATGGGTGAAGGCGCCGCGGCCGAGCTCGGCGGCGCGCGTCATCAGATAGGTATTGGGCGCCGAGCCGATGCCGACCATGAACACGCGCGAGCGGCCGCGCATCGCCGTGATCGTTTCGAACAATTGCTGCTCGTTGCCGATCGCGCCATCGGTCAGGAATACGACTTGGCGAACCATGCTGGCGTCGCCGAGCTTGTCGGTCAGCGCGGCCCGCATCGCCGGCACCATCTCGGTGCCGCCACGCGCCTGCAGCGCGCTGACGAACGAGGTGGCTTCACCGACACGCTCGGCATCCGCCGCCACGGAAGCCGGAAACAGCACGTCCATGGTGTCGTCGAAACGGATGACGTTGAAACGGTCGGTCGGCTGGAGACGGGAGAGCGCGTAGGTGAGGCTCGCCTTGGCCTGAACGATCGACGTGCCGCCCATCGAGCCGGAATTGTCGATCACGAATACCACCTCGCGCGGCCGTGGCTTCTGCGTCGCCTGCTCGGCGGCGGGCGGGGTCACGAAGGCGAGCAGATAATCGGCGTCGCCGACGCGCTCGCGGAACAAGCCGACCGACGGCGCCTTCACGGCAGCCGGCTTCCAGGTCAGTTCGAAATCGCGGTCGGCAGGCACGGCACCATTGGCAAGCCTGACGATTCGCGTCGTATTGTCCGAGCTCTCGACGTTGACGTTATGATGGGAGCTCTTGACCTCGCCGAGCGCAAAGCCGGCGTTCAGACGCACCGTGATGCTGGTCGGATTGACCGGCGCATTTTTGGCGGGATCCAGCACGGGCGGCGAGATGCGGTCGCGGTCCGGCACCGGGTCCGAATTCGTCGCGCCCCAGCCGGAACCGTCGTTGCGGAAATCGACGCTCTGGACGATCGGAGCCGGATTGTAGCGCGGCCCGACCACCAGCGGCAGGCGCAGCGAGTATTCGTTGCCGGATTGGTGCACCGGTTCCTGATATTCGATCTGCACCAGCACGGTTTCTCCGGGACCGATATTGGCGACCGAGTTGGTGAAGATGTTCGGCCGCTCCTGCTCGGTGAGCGCGGCCTTCTGGCCGGCCCGGCGCGCCTCTTCGTAGATCACGCGCGCCTGCTGCCGCTCCTTGATGTCGCCGACGATGACGCGGTTGCCGACCACCATCTTCAGCGAATCGACGGCACCGCCGGCGGGGAGCGGATAGACATAGGTCGCCTCGACCCAGTCCTTGGTCGGATTGCGGAAGATCTGGGTGACGCGGGCGCGCAGCGTCGGGCCTGATACCGTGATGTCGACATCGATGCCGAGGCGGATCGCTTCCGTGTAGGCGCCGTCCTCCTTGAGGAGAAGAGACCCGGATTTGGCATCGCCGGGCTGGAGCAGGCTGGCCTGCTCCGTCGTCGCCGACCAGCCCGGCTCCAAGCTCACCAGCAGGGCCACGAAGGCGACCAGCATCACCGCGATGCCCTGCGCCAGAAGGAACAGTCCGACCACGATCAGTCTGCCCAGCCAAGGGTGTTCGTTGCTGTCCGTCGTGTCGTAGGTATCCATTTGGCCTGCTCCCGAGGATGTTTGCTGGCTCTGAGCATCCGCCGGGACGGCCCGAGTTCGCGAGCAGAATGATCGGCAATGATCCGTCGCGGCCGGCCCGCGCAGGCCGCCGTCGGGGGGTGAAGTGCGGTTTTGTGCTGGTTTGTCCGCCCTGCTAGGATGTCGTCCTGGAGCAGGGCCACGATGCAGACGCAGGACAAATTCACCGACAAGCAGCTTTCGGACGAGCAGAGTCGCGAGATCGCGGAGACCATTCGCGAGGAGCTCGCCAGACGCCGGATCTCCCGGCAGGCGCTGGCCGAGCAGGCCAAGCTCAGCCTGTCGACGCTGGAGAAGGTGCTCGGCGGCCGACGGCCGTTCACGTTGGCGACCACGGTGCGGCTGGAGCAGGCGCTGGGCGTCTCCCTGCGCAGAAGCGCCGCCGTGGTGACGCCTCCGGCCGCAAGCGATGTCGCACCCGACAGCCTCGGCTCCTATGCACATCGCGCCGTGACCTGGCTCGAGGACGTCTACATCACGTTGCGACCGTCATTCGGCGACAAGGACGCGATCTTCGCCTACCGCACCGAGATCATCTGGGAGCCGAAGGTCTCTTCACTGGTGTTCCGCGAGGGGGAGCGGACCGATGCCGCCTACGAACACACCGGCGAGGTCGCGGTGCCGCATCAGTCCGGCTTCATCTATCTCGTCATCATCAAGCACGGCCAGCATCGCGTGATCACGGTGTCGCGGCCGACGGTCGCCGGCGAAATGTACGGGATCATCTCGACGCTCCGCGCCGGCCCTGGCTCGCAGCTGACGCCGATCGCAGCGCCGATCGCCTATGTGCCGCTCCGAAACTTCGCGAAGCCCTCGCTGGGTCGGGTCGCGCCCGGCGATGCCAACCACGAACTGTACCAAAAGCATCTGCGCCGAACGGTGGAAGAATCGTTCGCGCTGTTTCTGTCGGTATAGTCCGCAAGAAACAGTCTGGAATGACGCAGCATGCGTCTATAAGGGGACATGCAGGACGCGCCCGCACTCGACGACGGCGAATCTCCGCTGTTCTCAATCATTATCCCGCTCGAATCTCACCGCGGGCAGTGGGAACTGTCCTGGCTCGGCTGGACGTCGCAGACTGCCGACAAATCGCTCTACGAGATCATCTTGGTCGTGCCGCCGGATTTCACGGCACGCGAGCAGTTGAAGGCGTTGGCCGGCAACAGGGCTCGCCTCGAATTCACCGATTCCGAACACGACATCGGGCTCTGCGCATTCGGCGCGACGAAGGCGCGCGGCAGCTATCTGTTCTTCACGGAATCGCACTGCCGGCCCGAACCCGACGTGATCGAACTCTGCATTCGCGCGATCGATGCTCATCCCGACTGGGCCGGCTTTTCCTGCCGTTCGATCCCGATCTGTCACAACCGGTTATCCGTGGCAGAGGCCGCCATGTACCAGGCCGACATCGAGTTCGGTATGAAGCAGCATCCCTGGCGCAAGGTCCTGGATCAGTGTTTCGTGACGCGGCGCGACGTCTACCGGGAATGCGGCGGCTTGCGCGAAGAACTCGGTCATTTCGCCGAATGGATGCTTGCCGCCGCCTATCACGCGAGAGGCTATTCCCTCGGCTATCTCGAGGAGGCGCGCTTCCATCACTACTATGTCGGCGAGATCGACGAGCTGAAGAAATTCACGCTCGACTTCGTGCAAGGCGAGATTCGCTATCTGAGCGAGGCCCGCAACGATCCCGGCAGCGAGCTGCTCGACGTTCCGATCGAGTGGAGCTCGCGGAGCGAGGCCGGCACGTCGCTCGCCCGCAATGCACTGAACGCGCTCCTGCGCTACAGCCTCGCTGGCGCCGGCTGGGGACGGCCTGGCGAGAAATTGCTGGCGTTGTGGCGTTGGGCCGTGCCGGCGCTGCTCGGCGATCTCGGCGCGCGCGGCTTCGCGCGGCTGGGGGCATGGCACGCGCGGGCCGTGCTGGTCGTTCTGACGGCCGTCGGATCGAGCGAGGCGATCGCGCGATGGATGCGGCGATACATCGCCGCGCTGATCCGGCATCAGAGACTCGATTGCATTCATCGTCTCGGGCGAGATGCGCGGTCTGCCGGCGGGCTTCTTGGGGAGCAGATTATCGCGCAGACCGGATTCCATGCCGAGGAGTTCTCCGCCGGTTACACATTCCGCTGGAGCGAACCGGAGGCCGCCGTGCGGATCAAGGGGATGCCCGGCCGAACCATCGTCCGCGTTCGAAGCCCGGCACTTCGCGCGCCGCTGCATACGATCGGCACGCGATTCTATCTCGATGGCACGCCCGTCGCCCCCGAGGCGGTCGTGACCGGTTATGACGGCTACACGCTAAGCCTCGATCTGCCGCCGTCAGGCATCGCCACCCTCGCCTGGGCATGCCCCGTGTTCAGGGGCGTCGGCGATTCGCGTCGTCTCGGTCTGCCCATCGCGGGCATCGACGTCGGCCACGACATGATCGACGTCGAAAGCGCGGGAATAGCGTCGTCGCTCGCTTGAAAAGAATAGCGGCCTTTCGGCCGCTATTCGGTAGTTTTCCAGTCGAACTAGCCGCCGGTTTCGGCACTGATGATGTCGCCGAACAGCTCCCACTGGCCCTTCTTGAACCGCCACATCTTGAGCTGCTCGATCGGCGCAAAGTCCGTGGCCGAGGTGTTGATCTTGATGCCCGGGATCAGGGTGTCGGGGACGAAGTCCTTGAGGCTAGCTGCCTGCTTCATCACGTTCTCACGGGTCAGATTATCGCCCGCCTGCTTCAGCACCTGCACCATCGTCTGGGCTGCGGCATAGGCGTAAACCAGATTGGCGTCCGAAATATTTGCGCCGGGTATGTATTTGTCGACGAAGACCATGAACTTCTTCATGCCCTCATCATCCTTCCACTGCGGATCCGACGCATCCTTCAGATAGCCGGCCGACAGCACGCCTTCGGATGCCTCGAGGCCGGCCGGCTTCATCACCGCGCCGATCGAGACCGAGACATCGTTCATGAGATGCATCGGCTTCCACTCCAGCTCGGCAATCTTCTTGATCGCCTGCGCCGCAAACTTCGGGGTCGCGATGTTGACGAAGACGTCGGCGCCGGTTCCCTTGAGCTTGACGATATGGGCGTCGATCGAAGGCTCCGACGTCTCGTAGCTCTCTTCCGCCACGATCATTTTAGATGCCCTGTCGCCGAACACGTCCTTGATGCCGGCGAGGTAATCCTTGCCGAAATCATCGTTGGCATAGAAGATCGCAACCTTCCCGTCCGGCTTCTCCTTCAAAATATACTTGGCGAAGATCTGTGCCTCGACGCGGTAGCTGGGCTGGAAGCCCATGGTCCAGGGAAAATTCTTCGGGTCGTTCCACTTGCTGGCGCCTGTGGCGAGGAACAGCTGCGGCACCTTCTTGGAATTGTGATACTTCTGCACGGCGGTCTGGGTCGGCGTGCCCAGCGCGTTGAACACCAGGAAGACCTCGTCGCTCTCGATCAGCTTGCGGATCTGCTCAACCGTCTTCGGCGGCGAGTAGCCGTCATCGTAGGAGATCCAGTTGATTTTGCGGCCGTTGATGCCGCCCTGGTCGTTGATCATCTTGAAATAGGCTTCCTCGGTCTTGCCGATGACGCCGTAGGCCGAAGCCGGGCCGGAATAGGCCTCGACATTGCCGATCTTGATCTCGGTGTCGGTGACGCCGGTGTCGTACGCCTTTTGCGCATACGCGGAGTGGGTCGCAAACAGCGTCATCGCTGTTGCCGCGGCAAGCAGGGCGAGTTTCTTGTTCATGAAAATTCCTTGGGGCTTCTTTGGGGTTTCTTCTGACTTTGGCACTTCAAAAAAGAAAAGCGCCCGCGAGAGGGGCGCTTTGATCAGGCGTTGGCGGCTTTCTTGTCGACTTCGGAGGTGATCGAGAATTCCTTGCGCAAGGTTGGCTTGTGGATCTTGCCGGTGGCGTTGCGTGGTAACGCATCGACGAAGCGGACCTGGCGCGGACATTTGAAACGCGCGAGATTCGCCGCGCAGTGCGTGAAGACATCTGCCTCGGTCAACCGCTGGCCCGGCTTGGCCGCGACGATGGCGAGGCCAACCTCGCCCCATTGCGGATCGGGAATGCCGATCACGGCGGCTTCCGCGATGGCATCGAGTTGGTGCAGGACGTTCTCGACTTCGGCCGGATAGACGTTCTCGCCGCCGGAGATGTACATGTCCTTCCAGCGGTCGACGATGTAGTAAAAGCCTTCCTCATCGACGCGTGTCGCGTCGCCCGTGTGCAGCCATCCGTCGGTGAACGACGTCTTGTTCGCCTCCGGCCTGTTCCAGTAGCCGGGCGTGATGTTCGGCCCCCGAACCCAGAGCTCGCCGAGCTCGCCGACATCGGCGTCGCTGCCATCGGGCCGCACGATCCGCACTTCGGTGTGCAGCACCGGCTTGCCGGCCGAGCCGGCCTTGCGCGCCGCATCCTCGCGGTCGAGAACCAGCACCGCCGGCGAGGTCTCGGTCATGCCGTAGCCCTGCTGAAGCGCGACGCCACGCGCCTCCCACACCTTGAGCAGCGGCACCGGCATTGGTGCGCCGCCGACACCGCCGACGATCAGCCGGCCGAGGTCGGTGGTCGCGAAGCCCGGATGCTGGGCCATGAACTGGTAGATCGCGGGCACGCCGAAGAACACGTTGATGCCCTGCGCAGGCTCGTTGATCAGGCCAAGCGCCGTGCCGGGATCGAAGGCGCGCATGATCATCACGGTGCCACCGGCATGCAGCACCGGATTGGTGTAGCAGTTCAGTCCGCCGGTGTGGAACAGCGGCAGCACGGTGAGCAGCACCGAGGATGGCCCGATGCAGGCGGGGCCGCCGAGATTGACGCAATTCCAGAACGTCATGCCATGGGTGATGGTGGCGCCCTTGGGATGACCCGTCGTGCCGGAGGTGTACATGATGGTCGAGACATCATCGAGGGTGACCTCCTCGATTTTCTCGAGTGGCTTTGCGGCGGCGATGCCGGCCTCATAAGTCCCGCCGGGACCAAGCAGCAGGCTCGTCTCAATGCCGCAGAGCTTTGCCACGGCAAGCGCCGTTTCGGCGAGATCGGTGTCGTGGATCATCACCTTCGGCGCGCAATCTGCGGTGATGAACTGGAGCTCGGGAACGGTGAGGCGGGTGTTCAGCGGCACGAAGATCGCACCTAACCGGCCGCAGGCAAATTGCACCTCCAGCGTATCGGTCGTGTTCAGCGCCAGCACCGCGACGCGCTCGCCGCGCGAGACTTTCAGCGTATGACGCAGAAATGAAGCGAGACGAGAGATGCGCGCGTCGAGCTGCGCATAACTGAAGCGGCGCTCGCTCGCGAGGTCGATCACCGCAACCTTGTTCGGCGTGCGGCGGCCATGGTGGGCGATCCAGTCGTAGTAACGAACGGCCAAAAATTCCTCCCTCGGCGGTCTGGTGCCGCCCGCGTCCCTATTGCCATGCACCATGCCCGGCATGGCCCTGGGGCCAGCCGGAGTTTGTGCACCACGCCTTTTTTGATCCGGAGTTGGCGCGCGAGCGATGAAAACCGTCTTGCGTTGAGTTGCTAGAGCGAGCCTGCTTGGAGGGGAGCCTTGGCCAGCCACTCCGCGCAAGTGAGCCGCCAAGGTTCCGGCCATGGTGGACGAGACGAATCCGCCAGCAAGGCGAGAGTGCGATGATGAGCCCGTTCTATACCGCCGAGCATGACGCCTTTCGCGACGTGATGCGCCGCTTCGTCGACAAGGAGATTGCGCCCTTCGCCCACGAGTGGGACGAGGCCGGCGAATTTCCCCGCGCGCTGTATCGCAGGGCGGCCGAGATCGGTCTGTTGGGGCTCGGTTTCCCCGAGGAATATGGCGGGATCGCCGCCGACCAGTTCATGAAGATCGTCGCCAGCCAGGAGCTGGCGCGGGCCGGCGCCGGCGGCGTCAGCGCCAGCCTGATGAGCCATACCATCGGTTCGCCGCCGATCGCGCGGGCCGCGCGGCCCGAGGTCAAGGCGCGCGTGCTGCCTCAGGTGCTCGCGGGTGAGAAAATCTCCGCGCTCGCGATCACCGAGCCCGGCGGCGGTTCTGATGTTGCGAGCCTCCGGACCAAGGCGCGGCGCGATGGCGATCACTACGTCGTGAGCGGCGAGAAGACCTTCATCACCTCGGGTATGCGCGCCGACTATCTGACCGTTGCGGTGCGCACCGGGGGTGAGGGCGCCGGCGGCGTCAGCCTGCTCCTGATCGAGGGGGATACGCCGGGCCTGTCCCGGACAAAGCTGAAGAAGATGGGCTGGTGGGCCTCTGACACCGCGACCCTGCATTTCGACGAGTGCCGCGTGCCGGCGGAAAACCTGATCGGCGAGGAAGGCCAAGGCTTCAAGATCATCATGCGGAATTTCAACAGCGAGCGCATGGGCATGGCGGCGGGCTGCACCGCGTTCGCGCGCGTCTGCCTCGACGAAGCGATCGCCTACGCCAAGGAGCGCAAGACCTTCGGCAAGCCGCTCGCGCAGCACCAGGTGATTCGCCACAAGATCGTCGACATGGCGCAGAAGGTCGCCGCGTCGCAAGCGATGCTGGAGATGCTGGCCTGGCGGCTGGAGCAGGGCGAAAGCCCGGTCGCCGAAATCTGCATGATGAAGAACCAGGCGACCCAGACCATGGCATTTTGCGCCTCTGAAGCCGTGCAGATTTTTGGCGGCGCCGGCTTCATGCGCGGCATCAAGGCCGAGCGCATCTACCGCGAGGTCAAGGTCAACGCCATCGGCGGCGGCACCGAGGAGATCATGAAGGATCTGGCGTCGCGGCAGATGGGGTTGTGAACGCCCCCTCCGTCATGCCCGGGCTTGTCCCGGGCATCCACGTTCTTGATGGCGGGTGGCGAAGGCGTGGATGGCCGGGACAAGCCCGGCCATGACGAGCACATCAGAGATACCGAGAGCTGAGCCGACAAATGCTGTTTACCGCCGACCACGACGAGATCCGTCGTTCCTTACAGAAATTCATTGCCAACGAGATCAATCCGCACGTCGATGAATGGGAGAAGGCCGACATCTTCCCGGCGCATGAGCTGTTCAGGAAGATGGGCAGCCTCGGCTTTCTCGGATTGAACAAGCCGGTCGAATTCGGCGGATCCGGCCTCGACTATTCCTACGCGCTGATGATGGCGGAGGAACTCGGCGCCATCAATTGCGGCGGGGTGCCGATGGCGATCGGGGTGCAGACCGATATGGCGACGCCGGCGCTGGCGCGGTTCGGCTCCGATGAAGTGCGGCGCGAATTCCTAGCGCCCTCGATCTCTGGCGACTATGTGGCCTGCATCGGCGTCTCCGAGCCTGGCGCAGGCTCCGACGTCGCCTCGATCAAGACCAATGCGCGCGCGGACGGCGACGATTACGTCGTCGATGGCGGCAAGATGTGGATCACCAATGGCACTCAGGCCGACTGGATCTGCCTGCTCGCCAATACCGGCGACGGGCCCGTTCACCGCAACAAGTCGCTGATCTGCGTCCCCATGAAGACCAAGGGCGTCACCGTCGCGAGAAAACTCGACAAGATGGGCATGCGTTCGTCGGACACCGCGCAGATCTTCTTCGACAATGTCCGCGTGCCCAAGCGCAACCGGATCGGCGAGGAGGGCAAGGGCTTTACCTACCAGATGGTCCAGTTCCAGGAGGAGCGGCTCTGGGGCGCGGCCGCCTGCCTGAAGGCGCATGAACACATCATCAACGAGACCATCGAATACACCCGCAACCGCAAGGCCTTCGGGAGGTCGATCCTCGACAACCAGGTCGTTCACTTCAAGCTGGCCGAGATGCAGACCGAGGTCGAGCTGTTGCGCGCGCTGATCTACCGTGCCGGCGAGGCGCTGGTGGCGGGCGAGGATGTCACAAAACTGGCGACCATGGCCAAGCTGAAGGCCGGCCGGCTCGGCCGTGAGCTTACCGACGCCTGCTTGCAATATTGGGGCGGAATGGGCTTTACCAACGAGACGCCGGTCAGCCGCGCCTATCGCGACAGCCGCCTGACATCGATTGGCGGTGGCGCCGACGAGGTCATGCTGATGGTCCTGTGCAAGATGATGGGCACGCTGCCCGGCAGCAAAGGAAGTTCCTGATGATCACGCTCTATCACTGCGACGGCGCGCGCTCGTTCCGTCCGCTCTGGATGCTGGAGGAAATGGGGCTTCCCTACGAGCTCAAGATGCTGCCGTTCCCGCCCCGGGTCTTGGCGAAGGAATACCTCGCGCTCAATCCGCTCGGCACCATTCCCTTCATGGTTGACGGCGAGACCAGAATGACGGAATCGTCCGGCATCTGCCACTATCTCGGCGTCAGACATGGACCGACGCCGCTGATGGTCGGGCCGGAGGATCCCGCCTATGGCGCGTTCTTGAACTGGATGTATTTCAGCGACGCCACGTTAACCTTCCCGCAGACGCTGGTGCTCCGATACACCCAGCTCGAGCCGGCAGAGCGCCGCAATCCGCAGGTCGCCGGCGACTATGCCAAATGGTTCTTAGGGAGGCTGCGCGCCGTCGAGGCAGCCACCGCAAATACCGAGGCCTTGTGTGCCGGCCGCTTCACTGCCGCCGACATCGTGATCGGCTACGCGCTCCGCCTCGCCGATACTATCGGGCTTGCTAAGGATTTTGGGCCAAATGTCGCAGCCTATTGGGCGCGCTTGCAGCAGCGCGATGGTTTCAAGCGCGCGGTTGCTGCGGAGCAACAGGCCGGCGTCGAGCAGAACGTGGCGCCAAGAGTAAGGGCCTGATCGTCGTCCTGGCGAAAGCCAGGACCCATTACCCCAGGGATTTGTTTGGCGACGACTCGCGGTTGTCGGCCTCGCGCTGCAACTCCGGCCTGGGGTAATGGGTCCTGGATCGGCGCTCCGTTCCGCTGCGCTTGTCCAGGACGACGACGTTGGCACGAGTTCCGGGGCGTCCACGACCTTCCCGGACTGCCGACCTTTTGCGCTTCATGATAGCGCTATCCCGCCGTGACAGCGCCCAGATTTCCGCTAAGGTGACCTCCGTCCGCAGCGGCCAAAGAGCCGCGCGAGGAGGATCCCAATGGAAGATAACGGTCGCGAATCCGACCATTTGATGCTGATCACGCCGGAGCGGGTATTCTATGCCGGCCTGCTCGGCCGCCCCCGCAAGCGGACCCCCGGCTGCTGTCACGTCTATGTCGCGGTCAAGGGCAGCCTGCATCTGACGATCGATGATGCCCTCGCCACCGGCGAGCTGTTCGTGACCCTGCCGAACCAGCGGCATTCCATTGCCAGCGACTATCGCACCGCGATCAGCGTCACGCTGGAGCCGGAGAGCATGCCTGATGGCGTGATCGAGGTCCTGGCCGAGCGGCTCACCGGACCCGACAGGGCCGTCTATGCCCGCAAGATCCTCGCCGCCTACACGCTGCTGCGTCAGCGTCGCTACGGCGACATCACCACCGCCGAATTCGACGAGATGTGTTTTGGCGAAGCGCTGCCGCGCCGGGTGCTCGACCCCCGCGTGACGCGTGCGGTCGCCCGTATCGGCCGCTTCACGGGTGAGCCCGTGACGGCGGACACTTGTGCGGCGGACGCCGGACTGTCCGCTTCGCGTTTCCTGCATCTGTTCAAGGAAGAGACCGGCATCTCGTTCCGCTCCTTCCGCGCCTGGAAGCGCGCGCGGCACCTGCTGCACTTCGCCAACCAGGACCTCAACCTCGCCCATCTCGCGCAGGACATCGGCTATCCCGACAGCACCCATTTCAGCCACTCGATCCGCCGCTTCTACGGCTTGAAGCCGCGCGCGATCTTCGTCGGCTCGCGCGATCTTGCGATTTATCGCAGCAGCGAGACGGTGAGGCTGGCGGAGGCGAGTTGATTGCTCTTGTAGGGGTGGGCAAAGCGAAGCGTGCCCACCATCTTCGATCCACGCTGAGACATGGTGGGCACGGCGCAAGAGCGCCTTTGCCCACCCTACGACTTCCGTTTTCCAGCTTCTCCGCGCAAGAAGCCGCATGCCGCCCATCACATGATCGCAAACGTTGAATTATCAACGTGCGAGACATTCAAGGCATGAGCGACAAGGCCGTCATCACCTGCGCGCTGAACGGCGTGCTCACCGACCCGAAACAGCATAACGTGCCTGTCACGCCTGAGCAGATGGCGCGCGAGGCCAAGGCTGCGTTCGAGGCCGGCGCGTCCATCATGCACATCCATCTGCGTCAGCAGGCGCCGGACAAGGGGCATCTGCCGTCCTGGGAGGTCAGCGTCAGCAAGGAGATCCAGCAGGCGATCCGCGAGGCCTGTCCTGGCGTGATCATCAACCACACCTCTGGTGTCTCCGGGCCGAACTACAGCGGTGCGCTGGATTGCATCCGCGAGACAAGGCCGGAGATCGCCGCCTGCAACGCCGGCTCGCTGAACTATCTGAAGGTGAAGGCCGACAACAGCTGGGCCTGGCCGCCGATGATGTTCGACAATGCGGTCGAGAAGGTGAAGGACTATCTCGACGTCATGAACGCGGTCGGCACCATCCCCGAATTCGAATGTTTTGACGTCGGCATCGTCCGCTGCGTCGGCATGTACCGCCAGGTCGGCATGTACAAGGGCCCGCTCGAATATAACTTTGTGATGGGCGTCGCCTCCGGCATGCCGTCGGATCCCGATCTGCTGCCGATCCTGATCAAGCTGAAACGTCCCGAGGCGCAATTTCAGGTCACCGCGATAGGCCGCGAAGAAATCTGGCCGCTGCACCAGCGCTGTGCGGAGCTCGGCGGTCATCTGCGCACCGGTCTCGAAGATGCCTTCTATCTCGCCGACGGCAAGAAGGTGACGTCGAACGGCCAGCTGATCGAGGCCATCGCCGCCTGCGCCCGCCGTGCGGGCCGCGAGATCGCGAGCCCGGCGGAAGCGCGGAAGATTTTTGGGACGAATCGCTGAATTTAGCCCCAGCCGTCATTGCGAGCGAAGCGAAGCGAAGCAATCCAGAATCTTTCCGTTGAGGCAGTCTGGATTGCTTCGTCGCTCCGCTCCTCGCAATGACGGGTAGGAAATAATAATGTCCATTCTCGAAAACACAGTTTCCCCCGGCAGCCTCGCCTACCGCGCCAATCGCGACGGCATGCTTGGCCTGATCGACCGCATGCGCGCGCTGGAAGAGCGCACGCGTGCGGCGTCGGCGGCGGCGAAAGACCGCTTCCACAAGCGCGGCCAGCTACTGCCGCGCGAACGCGTCGCGCTGGTGCTCGATCCCGGCGCGCCCTTCATCGAGCTGTCCACGCTCGCCGGCTTCATGTTCGACGTATCGGATCCGGACAAAAGCGTGCCCGGCGGCGGCGTCATCGCCGGCATCGGCTTCGTTTCGGGCATCCGATGCATGATCAGCGCGAACGATTCCGGCATCGATGCCGGCGCGCTTCAGCCTTACGGACTAGATAAAACGATACGCGTGCAGGAGCTCGCGCTGGAGAACAAGCTGCCTTACGTCCAGCTGGTCGAAAGCGCCGGCGCCAATCTCCTGCGTTACCGCGTCGAGGACTTTGTCCGTGGCGGCAACATCTTTCGCAATCTTGCGCGGCTCTCGGCAGCGGGCCTGCCTGTCGTCACCGTCACGCACGGTTCGTCCACGGCGGGCGGCGCCTATCAGACCGGCCTGTCCGACTACATCGTCATGGTCCGCGGCCGCACCCGCGCCTTCCTTGCCGGGCCGCCGCTGCTGAAGGCCGCCACCGGCGAGATCGCGACCGAGGAGGAGCTTGGCGGCGCCGAGATGCACACGCAGGTGTCGGGACTTGGCGACTATCTCGCCGAGGACGACCGCGACGCCCTGCGCATCGCGCGCGAGATCATGGCGGCGCTGGAATGGGAGCGGCCGGACAAGGGAGCTGCGCAATACAAGCCGCCACGCTACGACCAGGACGAGCTGCTCGGCATCATGCCGATGGACCACAAGCGCGCCGTAGACATGAAGCAGGTCATCGCACGTATAGTCGACGATTCCGATTTCACCGAGATGGCGCCGAATTACGGCCCGGCCACCGTCTGCGGCCATGCCCGCATCGAGGGCCAGGCGATCGGCATCATCACCAACAACGGTCCGCTCGATCCGGCGGGTGCCAACAAGGCGACGCATTTCATCCAGGCGTGCTGCCAGACCCGCACGCCATTGCTGTATCTGAACAACACCACCGGCTACATGGTGGGCAAAGCTTACGAAGAAGCCGGCATGATCAAGCACGGCTCCAAGATGATCCAGGCGGTGACGTCGGCGAATGTGCCGCAGATCACCATCTATTGCGGCGCCTCGTTCGGCGCCGGCAATTACGGCATGTGCGGGCGCGGCTTCCATCCGCGCTTCTGCTTCTCCTGGCCCAATGCCAAGACTGCCGTGATGGGCGGTGAGCAGGCCGCCGAGACCATGGCGATCGTCACCGAAGCCGCAGCAGCCCGCCGCGGCAAGCCGGTGGAGAAAGAAAAGCTCGAGGCCATGAAGGCGCAGATCATCGGCGTGTTCGACGGCCAGATGGACGTGTTCTCGACCAGCGCGCGCGTGCTCGACGACGGCGTGATCGATCCGCGCGACACCCGCGCGCTGCTGTCGGAAGTGCTCGCGATTTGCCGCGAGGGCGATGCGCGCACGCCCCAGCGCATGCAGTTTTCGGTGGCTCGCCCATGAGGAACGGATCAACGCAGCACCGGCCGTTCTTCAAGGTCTTGATTGCCAATCGCGGCGAGATCGCGTTGCGCGTGATGCGCAGTGCGCGGAAGCTCGGCCTCGGTGTCGTCGCGGTCTATTCGGATGCGGATCGCGACGCGCTTCATGTGCAACACGCCGACCAGGCCGTGCGCATCGGCGAGCCGCTGCCGGCGCAATCCTACCTCAACATTCCCGCGATCATTGCGGCCGCAAAGGCCAGCGGCGCGGATGCCGTTCATCCCGGCTATGGCTTCCTCGCCGAGAACGAGGAGTTTGCACAGGCCTGCAAGGATGCTGGGCTCGTCTTCATCGGCCCGTCGCCCCAGGCGATCGAGTCGATGGGCAACAAGGCCGGCGCCAAGGAGATCATGAAAAAGGCAGGCGTGCCCGTCGTGCCCGGCTATCAGGGCGCCGATCAGGGCGATGAGGTCATGCTCGCGGAGGCGAGAGAGATCGGCTTTCCCGTGATGATCAAGGCGGTCGCCGGTGGCGGTGGACGCGGCATGCGGCTCGTGACGGACGCGGCGTCGTTTCCAGATGCACTGCGTAGCGCGCGGTCCGAGGCGAAGGCGGCGTTTGGCGATCCGACGGTGATCCTCGAACGCGCCATCCAGAATCCCCGTCACATTGAAATTCAGGTGTTCGGCGACAGCCATGGCAACGCCATCCATCTCGGCGAACGCGATTGCTCGGTGCAGCGGCGCCACCAGAAGCTGATCGAGGAGGCACCGTCGCCCGCAGTGACGCCGGAACTGCGCGTGAAGATCGGCGACGTCGCGGTCGCCGCGGTGAAGGCGCTGCGCTACGAGGGCGCCGGCACGCTCGAATTTCTGCTCGATGCGAGCGGCGAATTCTACTTCATGGAAATGAACACGCGCCTCCAGGTCGAGCATCCCGTCACCGAGGCCATCACCGGGCTCGATCTCGTCGAATTGCAGCTGCGGGTCGCGCGCGGCGAGCCGCTGCCGGTCAAGCAGCAGGACATTCGCTTCACAGGCCACGCCATCGAGGTGCGGCTGTGCTCCGAGGATGCCGCGCAGGATTTCATGCCGCAGTCCGGGCGCATGGCGCGCTGGCAGGTGCCGGATGGCATCCGCGTCGAGCATGCGCTGCAATCGGGCTCCGAGATTCCGCCGTTCTACGATTCCATGATCGCCAAGGTGATCAGCCATGGCGCGACACGCGAGGAGGCGAGGGGGCGGCTGATCGTCGGCCTCGAACAGCTCACCGCTTTCGGCGTGACCACCAATCAGGCGTTCTTGATGTCGTGCCTGCGTCATCCCGGCTTTGCCAAGGGTGAAGCGACGACGGCGTTCATTGGTGCGCATCGCGACGAGTTGCTGGCGCCGCGCGCGGACGCTGCATTCGATATGGCTTTGGCCGGCCTGCTGCTCTATGTCACGAACCCGCAGGCACCGTCGTGGCGCCGCGGACGGAGCCTCGCGGCAACGTTCCCGCTACCGGCGAAGATCGAGATCGCAGGCCAGGCGTATGAGCTCGAAGTCACGCGCGAGCGCGATGGCAGCTACATCGTCGCCAGCGACGGCCAGCAAGACAAGTTCGAGATCGATCAGCTCGATCCCGACGTGATCCGCTTCCGCCATGACGGCGTCATGGACAGTGCAAAATTCCTGCGCGATGGCGACCGGCTCCACCTCCAGCGCCGCGGCATCCCGCTCGCGGCGACCGACCTCACGCTCGCCGCGCCGAAGGCCGCCGCAAGCAACGGCGGCGACGGCAAGGTTCGCGCCGCCATGAACGGCCGCGTCGTTGCCGTCCTGGTCAAGCCGGGCGACCGCGTCAGTGCCGGCCAGCCGGTGATGACCCTGGAAGCGATGAAGATGGAGCACGTCCACAAGGCCGGCATCGACGGCGTCGTCGCCGCGATCGACGTCGCCGAGGGCGAGCAGGTGACGACGGGCCGGATCGTGGCCGAGATCGGGGCTGGGTAGCGCACCCCGAACTCAACCCGTCGTCCCGGCGAAGGCCGGGACCCATACTCCTAGGCAGCGGTTACAGGCCGAGCAGGTAACTCCGAGTCTTCGCCAAACACGATCCTGTGGTTATGGGTCCCGGCCTTCGCCGGGACGACAGCGGAGCTATTGGCTCCGCCCCGTCCCGTCATTGAGCAAACACGCCACCTGGTGCCCGTCGTTCGCCTCCACCAACGCCGGCCGCTCCGTCCTGCATCGGTCCATCGCAAACCGGCAGCGAGTATGAAACGCGCACCCCGGCGGCGGATCGACCGGGCTTGGCACGTCGCCGTCGACCAGCGGCGCGAGCTTCTTCGCAAGCGGGTTCGCAACCGGCACCGAGGCGAGCAGGGCCTGCGTGTAGGGATGGCGCGGATTTGCAAACAGCTCGTCCTTGTCGGCGATCTCGACGATGCGGCCGAGATACATCACGGCGACGCGGTGACTGATATGGGCGACCACCGCGAGATCATGCGCGATGAAGAGGTAGGAGAAGCCGTGCTCGCGTTGCAGGTCAATCAGGAGGTTGATCACCTGCGCCTGGATCGAGACGTCGAGCGCGGAGACCGGCTCGTCGCAGACGATCAGCCGCGGCCCCAGCGCCAGCGCGCGGGCGATGCAGATGCGTTGGCGCTGGCCGCCGGAGAATTGGTGCGGGAAGTTGCGCATCTGGTCGGGCCGCAGGCCGACCTGCTCGAACAGGTTTGCGGTACGCGCCTCCAGCGCTTTGCCGGTCGCGAGCCCGTGCACGAACAGCGGCTCGCCCACGATGTCTCCGGCAGTCATCCGTGGGTTGAGCGAGGCGAACGGATCCTGGAACACGATCTGCATCGAACGACGATGTGGGCGCAGCTCGGACTTGGAGAGATGCGTGATGTCTTCGCCTTCGAGATGGATCTGGCCCGAGGTCGGCTCGACCAGCCGCAGCACGCTGCGCGCCACCGTCGACTTGCCGCAGCCGGATTCGCCGACGAGGCCCAGCGTCTCTCCGACGCCCACCGAAAACGAGACGCCGTCGACTGCATGCACTGTGCCGATTTGTCGGCGCAACACACCGGCGCGCACCGGATAGTGCTTCTTGAGATCGGTGACTTCGAGCAGCGCCTCGGTCATGCCACCTCCGCAATTTCGGCCGCGCGCCAGCATGCGGCGAGATGGCCGCCGCCCCAATCGACGAGCGGCGGATATTCGGCTTCACAACGCTTGACCGCGAGCTTGCAGCGTGGCGCAAACGCACAGCCCTTGGGCAGCCGCACCAGCGACGGCACCGTGCCTGGAATTTCGTTCAGCCGCGCCGGCGCGACGACGCCCGGCGCCGGCACCGCCGGGATCGAGGCCATCAATCCACGCGTGTAGGGATGCTTCGGCGCGGCGAACAGCGCCTCGACGCTCGCTTCCTCGACCTTCCGTCCCGCATACATCACGATGACGCGCTGGGCGGTCTGCGCGACGACACCGAGATCATGCGTGATCAGCACGAGCCCGGTACCGAGCTCTTTCTGCAGGTCCAGGATCAGCGCCAGGATCTGCGCCTGGATGGTGACGTCGAGCGCGGTCGTGGGCTCGTCCGCGATCAGCAGCGCCGGCCGGCACGCCAGCGCCATCGCAATCATGGCGCGCTGGCGCATACCGCCGGACAGTTGATGCGGATATTCCCGCGCGCGCCGAGCCGGTTCGGGGATGCGCACCAGGCGCAGCATCTCGATCGCGATGTCCCGCGCCTCTTTACTCGACATGTTCCGGTGCAGCCGCACGGCCTCGACGATCTGGTCCCCGATCCGCATCACCGGATTGAGCGAGGTCATCGGTTCCTGGAAGATCATCGAGATGCGGTTGCCCCTGACGGCGCGCATCTCTGCTTCGTCCAGCGTCAGAAGATCAGTGCCTTCAAGCGTGACGGAGCCGCCGACGATGCGGCCGGGCGGATCCGGCACCAGCCGCATCAGCGACAGCGCAGTGACGCTCTTGCCGCAGCCGGATTCGCCGACGATCGCCAGCGTCTCGCCGCGCTTCACCGTGAAGGACACATCATCGACCGCCCTAAACAGGCCGGAGTTGGTGAAGAACACCGTCTTCAGGTTCTTCGCCTCGAGCACGAGATCGGATTTGTCAGCCATCAGCCGCGCTGCCGTGGATCGAGGATGTCGCGCAAGGCGTCGCCGAACAGATTGGCGCCGAACACCGCGAGACTGATGGCGATGCCCGGGAAGATCACCAGCCAGGGCGCGGTGCGGACATATTCGGCGGCGGATTCAGAGAGCATGCGGCCCCACGACGGGTACGGCTCGGGTATGCCGAGGCCGAGGAACGAGAGCGAGGCTTCGGTGAGGATGGTCGAGCCGAGCTGGGCGGTCGCAAGCACGATCAGCGGCGCCAGCGTGTTCGGCAGCACGTGGCGGAGCGCAATGCGTACCTCGCTCATGCCGATCGACTTGGCCGCCTCGATGAATGGCAGCTCGCGCAGCGCCAGCGTGTTGGCGCGGATGACGCGCGAGACAGTCGGAATCAGCGGAATGGCGATCGCAATAATGACGTTCGGCAAGGACGGCCCAAGCGCCGCGGTCATGATCAGGGCGAGCACCAGCAGCGGCAGCGCCTGCAGGACATCGGAGACGCGCTGGAACACGAGATCGACCCAACCGGAGAGATAACCGGAGGTGAGGCCCACGATCACGCCGATCGAGCCGCCGAGCGCCGTCGAGCCGATGCCGACCGCGAGCGAGATCCGCGCGCCATGAATGATGCGGCTGAAGACATCGCGGCCGAAGGAATCCGTCCCCATCCAGTGTGCCAGGCTTGGGCGCGCCAGTGCCCGGGCGGCGTCGATCGTCAGCGGATCGTAACGCGCGATGAAGTCGGCGAAGATCGCGGTGAACACGAACAGGGTCATGATGACGAGCCCGGCCGCGCCCAGCACATGCCGCTGCGCCAAAAACAGCACACGCCGCCAGCCGACGGTCGCGTGCGCCCCGGCGCGCCTCAGTTCAACGTCATAGTCGATCGCGGCCATAGGTCTACCTTCCCCCTCTCCCCGCGTGCGGGGAGAGGGTCGGGGTGAGGGGGGCTCTCCGCGGGGAAGGTGGCAGTTGGACTCGCGGAAGCTCCCCCTCACCCGGATTGCTGCGCAATCCGACCTCTCCCCGCAAGCGGGCAGAGGTGAAGGAACGCGTGAGCGTAGTGTGAGTGATGGTCATCGGGCTAATCCGTGTACCTGATGCGCGGGTCGAACACGGCGTACAGCATGTCGACGATGAAGTTCGCGCTCACCACGACGATGGCAATCAGCATCACCAGGTTCTGCACGATCGGATAATCGCGCCAGCGAATCGCCTCGACCAGGAAGCGCGCGACGCCGGGGATGTTGAACACGGTTTCGGTAACGATGAGGCCGCCGATCAGGAACGCCGCCTCGATGCCGATCACAGTGATGACGGGCAAAATCGCATTCTTCAGCGCATGCTGATAGTTCACGGCGGCGTCCGATGCGCCCTTGGCACGCGCGGTGCGGATATAGTCCTGCCGCAGCACCTCCAGCATCGAGGATCGCGTGATGCGCATGGTCAGCGCCGCGCTGCGGAAGCCGACTGCGGCGGCGGGCACGGCATAGGTCGCAAACGCTTCCAGCCAGGTCGCCGGATTCGGATTGAAGATCGGCATCTGGTTGAACATCGCCACCGAGGCGGTGAGGATGAGCAGGCCCAGCCAAAACGAAGGCAGCGACAATCCGCTGAGGCTCACCACACGCAACGCGTAATCGAGCCTCGTTCCCTGCTTCACCGCGCTGATCACGCCCAGGGGAATGCCGATCGAGGCCGAGAACAGCAGCGCCAGGCCGGCGAGCCGTGCCGTGATCGGAATCCGTGGCAGGATCTCCTGGAGCGCCGGCTTCTCGGAGACGTAGGAGTAGCCGAAATCGCCGCGCAGAAAGCCGCTGATCCAGTGCCAATATTGCACCACCAGCGGCTGGTCGATGCCGAGCTCTTTTTCCAGATTGGCCTTATCGGCGGGATCGACATAGCCGGCCGCGGCAAACAGGATGTCGACGATATTCCCGGGAACGATACGCAGCAGGAAGAAGATGACGACCGAGATCCCGAACAGGGTCACGAGCATCAAAAACAGGCGCCGCACCAAATAGGCAAACATGCATCGCCTCCCGTCGAACCCGTCAGCCGCCCGCGCTACTTGTCCATCCAGACATCCTCGTACCGATATCCATTATACGAGCTGTTCGACATCACCGTCACGCCCTTGACGTAAGGCTGCCAGCAGCTGCCGGTCCGTGCGTGGAAGATGATCGGGCGGGCGACGTCCTCCTGCAACTTCTTGTCGATGTCCCACACCAGCTTCTTGCGCTTGCTGACGTCGGTCTCCTGGGACTGCACGTCGAACAGCTTCTCGATCTCCTTGTTGCAGTAATTGGTGTAGTTGCGCTCGGAGCCGCAGGAATAGTTCTCGTAGAAGGACTGGTCAGGATCGTCGACGGCATTGCCGGTCAAATTGAGCCCGAGCATGTAGTCCTTGCGCGCGATCTTCGGGAACCAGTTCGCGGTCTCGACCACGTCGAGCTCGCCGTCGATATAGATACTCTTGAGCTGGTCGATCAGGATCACCGCGGGGTCGCGATAGACCGGGATGTTGCGGGTCGAGACCTTGACCGCGAGATGCTTGTCCGGTCCATAACCGGCCTTCTGCATCAGCTTTTTTGCTTCCTCGCGGTTGGCGTTGATGTCGGGGCCGTAGCCCGGAATGGTCTCGAGCATCTCTTTCGGCATGCCCCACAGCCCGTTCGGCGGCGGCAGCAGGGTGCCGCCGATGTCGCCCTGACCCTCGAACAAGATCGAGATGAAGGCCTTGCGGTCGAGCGACAGCGCCATGGCGCGGCGGATGTCGATATTGTCGAACGGCGGCGCGGACGAATTGACGATGATGTTGGTCGCGACATTGTTGGGCTCGACCACGCAGACCGCGTTCGGCGCCTGCGATTTGACGTCCTTGAGGAGCGGGATGCTCACCTCGGTCGGGAAGGCCATGTCGAACTTGCCGGCGACGAAGGCGAGAATGGCGGTCGAGCGGTTCGGGATGATGGTAAACTCGATGCCGTCGAGATAGGGCCGCCCCTTGCGCCAATAATCGGGATTGCGAGTCAGCTTGATCGATTCATTGGCCTTGAACTCGACGAACTTGAACGGGCCCGTGCCGATCGGGTGCGTGCGCATGTCGCCGGGTGAGACGTGGCAGGGATAGACCGGCGTGTAGCCCGAGGCGAGCAGTGCAATTAGCGAAGGCTGCGGCCGCTTCAGGTTGAAGGAGACCTCGAGATCGCCGTTGGTGGAGACATCGTTGACCTGTTCGTACCAGCTCTTGCGCGGGTTCTGCCGGAACTTCTGCTGCGACTTGCCCATCAGCATGTCGAAGGTGCATTTGACGTCCGCCGAGGTGAACGGCTTGCCGTCGTGCCACTTCACGCCCTGGCGCAGCTTGAAGGTCAGTGTCTTGTTGTCGTTGACCCAGGCCCAGCTCTCGGCGAGCTCGGGCACGATCGTGTCCATGCTGTTCTGCGCCACGTCCTGCTTGTAGATGACGAGGTTGTTGAACACCGGCATGAAGGGAACATTGAGCGAGTAGGTCGCGCCTTCGTGGATCGAGGCGTTGCCGGGACTGTCGCGGTGGTACATCCGCAAAATGCCGCCCTGCTTGGGCTCGCCGGCGAGTGCAATGGTCGAAAACGCAAGCAAAGATAGCGCCGCCGTCGCGGCGAGCGCTCGTACGCTCCGCATCCTCGTCCTCCCTGGACATTAGCCTTTTGCAGCCTTGCGGCCTGCTTGAGTGGACGATAGCGACGCGTGTGCGGGGAGGCAACCGGCAAGGACGGGCGGCCTCTCGGCAATTCGGATGACGCAAGGCCGCAGGGGATTTCTCTCATAAATTGAGAGACGTCCCTCCCGCGTCGTCCTGGCGAACGCCAGGACCCATTACCCCCAGGGAGGTGTTTGGCGAAGATTGGTCGTTCGGTATTGCTACCTTCTCTACTCGTGAGATCACGCGGTATGGGTCCTGGCGTTCGCCAGGACGACAGCTGCGACTTCACACGATCCTCGACGCCTTGTTCCCCCAATAGCGGTCCCGCAGCAGCCGCTTGTACAGCTTCCCTGTCGGGAGCCGCGGCAACTCCTTTTCGAAATCGACCGAGCGCGGCACCTTTTGCCGCGACAGCGATGCTCCGCAGAACGCGATCAGCTCTTCGGCGAGCGCCTCGTCCGGCACGATGCCGGGCATCGGCTGCACCACCGCCTTCACCTCTTCGCCGAGGTCGGGATTGGGCACGCCGAACACCGCGGCGTCCGCAACCTTTGGATGGGTGATCAACAGATTCTCGCACTCCTGCGGATAGATGTTCACGCCGCCGGAGATGATCATGAAGGTCGCCCGGTCTGTTAGATGAAGGAAGCGGTCCTCGTCGACATAGCCGACATCGCCGACCGTGCTCATGCTGCCGTCGGCCGATCGCGCCTCCTTGGTCTTCTCCGGGTCGTTGAAATATTCAAAAGGCGAGGCCGTCTTGAACCAGACCTGTCCTGGCGTGCCGGTGGGGCACGGTTTCATGGTCTCGTCGAGAATGTGGAGCTCGCCGAGCAGCACCTTGCCGACGGTGCCGCGATGGGTCAGCCATTCAGCGCTGTCGCAGGCGGTGAAGCCGAGGCCTTCGGTCGCGCCGTAATATTCGTGGATGATCGGTCCCCACCATTTGATCATGTCGTCCTTCACCAGGGCCGGGCAGGGGGCGGCGGCGTGGATCGCGATTTCGAGCGACGACAGGTCATAGCGCGTGCGCACCGCCTCCGGCAGCTTGAGCATGCGCGAGAACATCGTCGGCACCAACTGGGTATGAGTGATACCCCACCGCTCGACCAGCTGGAGGTACCGCTCGGGATCGAAATTTTCCATGATGATGACGGTGCCGCCCATCCGGATCGTGAGGTTCACGGCGGCCTGCGGCGCCGAATGATAGAGCGGAGCCGGCGAGAGGTAGATCATGCCCTCGCGGTATTGCCAAAGCTTGGTCAGGAAATCGAACAACGGCAGATTGTGCTTTGGCGGCTCCTCCGGAAGGGGTCGCAGAATCCCTTTTGGCCGTCCGGTCGTGCCCGACGAATACAGCATGGCGGTGCCGAGCCATTCGTCCGGGATCGGCGTCTTCGGCAGGTCGGCGGTCACCTCGGTGAGACCGACGATGCGCTCGCTCTCGCCGGGGCCGTCGGCGACGATGCACAGTTTGATGTCGGGACAGACCTTGATCGCTTCGCGCGCGATCTCAAGCTTCGCAACCGACGTGATCAGGATTTTCGACTGGCTGTTGACCAGGAGATAAGCGAGCTCGCCCGGCGTCAGGAACGAGTTGATGCAGGTGTAGTAGAGCCCGGAGCGCTCGCCCGCGCCGCAGGCTTCGAGGTAGCGCGAATTGTTCTCCATGAAGATCGAGTAGTGGTCGAGCCGCTTCAAGCCGTGCTTGCGGAACAGGTGCGCGAGCCGGTTGCTGCGCGCATCTAGCTCACGATAGGTGACGGCCTCGCCTGTTACCGCCATGATAAAGGCGGGCTGGAGCGGGCGCAGGCGGGCATGCTGACCTGGGTACATCGGTCCTCCGGCTTTAGATCATGCGGCAAGAAGCAGGATTTCGCGCACCTGCGCGGGGCCGTCGATCTTGCGCGGGTTGCGCGGGATCCAGTTCGTGCGCATCGCAGCGTCCGCGATGGCGTCGAAATGCTCCGGCGAGACCTGCACATCGGCGAGGCTGCGCGGCATGCCGAGCGAGCGGATGAAGGCATCGAGCACGTCGGCCGCCTTGTGACCGGGAAAGCCCATCGCGGCCGCGACGATCATCTGGCGCTCGGCATTGTCGGGCGCATTCCAGCGCATCACGGCCGGCAGCATGACGCAGGAGGTGTAGCCATGCGGTACGTCGAAGGTCGCGCCCAGCACGTAACCGATGCCGTGGCTCGCGCCCATCGGCACGCCGGCGGCAAGCGCGCCCATCGACAGCCAGGTGCCGATCTGCGCATCCATGCGCGCGTCGAGGTCAGCAGGATCAGCCTTCACCCGCGGCAGCGCGTCGGCGAGCATCGCGAGGCCCTTCACCGACTGCGCGTCGGCATAGGGGTGCGTCTCGCGCGAGCAGATCGCCTCGACGCAATGATCGATGGCGCGGATGCCGGTCGAGAGGAACAGCCATTCCGGCGTGTGCACGGTGATGGCGGGATCAAGGATGGTCGCGCGCGGAACGCTGAGCGGATGCCGTAGCATCTGCTTCACGCGGGCGGTGCGGTCGGTAACGCCTGCGATCGAGCTGAACTCGCCGCCGGCGATCGTGGTCGGGACGCTGATCTGACGCACGGTCGGCGCATTCATCTCGGGCGCGACGCCCTTGTGCACGCGGATACGCTCGATGCCGTCGACATCGTCGATGCCGTTGGCAAGGCAGAGCTGCACCGCCTTGGCCCCGTCGGTGATCGAGCCGCCGCCCACGGTGACGATCAGGTCGGCGCCCGCTTCGCGCGCCGCATTGGTCGCGGCGATCACCGCCTCGCGCGGTGTGTGCGCCGGCATGGCGTCGAAGACGCCCGCGCAATTTGTGCCCAGGGCCTGTTTGATCTTGGCAATTTCGTCGGTCTGGCGGTTGAGCGTCCCCGAGACCATCAGGAAGGCGCGGCGCGTCCCCAGCCGGTCCATCTGCGCGACCACGGCTTCGGCCGCGGGGTGGCCGAACACGACTTCCTCGATCGCGCCGTAAACGACACGTCCCTGGTGCACGCCTGTCCTCCCCGGACAATTCGACTTGTTTTTGTGGGGGGTAGTCTAACCGCGCTGGCGGCATTCGTCATGCGCGAAGACGCTGGCGCACTCTCATCCTGCCTCTCCCCGTTCTTGCGGGGAGAGGCAAACAAGCCCTGTCAACCCGTCATCCGGCCAGGGCATGCCTCCGAGCATTGCGCGTGCGGAGGTCTTGAAGAGTTCATCATTGCGACCCATCTTGTGGCGCCCGCGGGTACAGGCGTACCCTGCTATTTCCGCGGTTTTTATGCGAGGACCTGGGATGAACGGACCGGACGGAAGCGAGCAGTTTGTCAAAAGGCACGATTTCGTTTCGCCTCGACCTCGCGTGATCGCGGGGCTTCTCGCCGCGGCATTCGGTCTTGCGGGCTGTGGCCAGCCGACCCCGCAAGCGGCTGCGCCGCCGCCCGCGCCGGTGACCGTCGCCCAGCCGGTCAAGCGCACCGTCACCGATTGGGACGAGTTCACCGGCCGCTTCGAGGCCATGGAGGAGGTGCAGGTCCGCCCGCGCGTCGGCGGGTTCGTCAACTCTGTCGAATTCCAGGATGGCGCCATCGTGCGTCAGGGCGATCTGCTCTATGTCATCGACCCACGTCCGTTCGAGGCGGTAGCCACGCAGGCGGAGGGGCAGCTTTCCGATGCGCGCGCCAAGGTGGAGCTTGCAAAGCGGGAGCTCGATCGCGGTTTGAGCCTGGTGCAGACCAGCGCCGTCTCCGAGCAGGTGGTCGATCAGCGCCGTCAGGCCTTGCAGGCCGCGCACGCTGCCGAAACACAGGCCGAGGGTGCGCTCAAAGTCGCCAAGCTCAATATCGAATTCACGCATGTGACGGCGCCGCTGACCGGCCGCGTCAGCCGCCATCTCGTCAGCCCTGGCAATCTCGTGCAGGGCAGCGATACCGGAACGTCGACGCTGCTCACCTCGATCGTGACGCTCGACCCGATCTATATCTATTTCGACATGGATGAGGCGACCTTCATCAAATACAGCAAGCTGTGGTTCGAAGGCCGCCGCCCGAGCTCGCGCGATACGGCGAACCCGGTGCAGGTGACGCTCGCCGGCGAGACGAAACCATCCCGTGAAGGCAGCATCAATTTCCTCGACAACCGCCTCGATGTCTCCACCGGCACGTTGCGCAGCCGCGCCGTGATCAAGAACACCGATCTGTCGATCCTGCCGGGCCAGTTCGGTCGCGTCCGCCTGATCGGCAGCGCGCCCTATGAGGCGCTGCTGATTCCCGACGTCGCGGTCGCGACCGACCAGTCGCGCAAGATCGTGTTCGTGGTGAAGCCGGACGACACCGTCGAGGCGCGTCCCGTGACGCTAGGGCCGCTCGATGACGGCTTGCGCGTGATCCGCGAGGGATTGAAGGCTGAGGATCGCGTCATCGTCAACGGCATCCAGCGCGCCCGTGTCGGCGCCAAGGTCGCCCCGCAGACTGCGCCAGCGCCGGCCGGTGGCAAGCCCGGTGACAAGTCATGAACCTTGGCCGCCTCTCCATTAACCAGCCCATTCTCGCGATGGTGCTGTCGATCGTGCTGCTGATCGTCGGCGCGCTCGCGTACACCACGCTGCCGGTCTCCGAATATCCGCAAGTGGTGCCGCCGACCGTCGTCGTCACCACGCAATATCCCGGCGCCTCCGCGCAGACCGTGTCCGACACGGTTGCAGCTCCCATCGAGCAGGAGATCAACGGCGTCGAGGACATGCTGTATCTCTACAGCCAGGCGACCTCGAACGGCCAGCTCACCATCACCGTCACTTTCAAGCTCGGCACCGATCTCGACAAGGCCCAGGTGCTGGTGCAGAACCGCGTCGCGATCGCGCAGCCGCGTTTGCCTGAAGAGGTTCAGCGCAACGGCGTCACCACGCGCAAGAACTCGCCCGACATCCTGATGGTCGTGTTCATGCTGTCGCCGGACGACACGTTCGACCAGCTCTACATCTCCAACTACGCGCTGCTTCAGGTCCGCGACCAGCTGCTGCGCATCGACGGCGTCGGCGACATCCAGATCTTCGGCGCACGCGACTATTCGATGCGGCTATGGCTCGATCCTGACCGGATCGCCAATCTCGGCTTGACGTCGGCCGAAGTGCTCGCCGCGATCCGTGCGCAGAACGTGCAGATCGCGGGCGGCCAGATCGCCGAACCGCCGATCGCCGACCGCGCTTTCCAGCCGAACCTCACCTTTACCGGGCGATTGAAAGACCAGAAGCAGTTCGAGGATATCCTGATCAAGGCCGGCTCCGACGGCCGCACGGTGCGCCTGCGTGACGTCGCCCGTATCGAGCTCGGTGCTCTCGCGTACTCCACCAACAGCTTCCTGCTGCGCAAGTCGGCGGTCGCCATGCTGGTGACGCAACGGCCGGGATCGAACGCGCTCGCGACCGCGAAGAACATTTCGGACACGATGACGAAGCTGAAGGAGAGCTTTCCGAAAGGCCTCGACTTCAATATCGGCTACAACCCGACCGAGTTCATCGCGCAGTCCGTCCATGAGCTGATCAAGACCATCTACGAGGCCATGTTGCTCGTGGTCATCGTGGTTCTGGTGTTCCTGCAAGGGTGGCGGCCCGCGATCATTCCGATCATCGCGATCCCGGTGTCGCTGGTCGGCACTTTCGCGGTGATGGCGGCGCTCGGCTTCTCCATCAACAATCTCACGCTGTTCGGGCTCGTTCTCGCCGTCGGCATCGTGGTCGACGACGCCATCGTCGTGGTCGAGAATGTCGAGCGGCATCTCGAGCACGGCATGAGCCGGCGCGATGCCGCGCTGAAGACCATGGAGGAGGTGGGCGGAGCACTGGTGTCGATCGCGCTGGTGCTGTGCGCGGTGTTCGTCCCGACTGCGTTTCTGGGCGGCATATCCGGGCAATTCTTTCAGCAATTCGCCGTCACCATTGCGGTCGCGACGGCAATCTCCTGCTTCTGCTCATTGACGCTGTCGCCGGCGCTGGCCTCGCTTCTCCTCGTCCCGCACGAGGAGAAGCGGCCGCCGGCGCGCTGGAACCTTGTCGCACGCGGCTGGAATGCTTTCACAGGCGTCTTTAACCGCGTCTTCGACCGTCTCGCGCATGGCTACGCCGGCCTCGCCAATTTCGTGATCCGGCATTCGGTGGTGATGATCCTGATCTACGTCGTGCTGATCGGCAGCGCCGGCTGGCTGATCGCCACCACGTCGCAAGGCTTCATTCCGGCGCAGGACCGCGGCTATGTCATCATCTCCGTGCAATTGCCGGGTGCGGCCTCGCTGGCGCGTACCACCGAGGTCGTGCGCGAGATCGAACGGATCTCGCTGGATACGCCCGGTATCGTCCGCGTCGCCGCTTTCGCAGGCTTCTCCGGCGCGACGCGCACGCAAGCTGGCAATGCTGCGGCGCTGTTCCCTGTTTTCGACGAGCCCGAGGTGCGGATCAAGAAGGGGCTGACTGCGAACGCCATCACGGCCGAGCTGCGCAAACGCCTGGCCGCGATTCAGGGTGCCTTCATCATCGTGATTCCGCCGCCGGCCGTGCCCGGCATCGGCACCGGTGGCGGCTTCACCATCCGCATCCAGGACCGCCAGGGCCGCGGGCCTGAGCTACTCGCCTCGGCCACCGACGAGCTCGTCGCCGCGGCGCGCAAATCGCCCTCGCTGCTAGCTCCGACGGTGTTCTCGCCGTTCTCGGCAAATACGCCGCAGCTCTTCGTCGACATCGACCGCACCAAGGCGCAGAAGCTCGGCGTTCCCATCGCCGGCATCAACGACACGATCCAGACCTATTTCGGATCGACCTATGTCAACGACTTCAACCTGTTCGGCCGCACCTATCACGTCACCGCGCAGGCGGACTTTCCGTTCCGCAAAGAACCAAGCGACCTCTCGCGCCTGCGCACGCGAAACGCCTCCGGCGACATGGTGATGCTGGGCAGCGTGGTCGAGTTCAGGGACGTCTCGGGCCCCGACCGCGTCGCGCGCTACAATCTCTATGCGGCGTCCGAACTGCAGGGCGAGCCGGCGCCGGGCACCAGCTCGACCACCGCGCTCAACGCGATCAAGAAGCTCGCCGACGACACCCTGCCGAGCGGCTTCACTTTCGAATGGACCGATCTGTCCTACCAGCAGATCACGGGCGGCAATGCGGGTCTGTACGTGTTCCCGATCTGCGTGCTGTTCGTCTATCTCGTGCTCGCCGCGCAATATGGCAGCTGGACCTTGCCGTTCGCGGTGATCCTGATCGTGCCGATGTGCCTGCTGGCCGCCACCATCGGCGTGCGCATCATGGGGCAGGACGTCAACATCCTCACCCAGATCGGCTTTGTCGTGCTGGTGGGATTGGCGGCGAAGAACGCGATCCTGATCGTCGAGTTCGCCCGCGACATCGAGAAGGAAGGCAAGCCGCGGCTGGAGGCCGTGATCGACGCCTGCCGCCTGCGCCTGCGGCCGATCCTGATGACGTCCTTCGCCTTCATCCTCGGCGTGCTGCCGCTGGTGATCTCGTCCGGCTCCGGTTCGGAGATGCGGCAAGCCGTCGGCGTCGCCGTGTTCTTCGGCATGATCGGCGTCACCCTGTTCGGGCTGTTGTTCACGCCGATCTTCTACGTGGTGGTGAGGAATCTGGCCGAGGGCAAGAACGAGGGCAAGCCGAGGGCGGTGGCCTGATTCCTCTCCAATGTCGTCCTGGCGAAAGCCAGGACCCATTACTCCAGGGAGTGGTTGCTGTGCGAGCTGCTAACTCCGAGACTTCGCCAAACTGCTCCCTGGGGTAATGGGTCCTGGATCAGCGCTCGCTCCGCTCGCTTGTCCAGGACGACGGCAATTCATCAAAAATGGCCGCGCCCATACTAACGGCCTAGGCCGAAATGGATGGGCACCGCCGGGGTTCTTCACTAGTATCCGCGCGATTTCAAAACAGAAAACTGCTGGGAGCAACCTATGAAATCAACCCTTTTGGCCGCTGTCGCAACCTCCGCCCTGTTGCTGGCCGCGCCGGCCTCTGCGCAAGGCGTCAAGATCGGCATCCTCAACGACCAGTCCGGCGTCTACGCCGATTACGGCGGCAAATGGTCGGTCGAGGCCGCCAGGATGGCGATCGAGGATTTCGGCGGCGAGGTGCTGGGCCAGAAGGTGGAACTCGTCACCGCCGACCACCAGAACAAGCCGGATCTCGCGACTTCCATCGCGCGCCGCTGGTACGATGTCGAGAACGTCGACATGATCACGGAACTGACGACCTCCTCGGTCGCGCTCGCGATCCACGAGCTCTCCAAGGAAAAGAAGAAGATCGACATCGTCGTCGGCGCGGCGACCTCGCGCCTCACCGGCGATGCCTGCCAGCCCTATGGTTTCCACTGGGCCTATGACACCCGCGCGCTCGGTGTCGGCACCGGCGGCTCGCTGACGAAGGCCGGCGGCGACAGCTGGTTCTTCCTCACCGCGGACTACGCCTTTGGCTACGCGCTGGAAAAGGACACCAGCGAGATCGTCACGGCTAATGGCGGCAAGGTGCTCGGTTCGGTGCGCGTGCCGCTCAATTCCTCGGACTTCTCCTCCTTCCTGCTTCAGGCGCAGAGCTCGAAGGCGAAGATCGTCGGCCTTGCCAATGCCGGCCTCGACACCACCAATTCGATCAAGCAGGCGTCCGAGTTCGGCATCGTCTCCGGTGGCCAGAAGCTCGCGGGCCTCTTGATGACGCTCGCCGAAGTGAACGGCCTCGGCTTGCAGGCCGCGCAAGGCCTGGTGCTGACCGAGGGCTATTACTGGGATGTCAACGACCGCACCCGCAATCTCGGCGAACGCTTTCTCAAGCGCACCGGCCGGATGCCGAACATGATCCAGGCCGGCACCTATTCGGCGACGCTGAGCTATCTCAAGGCGGTCAAAGCCGCCGGCACCAAGGATCCGGATGCGGTCGCCAAGAAACTGAAGGAGCTGCCGGTCGACGACGACTTCGCGCAAGGCGGCAAGGTGCTCGAGAACGGCCGCATGGTCCACGACATGTATCTGTTCGAGGTCAAGAAGCCCTCGGAATCGAAGAAGCCTTGGGACTATTACAAGCAGCTCGCGGTCGTTCCCGGCGAGAAGGCGTTCTTCACGGCCAAGGAGAGCGGCTGTCCGCTGACGAAGTAGGGGTCTCCATGTCGTCCTGGCGAAAGCCAGGACGACGGCGGGGAAGTCTTCGCAACCCGCCCCTCACACCAGCCGCAGCACCAACGCTCCCAGCGCCCCCGCCCACAGCGCAATGGCCGCGATACCCTGAATAAAAAATCCCGGGCCGCGTTTTGCGGCGGCCTTCGAATAGCCGATGAAGTAGACGATGCGGCCGACGATCCAGACCGCGCCGATCGCCGCTGCACCGGCATCATTGATGTAAATCGCGAACAGCCAGAGCGACGGCAGGAAGATCGGCATCCATTCCAGCGTGTTCATCTGGATCCGGAACGCGCGCTCGAAATCCGGATGGCCCGACATTGCCGGCACCTTGACGCCGGTTTTGGTGCGCGCGCGCGACACGTTGATGGTGGTGAAGAAGTAGAACAGGATCGCCAGCAGTGTTACGAGCGCGGTGAGGTGATGCATCGCTAGTCCCTTCGAAGAGGTCCCGGTTCAATACCCGGTCAGCTCGAGATAGCCAACGCCGTCATGCGTGCCGGCAAAGCTGATCGGTCCTTCCCAATAGGAAAAACCGGTCCCCATCCACGCCTTTGGATTGAGCGGCTTGCACAGGATCGAGAACGACCGCGAGGGAATTGCGATCTGCCATTCCACCGGCAGCTTGTGTCCCGCGACCTCGGCGGTCGCTTTCGGCATCATCTGGATATCGGCACCCGCAATCATGTGCGTATCGCCTGTGGCGCTGATCCAGTTGCCGAACGGATGATTATGGCCGTCCTTCTGCCGCAACCGGTACAGCATCAGCTTGTCGCCGGATGAAAGATGCAGCGACAGCCAGTCCCAGCCGGTCTGGTCGGTGTCGAGCGGCTGGCTGCTCCATTCGCGGTCCATCCAGGCCTGGCCGGACACATCGACGGGCCT
Source organism: Bradyrhizobium sp. Kon58 (assembly GCF_055807455.1). Taxonomy (NCBI): domain Bacteria; kingdom Pseudomonadati; phylum Pseudomonadota; class Alphaproteobacteria; order Hyphomicrobiales; family Nitrobacteraceae; genus Bradyrhizobium; species Bradyrhizobium sp. Kon58. The sequence goes on from NZ_JBVVOT010000004.1 coordinate 401,623, forward strand.
GTCGTCGATGGTGAGCGTGCCGCGGGCGCGGTAGAACGGCTGGCTGTAATAATAGGAGGCCTGACCGCGCTCCGACTTGCGGCTGTAGCCGCGATCGCCTTGCAGCACCACGGGACGATCGGCCTCCAACGTCAGCGCGTAACTGAAGTCGGTGCCAGCGGCCTTCAGCGTCAGCGGCGCCAAGGTGCGATCCTCGGTACGCTCGGATCCGTTCATCGCCCAATCGTCGATCCAGGCCGCAAACGGTTTCGCCGTGACGCCGGCCTGGCCCACACCACCGCGGGAAAACAGCTCGTTGAAGCGGTGGGTGTCGGCGCGCGTCACCGCGGCGTGGGCCATCCACACCTGTTGATTGGCCCAGCCCTCGCCCTGCGGCCCCGGCTGCGTCGCCTGACGGAACAGCGTCCATTGCAGGCCGCACGCCGCTCCGCTGGCATCAATGAGGTTCGCCGTGAGATACCACCACTCGATCCGAAACTCCGGATGCGGCCCGTGATCATCCGGAAAGGCGAACGTCTTCCCCGGTGTGACCTTCGCAAAGCCATCGGCGGTCTCGCCGAGCCCCGCGTAGCCTTGCGCGCCCGCACGGCGTGCAAGCGCGAGCGCAGCGACACCGCCAAACAGAGTGCGCCGCGATATCCTGTCAGCGCTCATTGGCAAACACCTTGACGAGGCTCGCCGGCTGCATCCGCGCCAATCGGATCATCGGCAGCAGCGCAGAAAGCAACGAGGCGAACAGCGCGACCGCGACCAGCTCGACCAGTTGCAGCGGAAACACGTGGAACGGCAGCCGCCAGCCGAACGCCTTCACGTTGACGATCGCGATCAGGCACCACGCCACCAGCAATCCGAGCGGCACGGCCATGAGTGACGTGAACAGCGCGACCGACAGCGTCTTGGTCAATTCGATCGCGGCAAGGCGCGGTCGCGTGATGCCGATCGCCCAGAGCGGCGCGAGCTGCGGCAGGCGCGAGTTAGCAAGCGTGAGAAGGCTGGTCAAGAGCGCGATCCCGGCGACGCCGAGCGTGAACGCGTTCAACGCCGACGTCACCGCAAAGGTGCGATTGAAGATCCGGATCGACTCCGCCTTCACCGTCGCCTGGTCGGCGACGCTGCGGTCGTCCAGCGAAAACTGCTTCTGCAGCGCCGCGATCAGGCCGGGGATATTCTCCTTCGCGACGATCAGGCCGATGCGGGTCTGCGGCGTCTGCGGAAATTGCCGGATCAGCGCCGCGACGTTCACGGCAAGCTGGCCCTTGGGGTTGCCGTAGTCGGCATAGATGCCGACGATGTCGAGCTCCCAGGTGCCGCCCGGCGCCGGGACGTCAACGACGTCACCGACTCGGACGTTGAGGCGGCGGCTCAGCTGCTCGCTGATGAAGGCGGCATTGCCGGGTATGAGTTGTGTCCAGGCACGGGGCGCGGCTTCCAGCAGCGGCCAGCGCTCGCGATAGAGCGCATGATCGGGCAGGCCGAGCAGCTCCACCGGCTGCCCCTGCACCTGCGTCTCGGCGCGTCCGCCCGACAGGATCGCCTCGACATCGCGGCGCTCCTTCAGCCAGTTGCGGATCGTGACGCCTATCGCATTGTCGGAGGCACTGATGTAGACGTCGGCGGCGAGCCGCCCGTTGAGCCAGCCGATGAAGGTGCGGCTGAACGTTTCCACCATGGTGGACACCCCGACATTGACGGCGAGCGCGAGCAGCAGCGCCATCAGCGCTAGCGACAATCCCGAGAGCTGCTGCCGGCTGTCCGCCCAGAACCACAGCGCAAGTGGCCTCCGCGCGAAACGCTGCCCGGTCCGCAGGATGATGTCGAGAAACGCGGGCAGGATCAACGCGGCGCCGAGCATCAGCGCTGCCAGCACGCCAAAGCCCGCGATCAGCGATTGCCCGTACTGGAGCAGCAACAGCGCGACCGCGAACACGGCGCAGGCAGCTCCGCTTTGCAGGACCAGCCAACGGCGCTGCCGCTGTTGCCAGGCGCGCGGCTGCGCGGTCGCCAGCACCGGCATCCTGACAGCCTTGATCAGGCTGGTCGCCGCGGCCACCAGCGCGCCCACAACGCTGATGCCGATCCCGGCGAGCCACCATTCGGGTCGCAGGCTGAGCTGTCCCGGAATCTGCGCGCCATAGAGTCCACGCAGGGATGCTGCGACGTCTGGCAAGAGCGCGGCCGCAATGAAATAGCCGCAGGCAAGCCCGATCAGGCCTGCGATCAGCGACAGCGCCACGAGCTCGACAACCAGCACGGTGTTGACCAGTCGCGCCGAGGCACCGCAGGCCCGCAGCGTGCGCAGCATCGGCAGCCGCTGCTCGAAGGCGAGGCCGACGGCTGAATTGACGATGAAAAGACCGACGAAGAACGACAGCAGGCCGAACGCGGTGAGGTTGAGATGAAAGCTGTCGGTGAGGCGCTCCAGCTCGGTCTCCGCATCCGGCTCGACCCGCTGCAAGCGGTCGCCGACGACGCTCGCCAATGGCGCAGGCTTGCCCTTCGGCTGGCCGATCAGAAGCCGCGAGATCTGGTCCGGCTTGTTCAGCAGCCGTTGCGCCACGCCGATATCGACCACGAGCACGTCGGGCACGAGCTGCGGCAGCACGCGCAGCGGCGGCAGTTTTGCGCCGTTGCTGATCGCTGGTGCCGCGCCCTCCTGCTCCTCCAAATCGGTCAGCGTTTCCCGTGCCACCAGCGTCTGGCCCGGCGGCGCCACGAAGCTGCTTAGATCGGCGGCGCCGAGCCGAGGTGCATTGCCGACATCGACCGGCAGCGTCACCGGCTCGATGCCGAGCAGCCGGACCGAACGCCCGTTGACCTGGACCCGTCCCTCCAGCATCGGCGAGACCGGCCAGCCCGCGCGACGGAGCTTGACGAACAATTCCTGCGGAAAGGTCGCGGCATCAGGCGCGACCAGCATCGGCGTGCGCGCGCCGCCGAAGGTTGCCGCGGCGCGATCATAGGCGCTGCGGGCCTGCTGGTTGATCGCCTGCACACCGCTCCACAGCGCCGTCGCCGCGATCAGCCCGATCAGGAGCGTCGCAAACTGCATCTTGTGGCGCCGCCAATGGCTGAGCAGCACGGCGAGGACCCAGAGCGCGCGCCTCATGCGATCCGTCCGGCATGCAGATTGACGTGGCGATCGAGTGTCGCGGCCAGATGCAGGCTGTGCGTCACCATCAGAAAGCCGCAGCCGGTGCGCGTGACGAGGTCGCGCGTCAGCGCCAGCACGTCCTCGGCGGTGGCCTCGTCGAGATTGCCGGTCGGCTCGTCCGCCAGCAGCAAGGACGGCTTTGTCGCCAGCGCCCGGCCGATCGCGACCCGTTGCTGCTGTCCGCCCGATAATTGTTCTGGATAACGCTGGAGCAGGCCGCCAAGCCCGAGGCGCTCGATCAGCTCTTTATACCAAGCTGCGTCGTACCGGCCGGCGATCCGCGCCTGAAACACCAGATTATCCCCGACCGACAGGCTCGGGATCAGATTGTACTGTTGAAACACCAGGCCGATCCGGTCGCGCCGCAGGCCGGCGCGTCCCGCATCGGACAATTTGGTGACCTCGGTGTCTTCCAGGCGGATCGTGCCGCCATCGGCGGCATCGAGCCCTGCGATCAGGTGCAACAGCGTGCTCTTGCCGCTGCCGGACTCGCCGGTCAGTGCGACGCGTTCGCCGGCCTTGAGGTCGAGATCGACGCCGCGCAGCACATGGACCGGCTCACCGGCCGAAGAGAACGTCTTGGAGAGGTTTCGGATGCTCAGCACGATGAATGGCGCCGGACGGAATTAGCGGAATTGCTGCGTAGCACACTTGCTGCGGAAATGCCGGGTTGCGTTGGTATGGAAGCCGTTGTTAGCTCCTAAGAGGACCACATCAAAAAAGTGCCAAAAAGGGACGACGGGGAGAATGATGAGCGCTCAGGGAACGCAGCCCGCGGCGGGCAAGATGACGGGGACGTCCAAGGAAACGCCTAAGGGGGCCTGGACCGTTACATTTCTCCTGTTTCTTTTCATGCTGGTGAACTTCGCCGACAAGATCGTCGTCGGTCTTGCGGGCGTTCCGATCATGACCGAGCTGAAGCTCGAGCCCGAGCAGTTCGGCCTGCTCGGCTCCTCGTTCTTCTTCCTGTTCTCGATCTCGGCGATCGTGGTCGGCTTCATCGTCAACAAGGTACCGACCCGCTGGGTGCTGTTGACGCTCGCGGTGATCTGGGCGCTGACGCAGTTTCCGATGGTCGGCACCGTGTCTTTCACCACACTCCTGATCTGCCGCATTGTGCTCGGCGCCGGCGAAGGCCCGGCGGCCTCGGTGGCGATGCACGCGGTCTACAAATGGTTCCCCGACGAGAAGCGCACGATGCCGACCGCAATCCTGTCGCAGGGTTCGGCCTTTGGCGTGATCCTGGCGGTCCCGGCGCTGAACTGGATCATCGTCAATCATTCCTGGCACTATGCGTTCGGTGCGCTTGGAATCGTCGGCCTGATCTGGGTCGCCGCCTGGCTCGCACTCGGCAAGGAAGGCCCGCTGGACACCCACGCATCGGCCGTGATCGAACCGAAAATACCCTATCTCCAGCTCCTGACATCGCGCACCTTCATCGGCTGTGTGACCGCGACCTTCGGCGCCTATTGGGCGCTGTCGCTCGGGCTCACCTGGTTCACGCCCTTCATCGTCAAAGGCCTCGGCTTCTCGCAGTCTCAGGCGGGCTTCGTCTCGATCCTGCCCTGGGTGTTCGGGGCGACCATCGTCATTCTCACGGGCTGGATCTCGCAGGTGATGCTGGCACGCGGCTACACCTCGCGGATCTCCCGCGGCGTGCTCGGCTCCGTGCCGCTGATCGTCGGCGGCCTGATCCTCGCGATGATGCCGCACGTCCAGGGTGCCGGCCTCCAGATCGCCCTGCTCGTGGTCGGCTCGGGCCTGTGCGGCGCGATCTACGTCGTCTGCCCGCCCATGCTCGGCGAGTTCACGCCGACCTCGCAGCGCGGCGCGGTTCTCGCGATCTACGGTGCGCTCTATACGCTTTCGGGCATCGTGGCGCCGCTGGTGATGGGCAGCGTGATCCAGCGCGCCGGCAGCATGCTCGACGGCTACATGACCGGCTTCACCATCAACGCCGCGATCATGGTCGGCTCCGGTGCGCTCGGGCTGCTCCTGCTCTGGCCGAACACGGAAAAGGCCAGGCTGACCGGTGGAGCTACGCCGCAGGCCGCGCCGCTGAAGAGCGCGGTGTCGCCGACGTAAGGGGCCACTTCAGTCAACCCAATCACAATTGTCATCCCGGCGAAGGCCGGGATCCATAACCACGATTTTTGGTTTGGCGAAGACTTGGAGTTGGAAGACTTGGAGTTGGCAGCTTTGCGCCACAACTCCGATTCGTGGTTATGGGCCCCGGCGTTCGCCGGGGCGACAATTGAGTTTGTTGCTCAAGCAGCGATTGGCCGCTTCCGCTCCGTGAACGGCGACAGCACCGCCGTCGCGACCATGAAGATCACGGACGCCCCGAACACCCAATGCGGCGCGCTCTGGTCCATGATCCAGCCGAACAGCAGCGGGCTGACGATGCCGCCGAGATTGAAGCCGGTGGAGACGATGCCGAAGGCGCGCCCCGCAGCGCCGGGAGGGGCTGCATTGCGCACCAGCATGTCGCGCGAGGGCGCGATCACGCCGGAGAGGAATCCTGCTGCCGCCATCGTTGCGGTCAGCGCCCAGACCGGCAGCGTGACCAGCGCGATCAGCAGCACGATCGCCGCGTTCGCGGCAAAGCAGGCGGCGGCGACATAGCCGTGGCGCTCGGTGTGGTCGGCAAGGAAGCCGCCCGCGAGCACGCCGGCGGCGCTTGCACCGAGGAAGGCGGTGAGCGCGACGTTGGCCGCGGAATAGGTGACGCCATAGCCACCTATCAGCGCCACCACGCCGAAATTGTTGATGCCGGCGACCGACAGACTGAGCAGCATGAAGAGCGCCGTCAGCGTGATGAGCGCCGGCGTGATCACGGCTTGTTTGGGTGCGTTCTCGGTGCCCGGCTTCGCCTTATGCGCGCCGGCATCGGGAATGTTCATCGTCACCAGCAACAGTGCGACCAGAACGCCGATCGCGCCCGATGCGATCAGCGCACCGGCGCCGCCGGACACGATGACCATCGCGGCGACGATCGCCGGCGCCACCGCGCCGCCGAAATAACCGGCAAAAGTATGGATCGAGAAGGCGCGGCCCATCCGCGCTTCGTCCATGTGCTCGGCCAGGATGGCGTAATCGGCGGGATGGTAGACGCTGTTGGCGAGCCCGAGCAGCACGGCGCAGGCGATCAGCGACGTGTAGCTGAGATGCAGGCCGAGCAGGATCAGCGCGAAGCCGCCGAGGGTGAGGCCACCCAGCAGGATCCGTCGCGCGCCGAAATGGTCGACGAGATAGCCGGTCGGCGCCTGCGTCAGCCCCGAGACCACGGCCGACACCGTCAGCGCAAAGCCGAGCTCGACATAGCCGACGCCGAGTTGATTCTTGAGGAACGGAAACAGCATCGGCAGGACCAGCAGATGGAAATGGCTGACCCAATGCGCGATCGAGATTCCCGTCAGCGTGCGTAGCGCGCTGTCCGCCTTGCCTTGTTGCGGTGCGGCGAGAACGTCGACCATTGCAGTTCCGTTTTATGTCCTTTGGAGACGCGCAAACTATCGGGCAGGGCGGTTATTTGTCCATGAACGCAGGCGCATGGCAGTAGCGCGGGGCGGGGCGAGGGGGGTAGGACGCTTCCGCATCGTCGTCCCGGCGAAGGCCGGGACCCATAACCCCAGAGAGGAGTTTGGCGGAGGATCGTCGTTCGGTACTGCCACCGATCTCGATCGAGAGATCACGCGGTATGGGTCCCGGCCCCCGTGCGCAATTGCGCACTAGGCCGGGACGACACTGATGATGTCGCCAGCGGCGACTAAGGCACTGCCTGCGCCACCGCTCAAAACGGCTCGTCATCCGGCCCGTAGCGGTCGCGCTTCGGTGTCGCGATGTCGCCGTCCTCGTAATCATCGTCGTCGGTGTCGGGCGGAGGCGGAGGCTTCTTCGCCTTGTCTTTTGCTGGCGTGTCGTCCGCAATTTTGGGCGGCGCGCTCGGCTTGCCGATCTTGGCCATGGCTGGTCCCGGATGGTGATGCTGCGCCCGATCCTATCCGGAAGATATGTGCGGTTCCTGACTTATCTCAAGTCGTCAGTGCACCACCGGCCCGCCGGCCTTCTTCCAGGCATCGATGCCGCCGGCGATGTGGGCGGTGTTGGTGAGCCCGGCCTCCTTGGCGGCGGCGACCGCCATCGCAGAGCGTTCGCCGAAGGCGCAGAAGAACACGACGCGCCGGCCGGTGGCGGCCGCGACCTCGCGCAGCATGCCGCCGGGCTTGAGGCTGTCCTCAACGGACGGATAGGGCGTATGCAGCGCGCCTTCGAGCATGCCGTGCTTCATCCGCTCATTGGTCTCGCGCAAATCGACCAGCAGGATATCGGGACGGCCGAGGCTGCGGATCGCCTCGACGGCGCGAAGCGCACGGCCCTCTTTCTCCAGCTCCTCCTGGTGCAGGCCGACATGCATGTTGGCGGGCACCGCGACATCCATCATCTTCGGATTGGGCAGCTTCAGATTGGCCATCAGCTCGACATAGTCGTCGACCGAGCGCACCTGGAGCCGCGGATTGTAGCGCTTCTCCTCGCCGATGGTGGAGACGGTGTCGCCCTTGTAGTCATGCGCCGGAAACACCATGGTCTCGTCCGGCAGCTTGAGCAGGCGGTTGAAGATCGAATCGTACTGCGCGCGCGACGAGCCGTTCTGGAAGTCGGTACGGCCTGTGCCGCGGATCAGCAGCGTGTCGCCGGTGAAGACGCGGTCGCCCATCAAATAGGAATAGGAATCGTCGGTGTGGCCGGGCGTGTACATCACGTCGAGCGCCAGGCCCTCGATCGTCACCTTGTCGCCGTCGGCCACCCGCATTGCCACCACGTCGGCCTTGGTCTGGTCGCCCATCACCGTCATGCAATGGGTGCGGTCGCGCAGCTCGCCGAGGCCGGTGACGTGGTCGGCGTGCAGATGCGTGTCCACGGCCTTGACCAGCTTGAGATCGAGCTCGCGCAGCAGCTGGCAGTAGCGGTCGACCTTCTCCAGCACGGGATCGAGGATCAGCGCCTCGCCGCCGGGGCGGCTCGCCAGCAGATAGCTGTACGTACCCGAAACACTGTCGAAGAGCTGACGGAAGATCATGGCAAGACCCGGCGTGGAACTGATTCCAAATCCTACTACGCCACGGCTCGAAAAGAGAAGTAATGTGCTGTTGAAATAAGAAAATTTAGAAGATTTTTATTGTAGAGCTCGGGCTATCCCAAAACTCGGTGTCGTCCCGGCCTAGTGCGCAATGCGCACGGGGGACCGGGACCCATAACCACAGGGAGAAATTTGGCGAAGATTCGTCGTTCAGGACTCCTACCGCCCGCACTCGATAGACCTCGCGGTATGGGTCCCAGCCCCCCGTGCGCATTGCGCACTAGGCCGGGACGACAGGGGAGGGTGGGCCCAAGACTACGGCCTCACCAATGTGTACCCGTTCTCGCTGAGAAACAGGATCTGCCCGACCCCGACCTGCACCGGCGTGGCGGCGGGGATGAACTCCGGCCGCTTGCCGGTCTCCCGCTCGATCGTGTCGACGGTGTTGAGGCAGATGTCGAAGCGTACGCCTTGCGCGATCAGGCTCTCGACCTGCTTGCGGCGCTCGCTGCCTGACAACAGGAGATCGATGCCGGGACCGAACGCCACCACCTCGATCGCGACCTTGTCGGGGTCGTAGGCCTTCAGCAAATTGTTGGCGACGCTGAGCACCAGAGCTTGCTTCCTGGCATCGCCATCGGAGAGTTGCAGCACGATCTTGTGCTCGGCGAACGGCTTGTCCTGGAGCGGCACCTGCTGCGCGAACGCCGGCGGCATCGCCGTCCAGGCGAGCAGCGCCAGCAGCATCGCGGATAGGGTTTGCGACCGCATCATCCCTGTCCTGCAATGCCTGGATTGCCCTCGACGCCCTTTAGCGTGACGCCGGAGCCGAGCCGCTCCTGAAACATCCGGCCCGAGCGCAGATATTTTGCCACCACATCCCACACCGGCGCGCCTTGCTGGCCGTTGACCGAGGCCCAGCCCGCGACCTTGTAGCGGTGGCTGGCACTGAGCGCCTTGCCACCATTGAGCTTCAGCTCCGAGATGCGGCTGCCGATCGCCGCCGTCGGCATGCAGGTGTAGCTGAGCCCGCCGGCGCGCACCATGTCGCCGCCCTGCTGGTAATAGGGATCGGTATTGAAGAGGTTGTCGCAGACGTCTTCCAGCACGTCCTTGATCTGGGCTCCCGTCATCTCCTGCACATAGGTCTCGGGATAGCTGATCGCAGTTTCCGCGAGCAAATCCTCCATCGTCAGCGCCTGGCCGGACAGCCCGGTGACGCCCCAGCGGAAGCCCGGCGACAGCGCGATCTCGGCGTTGAGCTCGGTGCGTAGCGCGCTGCAGATCAGCTCGTCGACTGGGCCGGCGAAATTGTCGCGGCGATACAGCAGGCGATCGGGCGTCGCGATCTTCTCCAACCAGTCGGTGACGAAGGGCGCCCGCAACCGGCCGATCAGTTCCGCCATTGCGGGATCGGGTTTCAACAGCTCGGAGTAGACCGGCAGCAGATGATATTTGACGTCGCCGACCTTGCCCTTGTCGAGCGCGAGATCGAGCACGGCAAGGAATTTTCCGTTGGAGCCGGCATTGGTGACCAGCGTCGTGCCGCTCGCATTCTTCACGGCGATGGGCTGAGGGATCGCATCATGGGTATGGCCGCCGAGGATGACGTCGATGCCGGTGACGCGGCTTGCGAGCTTGAGATCGACGTCCATGCCATTGTGCGACAGCAGGATCACCGCATCGACCTTGTCGGTGCCGCGCAAGCCGTCGACATGCTTCTGGAGTTCTTCCTCCCTGATGCCGAAGGTCCAGTCCGGTGTGAACCGTTTGGGATGCGCGATCGGCACGTAAGGGAAGGCCTGGCCGACGATCGCGACGCGATGGCCGCCGAGCTCCTTGATCACGGAGGGCTTGAACACGCGCCCCGTCGCCTTGTCGAAGGCGGGGGCGTCGTTGAAGGCGGCTTCCTCGGTGAGAAAGACATTCTGCGCCAGAAACTCGCCCTTGAAGCGCGCGAGATTGTCGCGCAGCGCCTGCTCGCCGTAGGTGAATTCCCAGTGCCCGGTCATCGCCTCGATACCGAGCAGGTTTGCGGCCTCGACCATGTCGCGGCCCTGCATGATGTTGGCCAGTCCCGTGCCTTGCCAGAGGTCGCCGCCATCAACGAGCACGGAGTGCTTTTCGCCGGCATCGCCGCGCAAGCGATCGATCAGCGTCTTCAGATGGGCGAAGCCGCCGAGCTTGCCGAAGCGGCCTGCGGACTTCTCGAACTCGAAGCAGCTGAAGGCATAGGCGTCCGCGCTGTCGGGCCTGATGCCGAAACGGTCGAGGAAGGCGCGGCCGACCAGGTGCGGCGGCCGTCCCGCCATCTCGCCGATCCCGATATTGACGCTGGGCTCGCGAAAATAAACCGGATTGAGTTGCGCGTGCGTGTCGGTGAGGTGAAGGATGCGCGCATTGCCGAACCGTTCGAGGTCGTAAATGCTCGCGGCCTCAGCACCGCGCGCAAGCCGTGGCAGGCTGAGCGATGCGGCAGCAAGGCCTGCATTTTTCAGGAAATCGCGGCGGCGGATCGCCATCCAGAAATTCTCCGCGCCCTCTCATGGTCGCAAGGCTGTTGCAGGAGCGAACAGTCTAGCGGATTTCCATCGCCTTCCAGGCTTCTTTTTCGGAAATCGCCTGGAAGATCGAAGCCTTCGCCAGCGCCTCGGCCTCCCTGGCTGCAGCCACGGCGCGGTCGAAATCGCCGCCATCGGCCGCCTTCTTCGCGGCGGCCAGCGTCGAGACGGTCACGGTCCACTGGTGGCGCAAGCCGGCAGCCTCCTTCGCGGCAGCTTCGGCTGCGGAATAGGCCGTCTTGTAGTCTGCCTCATTTGCCGCGTGCGCCGCCGGCGCGAGGCTCAGGGCAAGCAGCATGGCGAGAGGAAGGGACAGCTTCATGGCCGCGCTCCCGGTCCCGATATCGGCAGGCCGTTGGCGACGTAGGACAGGAAATATTCGACGTCGCGGTATTCATCCGCCTGCGGCTCCAGCGGAACCGCACGGGTCTGGCTGTTGCAGGTGACGAAGCGGCGGCTGGTCGTGCCCATGCCGCTCCATTCGGAGCGGTAAATCGGCATCGCGTTCAGAATGCCGAGCGCCGGCGCCAGGATCTCGGCGCGGATGCGCTCGCCCGGGCTCTGCACATGGCAGCTCGCGCAGGAGAAATTCAATTGGCCGCGGCGCGTGTAGAAATAGCGCTTGCCGTTCTCGAATGCCGCGAGCGCGCGAGGATCGTCGGGGATCTTGATGTCCATCGGCTTGCCGCGCGAGGTGAAGGCCATGTACGCCGTGAGCGAGGCCATCTCGTCCTTGACGTAGGAATAGGACGCCTCGCCATTGGCCTCGCGGCAGCGGTTGAGCGCCAGCTCCAGCGTGACGACCTTGCCTTCCTTCTCGTCGAAATAAGGATAGTTCTGGCGGATGCCGATGCCGCCGTTCGGGAAGCAGTCGGCATAGGTCTTGCCGTTCTTGAACGGGGTGGCGAACATTTCCTTGCCGGCGTCGAGGGCGAACTCGTAGGGCGGGAATTCCTCCTTCTCCTGCCACTGCCGCTTCATGTCCTCGTTCATGGAATAAGGACCGTTGACGAAGTCCTCGTGCTTCACGGTTGGGAATTTCTGGAAAAAGAAGTTCTGGAACGCTTTCGCATCAGCAACGGGATCGACCTTGTCGGCAGCCACCACGCGCGGAGAGGTGAGGGCGAACGCGACGAGCGCGGCGCTCAACGAACCAAGCAGGATGGAGGTGCGGGCCTTCATCACGAGATCTTCGCGGTGGTCGTGTCCGACGCACCCTTGTTATCGGTCCAGGAGACCTTGAGATCGTCGCCCTTCTTGGCGCCCTTGAAGCTGAACTTGACATAGGGGTCCTTCGAGACCGCGGTGCCCCAATCGGCAACGAAGACATCCTTGCCGTTACATTCGAATGTCAGCTGCTGGATGTAATGCGCCGGGATCAGCTCGCCTTTGGCGTCCTTGACGAAGCCGGTATCCATCGGGTGCTGGATCAGCGCCTGCACCTCGGTGATGTCGCCGTTGGCGGTGGCGCGGACGCGAATGCTGGATGCCATCTCGATCTTCCTCGCTTAGCCGCCGCAGCCGCCGACGGTGACCTTGACCTCTTTGGTCGCGCTGTAGAGCTTGCCGTCGGCCTCCACGATCGCAACGACGTTGGTGGTTTTGGCCATCTTCAGCCGGTTGGCGACAGCAGGGATCGTGCCTTCGGGAATCCTGTAGCTCGCGGCCAGCGCGCTGGGATTCTCGGCCACGAAGAACGAGATCGAGGTGACCTTGTCGAGCGTCGTCGTCACCGAGATCGGCACCACACCGCCGTTCTCGGCGATCTCGGGGGCGTCCAGCTTGACCTTGTCGGACGGCTCGGCGGTTTTGCCGTAGAGCGCCTTGATGGCGTCCGCCTCGCTCTTCAGCTTGAACGCCTCTTCCGGATATTTGTCGTTGGCCGCGGCGCGCGCGGGAGCGGCGCCGAACGGCAGATTGCCGAGGCCGAGCAGCGCGACCGAGGCTGCGCCCTGAAGGATCAGGCGCCGCGTCGCGCTTGGGCCGGTGAGTGTGGTCATCTCGGGTCTCCCAACCAAATCTCGTGGCGTGCCTGAAGTCACAGGGTCTGCAGGAAATCAACGATCGCGCTGATCTCCTGCTCGGTCAAAATCCGGTTCCGGCCGAACGGCGGCATCATGGTCTGCGGATTACGCTTGGTCTCGTCGAAGATGATTGCGGCCAGCTCGTTGCGATCGGGGTACTTGGCCTTGAGGTCCTTGAGTTCCGGCCCGATCGTTCCCGGCAGGTCGCCACCCCGGATGACATGGCAGGTCAGGCAATTGCCCTTGCCGCGGTCGAAAGCGAGTTTCTGGCCGTCGGCCACAGCGGACTGCGCCCGCGCCGGGCTGGCGAGGCCGGCGGCAATGGCCAGCAAGATGAACAGAACGGGCGTCCGGGAAAAGGCGGTCAAGGCGTCATTCCGAGGCGTTATATCGATGGTGTCGATCGCGAAATAGAAGCGTTCCAAAGCACAAAGGGCACCGCCTGACAATCAAGACTATGCACGCGACAAAATGAAGTTAATATCTTCCCCATTGCAACTAATGAGATTATTTGTTCGGCGATTTGGCCCGTGGGCGCGGGCCGGCTGTTTCCCTGAGCGTTTTGCCGCTCATGCTGTTTTCATCGCGTTCTCGTTTTTTCAAGGGGACCTCACTTGGCTGAATATGTCGTCGAATTCGGCAGGGATGGCGGTCGGGTCGAGTCCGATGGGCGGCTCGATGCACCGGCATTTCATCGTAATCACGAGCCGCTCTGGGCGGCACTGGAAAAGCATCTCGCCGGCTGCACCGGCAACGTGGTCGAGCTCGGCAGCGGAACCGGCCAGCACGTGGTCTACTTCGCCCGGCACACGCCCGGCCTGATCTGGTGGCCCAGCGATCTCAACCAGCGCCACCTCAAGAGCATCGAGGCCTGGCGCGTTCATTCAGGCCTGAAAAACATCCGCTCGCCGCTGCGGATCGATCTCACCGATCCCGATTGGTGTCCGGAGATGAAAAGCGGGCAGGCGCCGTCAAGTCTCGCCGCATTGTTCTGCGCCAATGTCATCCACATCGCGCCATGGAGCGTCGCCGAGGGCCTGTTCGCCGGCGCCGGCCGCTATTTGCGCGCCGACGGCAAGCTGTTCCTCTACGGCCCGTTCAAGCGCGGCGGCAAGCACATCGCACTCAGCAACGCCGTGTTCGACACCTCCTTGCGTGAAGGCAATCCCGACTGGGGCGTGCGTGATATCGCCGATGTCGAAGCGCTTGCGCGGGCGGTAGGCCTGAGCCTCGTCGACACGATCGAGATGCCGGCGAATAATCTCACGCTGGTGTTTGGGCGGGGTTGAGGCGCTGCTGCGAAGCCGCTCGGCCTCTATGGTTCGAGACGCGCCGTAAGGCGGCGCTCCTCACCATGAGGATCTAAGATTTGCCGCGAAACGCGTCCTCATCCTGAGGAGCCGCGCAGCGGCGTCTCGAAGGATGGCCGCGAAGCTCCTGCATCTCAGAACACCAGCCGGTCAACTCTCGCCGTCCTTCCACCCGATCTTGTCCTTCAAGAACCGAAAGCCAATCACCTCGAACCCGGCGCGCTCCTTGTTGTCCTTGCCGTAGCCGTGGCCGCCCGCTTCAGGCTCGTAGAACCAGGCCTCGTAGCCCATGGCCTGGAGCTTTGCGGCCATTTTGCGCGCATGCCCGGGATGGACACGGTCGTCCCGCCGCGTGGTGGCGATCAGAATCGGCGGATAGGGCTGGCCGGCTTTGACGTTGTGATAGGCGGAGTAGGTCTTCAGCCAGTCCCACTCCTCCGGCTTGTCGGGATCGCCATATTCCGCGATCCAGCTCGCGCCGGCGAGCAGCTTCGTGTAGCGGCGCATGTCGATCAGCGGGATGGTGCAGAACAGCGCGCCGAAACGTTCTGGGTATCGCACCAGCATATTGGTGATGAGGATGCCGCCGTTCGATCCACCCTGCGCGGCAATGCGCTTTGCTGTCGTCACGCCGCGACGGACGAGATCGGCGGCAACGGCTGCGAAATCGTCATGCGACAGTTTCTTGCCGGCGAGCCGGCCAGCATCGTGCCAGCGCGTGCCGAATTCGCCGCCGCCACGCAAATTCGCCTGCACCGTGGTGCCGCCGCGCTCCAGCCACAGCTTGCCGAGCGATGCGTTGTAATACGGCTTCACCGAATGGGCGAAGCCGCCATAAGCGCTCATATAGACCGGAGCATCGCCCGTCTCGCCGCTGGGGCCGGTCTGCACATAGGGAATGCGCTCGCCGTCGATCGAGATCGCCTCGTGCTGGGTCACCACGAGGCCGTCGGCGTTGAATGTTTTCGGCGCCTGTTTCAACACGATCGGGCTCGCGACGCCGCGCTCCATCAGCAGCAGCGACGGCGGCGTCAGCGGATCCTGCACATTGGCAAGCAGGTCGCCATTGCTCTCGGAAGGATGGCGATCCAGCGGCCAGATGTCGACGACGCCGATCTGCGGCAGACCGCCGAGTGATTCGCGGCTCCAGTTCGTGGCGGATGGCGTGCAGATCTCGAATTGCGGCTGGAGCTCGTCGAGGATCGACAGCACCAGTCTGTCTCCGGTCCAGAACAGACCTTGCAGGGCGCGGCGAGATTCCGGCTCGAACAGCACCGCGAAATCGCGGCTGCCGGCGAGGAAGGCCGAGAGCGACATGCCGAGCACCGTGTCGGCGGCATAGGTTTTGCCCTCGATCGACCAGGCTTCGCGCAGCTTCATCGCGAACCAGTCGCCATGCGCCTGCAACCAGATGCCGGTCGGCAGATCGAGCTTCGTCGTCGTGCCGTCTGCATCGCGCAGCCAGAGCGCATGATTGAAGAAGTCGATCTGGTCGACGATCCAGCTGCGTGGGGCCGCAGCGGTGTCGTCGACGATGCCGGAGATCGCCATATGATCGGCCGTGGTCTCGATGATTATTTGCGCCTGATCGACCGGCTGGCCGCGCCGCCACAGGCGAACCGTCCGCGAATATCCGGAAGCAGTCGCCATGCCTTCGCCATGGGCGCTCGACAGCAGCAGCGTGTCGGCATCGAGCCAATCGACGCCGCCCTTGGCTTCCGACAGCGCAAATCCGTCGGCAACGAAACTCTTGGTGTCGAGGTCGAATTCCCGCAAGGTGACGGCGTCGCTGCCACCGCGCGACAGGCCCAAAATGGCGCGCGCGCTTCCCTTCTGTGTGGTGATGCCGCTCAGCAGCCAGTCCTCGCCTTCGCGCGCGGCGAGCTGGTCGACATCCAGCATGATCTCCCACGTGGGATGCGGTTTGCGAAACTCGGCGAGCGAAGTCTTTCGCCACAGGCCGCGCGGGTTGGTGGCGTCCTTCCAGAGATTGTGCAGTTCGTCGCCGCGCCGGCTGACATAGGGAATGTTGTCGGGACGATCGTAGATCGCCGCGAGGATGTCGCGGTCGCGCGCGAAGGCCGCTCCGCCGAACGCGTCGAGCGTCAGGCTGTTCTGCCGCGTGACGAAATCGAGCGCCTGCTTGCCTTCGATCTCCTCCAGCCAGAGCCAGGGATCGTCGTCGGGAGCGCTAAGCGTGGGCCTGTCGTCGACGGACATGAACGAAACTCCGGAAGATTGCGGCGGATAGGATTTGATCGAGCGCAAGCCGTCAAGTGCGCGGCCCATTATCATCGGCCCGATTGCGTCAGAGACATGGCCTGCGCCCGTTTGCGCCGGTTGCCCGGCCTCCCGTGCCCCGCCATAGTGCCGGGAATCAAGCGAGCTCCTTGAAAGCCTTTGAAAGCCCCTCGAAAGCCCGTTGGGGCGGAAATGCCGATGCTGGATGTGACTGCAGCCAATGGGATCGCCGCCGACGCCCGCGTGCGCGCCAATGTGGTGCGCCTGGCCGCCGCGCAGGCGCTGACCGGCGCCAACTCGGCGGTGATCTTCGCCACCGGCGCGATCGTCGGCGCGACGCTCGCGCCCGACGTCTCGTTCGCGACCGTGCCGATCTCGATGTATGTGCTCGGCCTCGCCGCCGGCACGCTGCCGACCGGCGCGATCTCGCGCCGCTTCGGCCGCCGAATGGCTTTCATCGTCGGCACAGGTCTGGGCGCGCTGACCGGTCTGCTCGGCTGCTTCGCGATCCTGCACGCTTCGTTTCCGTTGTTCTGTCTGGCGACTTTTCTCGGCGGTCTCTACGGTGCGGTGGCGCAGTCCTATCGCTTCGCTGCCGCCGACGGCGCCAGTGCTGCCTATCGGCCCAAGGCGGTGTCCTGGGTGATGGCGGGCGGCGTGTTCGCCGGCGTGCTCGGTCCGCAGCTCGTGCAATGGACCATGGATGTCTGGCAGCCTTATCTGTTCGCTTTCAGCTTCCTGGTCCAGGCTGCCGTCGCGCTCATCGCGATGGGCATCGTCGCCGGGGTCGACATGCCGAAGCCGGCACCGGCCGATCTTCACGGCGGGCGGCCGCTGCTCGAGATCGTGACCCAGCCGCGCTTCATCGCGGCGGCGCTGTGCGGCGTCATCTCCTACCCCATGATGAATCTGGTGATGACCTCGGCGCCGCTTGCCATGAAGCTGTGCGGCTTGAGCGTTTCCGATTCCAATTTCGGCATTCAATGGCACATCGTCGCCATGTACGGGCCGAGCTTCTTCACGGGCGCGCTGATCGCCCGCTTCGGCGCGCGGAAGGTCGTTGCCGCCGGCCTGCTGCTGGAGGCCGGCGCGGCCGGCATCGGCCTGTCCGGCATCACGGCGATGCATTTCTGGGCCACGCTGATCGTGCTCGGTATCGGTTGGAATTTCTCCTTCATCGGCGCTTCCGCGCTGGTGCTGGAGACGCATCGGCCGCAGGAGCGCAACAAAGTGCAGGCCTTCAACGATTTCCTGGTGTTCGGCATGATGGCGATCGGTTCGTTCTCGTCCGGCCAATTGCTCGCCAGTTACGGCTGGTCCGCGGTGAACATGGTGGTGTTTCCGCCGGTGCTGCTCGGTCTCGCCGTGCTGTCGCTGGCGTCCTTTGCCCGCCGCCGCAAGGCGCGGCTGGACGCGGCCATGGGGGAGTTCCCGGATGCGATCTGAGATGGCGGGAGGCTGTCAGCAGCGTTGATAGTTCGATCCAGGTCGAAGTGATTTTCGGAGCCCGGGTTGTTACATGATGCTCGTCATGAACAGGCGAGCGTGAAGCACGGCGCTCGCGGGGGAAACGAAGGACAAGCGCAAATGCTCGACAATCCCCGGCACGATGCATCCATCGACGAATCCTCTCTCCGCTACGAAGGCTGGCGCATCGTTGCGGTCTGCTTCCTGCTCGCGACCTTCGGGTGGGGGCTCGGCTTCTACGGCCAGAGCGTCTATGTCGCCGAGCTCCAGCGCGCGCACGGCTGGTCGGCCTCGCTGATCTCGTCCGGCACGACGTTCTTCTATCTGTTCGGCGCGCTGCTCGTCGTCTTCGTCGGCGAGGCCGTCAACACATACGGCCCGCGCCTCGGGCTGATCGCGGGGACGCTCGCGATGTCGGCCGCGGCGGTCGCGATCGGCGCGGTGCGCGAGCCGTGGCAGCTGTATCTCGCGAACGCCGTGCTCGCCTTCGGCTGGGCCGGCACCAGCCTCGCCATGATCACCAACGCGATCAGCCTGTGGTTCGACCAGAAGCGCGGCATGGCGATCAGTCTGGCGCTGAACGGCGCAAGCTTCGGCGGCATCGTCGGCGTGCCGCTGCTGGTGACGTTGATCGGTCAGGTCGGCTTCGCCAGCGCGATGTTTATCGTTGCCGGCGCCATGCTCGTGCTGCTCGTGCCGGTGATCCTGATTGTCGTCGGCCGCCCGCCCGATCTCCATGGCCGGCGCGCCGCGACGAAAGCGAAGCCGCAATCGTCGGCGCAGATCCGCAGCCAGGCCTTGCGCGACGTCGGCTTCCTCACCGTGACCATTGCCTTTGCCTTGGTGTTGTTCGCGCAGGTCGGCTTCATCGTCCACCTGATCTCGTTCCTCGATCCCGTGATCGGGCGCGAGCGCGCGGCCGTCGCCGTTGCGGTGCTGACCGCGATGGCGGTGATCGGCCGGGTGCTGTTCTCGCTGGTGATCGACCGCCTCAACCAGCGGCTCGCCTCGGCGCTGTCGTTCCTGAGCCAGGCCGTGGCGCTTCTCGTGGTCATCAATTTGCACAATGACTACGTGCTGATCGCGGCCTGCGCATTGTTCGGCTTCTCGGTCGGCAATCTCATCACGCTGCCGTCGCTGATCGTGCAGCAGGAATTCGATTCCGCCTCGTTCGGCGTGCTGATCAGCCTCAACACCGCGATCAACCAGGTGACCTATGCGTTCGGCCCCGGCGTGGTCGGCTTTCTGCGTGATGTCTCCGGCGGCTACGAGCTGCCGTTCTATCTCTGCATTGCGCTGGAGCTGGCGGCGGCGGCGTTGATCATGGTGCGGGGCAAGCCGCATGTGAAGACTGCGTAGAGACGCGGCGTCGCTTCAACATCCTCCGTCATTGCGAGCGCAGCGAAGCAATCCAGACTGCCCCTGCGGAAAGATCCTGGATTGCTTCGTCGCTTCGCTCCTCGCAATGACGAGGAGGGAGTTGAGTTTAACCCTCGCGCTGCTTCAGCAGCTCCTCCACATCCAGCCGCTTCGTGAACATCGACAGCTTCCCGTCCGGCCCGAACGGCCATTGCTCCCGTGGCTTGTCCCAATACAGCTCCACGCCGTTCTGGTCCGGATCGCGCAAATAGAGCGCTTCGGACACGCCATGGTCGCTGGCCCCGTCGAGCGCAATGCCGGCCGAGAGCACGCGGTGCAGCGCATCCGCCAGTGCGGGCCGCGTCGGATAGAGGATCGCGGTGTGATAGAGGCCGGTCGTGCCGGGCGGCGGCGGCGAGCCGCCCTTGCTCTCCCAGGTGTTGAGCCCGATGTGGTGATGATAGCCGCCGGCCGAGATGAAGGCCGCGCCGGAGCCCATCCGCTGCATCAGCTCGAAACCGAGCACGCCGCAATAGAAGCCCATCGCGCGATCGAGATCGGCGACCTTGAGGTGAACGTGGCCGATCCTGGTGCCGGCGGCGACGGCTTGGTTCTGCGACATGCGGCTGCTCCGTTGATGAACTCCACATAAGCCCGGGCCCGGGACAGTGCTACCGGCCGATCCCGAAACCCAGCGTTTCCGGATAGGCAACTTACGACAACTCCCGCACCTCGCCCTCCGGCAGCTCGAACTCAAACGTGTTCAGCGTCATCGACACCAGCGTGTAATAGCCGCAGAGACCGATCACCTCGACCACGCCGCGCTCGCCGAGCAGCTTCACCGCCTCATCATAGAGGCCCTTCTCGACGCCGTGGCCCTCATGCAGCGACTTTGCGACGTCGTAGATCATCTTAGCCCTGGGATCGTCGAAGACGGGCGTGCGGCGGTCGCGGATGGCGTCGATGATGTCTGGGTCCATGCCGCCGGCAAGCGCCAGGCGCTTGTGCGCATACCATTCGTAATGCGCGGTCCAGTGCCGCGCCGTCACCAGGATCGCGATCTCCGAGAGCTTCGCAGGGAAGATCGTGTCGTAGCGCAGGACCTCGCCGAGCCGCGTGGCGTGACGGGCCATGTCGGGGCTGTTGAGCCAGGCCATCATCGGCGCCGGCGGCTTGCCGCGCTTGCCGGCAATCGACTCGTCATAGGTCTGCCGCTGGCTCTCGTTCATTTCGCCAGGCGAAAGAAGTTTCAGGCGCATTGTTGTTTCCTCTTTGTTTTCAAGCTTCGCGGTCGCGGCGACTATAGCGGATGCGTGACACGGAAGTGGTTGAATTCCGCGGGAGCTTGGCCCAGAGTCGCGGCCAACAAGCCGATTTAGATTGATGGAAACCACCAATGACTGACTCCAGAGCCAGCGAGACTGAGACCGCCGATCTCGAAACATTCCGCAGCGAAACGCGCGCCTGGTTGGAAGCCAACTGCCCGCCGGAGATGCGCAAGCCAGCGACGTCCGACGCCGACGTGTTCTGGGGCGGACGTAACGCAAAATTTTCGTCCGAGCCGCAGCGCATCTGGTTCGAGCGCATGCGCGACAAGGGCTGGACCGTACCCGATTGGCCGAAGGAGTACGGCGGCGGTGGCCTGAGCGCGGCCGAGCACAAGGTGCTGCGCGCGGAAATGGCAAGGATGGGCGCGCGTCCGCCGCTGTCGAGCTTCGGCATCTGGATGCTCGGGCCCGCGCTGCTGAAATACGGCAACGACGCCCAGAAGAAAGAGCATCTGCCGAAGATCGCGGCGGGCCTGATCCGCTGGTGCCAAGGCTATTCCGAGCCGAACGCCGGCTCCGATCTCGCCTCGCTGCAGACCCGCGCCGAGAGCGACGGCGACGATTTCGTCATCACGGGGTCGAAGATCTGGACGTCCTATGCCAACTACGCCGACTGGATCTTCTGCCTCGTCCGCACCGATCCCACCGCGAAGAAGCATGACGGCATCAGCTTCATCCTGTTCGACATGGCCTCTAAGGGCGTGACGACCAAGCCGATCCTGCTGATCTCCGGCTACTCGCCGTTCTGCGAGACCTTCTTCGACAATGTCCGCGTGCCGAAATCGCACGTGGTCGGCACCGTCAATCGCGGCTGGGACGTCGCAAAATATCTGCTCCAGCACGAGCGCGCGATGATATCAGGCATGGGCGAGCGCGGCGTCGGCCGTCCGCTGGGCCAGATCGCGGCCGATTCCGTCGGTACCGATGCGCTGGGACGGCTCGACGATGCGATGCTGCGCGGCCGGATCGCCAGCTTCGACGTCGACGAAGCTGCCCTTGCAGCCTGCGCCGAGCGCGCGGTCGATCTCGCCAAGGCGGGTCAGGCGCATCCGGCGTTCTCGTCGGCGATGAAATATTACGGCACCGAGCTCAACAAGCGCCGTTACGAGATCCTGATGTCGGCCGGCGGCCTCGATGCACTGGAATGGGAGAGTGAACGTTCGAAGCAAGGAGCGCGTCCGCGCGCCTGGCTGCGTACCAAGGCCAACTCGATCGAGGGCGGCACGACCGAGGTCATGCTCGGCATTGTCGCCAAGCGCATCCTCGATCTGCCGGGGGCTTAGCAAAAGTCCTCATCCTGAGGAGCGGCCGTCAGGCCGCGTCTCGAAGGATGAGTCGGGCCTACATGGTTCGAGACGGCGCGGAGTTTATCATCGGGCCGCGCATACGCGGACCCGGTGGCGCCTCCTCACCATGAGGTTCAACCACCGAATTCAGTCGAACCGCACTTTGTTGGAACACGCACATGGCCCTCGTCCTCACCGAAGAACAATCGATGCTCCGCGACAGCGCGCGCGGGTTGATCAGCGACAAGGCGCCGGTGTCGCATTTGCGGCATCTGCGCGACAGCAAAGACCCCACCGGCTTTTCCAAGGAGTTTTGGCATTCCTTCGCCGAGATGGGCTTTGCCGGCTTGCTGGTGCCGGAAGAGTTCGGCGGCAGCGGCCTCGGCTATGTCGAGGCCGGCGTGGTGATGGAGGAGATCGGCCGCACGCTGATGCCGTCGCCCTTCCTCGCCACCAGCGTGGTCGCGGCCTCGGCGCTGAACCGTGGCGGCAATGCCGCGCAGAAGTCGGAGTATCTGCCGAAGATTTCCAACGGCTCCCTGCTGGCGACGCTCGCGATCGACGAGGGCGCAAAACATCGCCCGCTTCAGACCAACCTCCGGGCCGTACGCGCCGGCAACGGCTTCAGGCTCTCCGGCGCCAAGGCGCTGGTGGTCGACGGTCACGTCGCCGATCTTCTCATTGTCGCGGCACGCACCGCCGGCTCGGCCGGTGAGCGCGAGGGGCTGACGCTGTTCCTGGTCAACCCGAAGGCCAAGGGCGTTGCGATCGAGCGCACCATCATGGTCGACGCGCACAATGCGGCGCGGATCGAGCTTGCCAATGTCGAAGTCGATGCCGACAGCGTGCTCGGCGAAGTCGACCAGGGCGCCGGCTTGCTCGACGGCGTGCTCGATATCGGGCGCGGCGCGGTGGCCTCCGAAATGGTCGGCCTGAGCGAAGAAGTGTTCAACCGCACCGTCGAGTACCTGAAGAGCCGCAAGCAGTTCGGCAAGCTGATCGGCGAATTCCAGGCGCTGCAGCACCGCGCCGCCGAGCTCTATGTCGACATCGAGATCACCCGCGCCGCCGTGATGAAGGCGCTGCAAGCGCTGGATACGGATGTCGCCAAGGCCGCATCAAGCGTCGCAGTGGCAAAAGCCCGCGCCGGCACCACCGCCATCCGCGCGGTGCAGGAAGGCGTGCAGATGCATGGCGGCATGGGCATGACCGACCAGTTCGACATCGGCTTCTTCATGAAGCGCGCGCGCGTGTGCGAGGAATTGTTCGGCGACGCCAATTACCACACCGAGCAGCTGGCCAGGGCGCGGGGGTATTGAGGCTCGTAGCCCGGATGGAGCGCAGCGAAATCCGGGTTCTGTCCACGCGGCGAGATCGCCCCGGATTGCGCTGCGCTCCATCCGGGCTACGGTCCTCGCGAGGACCGTCACCGCGGAGGGATTCTGGATTGCTTCGCTACGCTCGCAATGACGGTGGTTAGACCGTCTTATCGCACCGGCGGTGCGTACTGCACGCCGCCCGCATTCCACAGCTGGTTCATGCCGCGCGGGATCTTCAGCTTCGACTTCTCGCCGATGTTGCGCTCGTACATCTCGCCGTAATTGCCGACGTGGCGGATGATGCGGACCACCCAATCCTTGGTCAGGCCGAGCTGCTCGCCGTAATTGCCCTCGGTGCCGACCAGCCGCATCACTTCCGGCTTCTTCGATTTCAGGGCTTCGTCGATGTTCTCCGAGGAGACGCCGAGCTCCTCGGCGTTGATCATCGCGTACAGCGTCCACTTCACGATCATCATCCAGTCGTCGTCGCGCTGGCGCACGACGGGGGCGAGCGGCTCCTTGGAGATCATGTCCGGCAGGATCATGTGGTCGCCGGGCTTCGACAGGTTGATCCGCAGCGCGTAGAGCTGGGAGACGTCGGCGGAGAGCGTGTCGCATTTGCCGGTGTCGTAGGCTTTCACGACGTCGTCCAGCTTGTCGAACTTCACCTCTTCATACTTCATGTTGTTGGCACGGAAGTAATCCGCGACGTTGAGCGCCGTGGTGGTCCCGGTCTGGACGCAGACCTTGCTGCCGGTCAGGTCCAGCGCGGTTTCCTTGTTGCGCGCGCGCGGCAGCATGAAGCCCGCGCCGTCGTAATAGGCGACCGCGGGAAAATAGAGATCGTAGTCGAGCTCGCGCGCCATGCTCCAGGTCGAGTTGCGCGAGAGGATGTCCACCTTTCGGCTCTGCAATTCCTTGAAGCGCTCGCTGGCATCGAGCGCGACGAACTTCGCCTTGCTCGGGTCGTTGAAGATCGCGGAGGCCACCGCGCGGCAGAAATCGACGTCGAAGCCGGTCCAGTTGCCCTTGTCGTCGGGGATCGAGAAGCCCGGCAGGCCCTTGTTGACGCCGCACAGCACTTCGCCGCGGCGCACGGTGCGCTTCAGGGTCCGGGTGTCGTAGAATTCATAGATGATGGCCAGGACGGCGACCAGCACGGCGACTGCGAGCCCGATCAGCAGGCCGCCACGAAAAGTGCGCATCATGTTGCTCTCTCGAAATAATCGGGAAAAGGAATATTCGCCAGGGCGAGGAGATCAGAGCTCGGGCTTCTGCCGGATGACAACCTTGGTGCCGACAGGGACGCGATCGTAGAGATCGGCGACGTCGCGGTTGACGAGCCGGAAGCAGCCGGAGGAGACCTTGGTGCCGATCGTGTCGGGCCGGTTGGTGCCGTGGATGCGGTAGACCGTGGTGCCGAGATACATCGCGCGGGCGCCGAGCGGATTACCGGGGCCGCCGGCCATGAAGCGCGGCAGATAGGGCTGGCGCTGGATCATCTCCGGCGGCGGCGTCCAGTCCGGCCATTCCTTCTTGTTGGTGATGTTCACCAGCCCCTGCCACTGAAAACCATCGCGGCCGACGCCGATGCCGTAGCGGATCGCACGACCGCCGGGCTGCACCAGATAGAGGTGCCGTTCGGCCGTCGAGATGATGAGCGTGCCGGGCGCTTCGGTGGTGCGGAAGTAGACGACCTGCTTCTGCCATTCCGGATCGAGCTCGAAAGCATCGTCGGCGACCAGGCCCGGCTCGTCGCCGCGGTCGGGCTGCTGGGCGTAGGCATGGGGCGCGGACAGGATCAGGCCGATTGCAGCCACAAATATCCCGGTCAGGCGACGAAAATCCGTCATTTCAAGCTCTCCCCCACTGCCACAGCGAATATCGTTCGGAACCATCTGAACCCAGCGGCAGCTTCATGGCAAGTTGATGGCGCGCTCGGCTGGTATGTCACGAGAATGCTTTGGTTTTTTGACGGACCGCGCGCAATGCCACAAACAGGGGATGGCGCGAAAAGCAGTGAGCCGGGCACGATCTGCTCCCTCTTCCGCAAGCGGGAGAGGCTCAGACCGAGCGAGCCGCGAGATCAAACTTCGCCAACTCGCACGAGATGCCAGCTAGATCTGGTTGTTCTCCGGCTTAATCCCGAGCCGCCGGACGATCTCCGTCCCCACGGCCCGGGCCTCAGGCCGAGAGCCGATGCGAGGGCTGCGAAACCGTTGCCCGGACTGCAATCGGATCACGACGATGCAGTGCTCGTCCTCGGACCGGCCGCGGCGCTCGACCGTGATCGTCTTCACGTCGCGCCCTTCGATGTGGTCGGCGCGCAACGTGCCGTCGCCCCACAGGCGTTCGACGCGGATGTCGCCTTGGCGGATGATCCAGAAAGCGCCGGTCACAAGGTTGGCATAACGGGAAACGCCGAAAGCGGCGATCGCGCCGACCGGCAGCAGCATGATGTCGATCGGC
This sequence comes from Bradyrhizobium sp. Kon58, assembly GCF_055807455.1. Lineage (NCBI taxonomy): Bacteria > Pseudomonadati > Pseudomonadota > Alphaproteobacteria > Hyphomicrobiales > Nitrobacteraceae > Bradyrhizobium > Bradyrhizobium sp. Kon58. The sequence continues at coordinate 427,218 of NZ_JBVVOT010000004.1, forward strand.
CCGGGCGACAGGCCACGCCACAGCCTGTAGGCGTAGGGAACGGCGCACAATGCGACGACGATCAGTGCGACGATCCTGATGTCCCTCGTGGAAAACGGCTCGAGGGGGTCGCCGAGACGCATCTCGGGATTGCTGGCATCGAGCGGATTGACCGGAGACTCGACGTCGGGAACGTCGAATTGCGCGGCGATCCGCGCCACCGTGTCGTGCACGTGGGTGACATCGGCGATCGGCGGCGATGTCAGGCGCTCACCGGAGGCCAACGTGAAGGCCAGCTGGAAGCGCGCTTTCGCCCTCTTGCTGCCGGGAACCTGCAATCCCCTGATGTCGTCTTTGCCGACGATCCGCGTCCGAAGTTTTCCGAACGGACGCTGCTCCCCGATTAGGATCTCGTCCGGCGTGATGATCCACACCACCGCCGGCGCCAGCATGATGATAGCGACGAACGCCGCTCCCACCAGCAGCGCGACCACGGAGATGATCACCTCCAGGGAATCGTGTGTGAACAGGCCCGGCGTGAAGCACAGCGCGACGGCGGCCGCAAAGCCGGACATGACCAGCCGCTGCGCGATCGAGGCGCCTTCACGAAGGCGAATGTCAGTGCTGCTGGTGGCGTCGTCCATCGCGGGCGGCTGATTACGTGGCCCGCGAAACTCCACGGACGGGTCCGTGGAGTCAAGCAACAACGGCGAGACCCGCGCCGGGTGTCAGCTATTGGCGTTCAGCAGCTTTGCCACGGTGCGGTCGATCTCGTCATAGCGGCCTTCGCCCGCGTGCTGGAACACGATCTTGCCGTTCTGGTCGATGATGTACTGCGCCGGCCAATACTGGTTGCTGTAGGCGTTCCAGGTCCTGGAATAATTGTCCTGCGCCACCGGATAGGTGATGCCGTGCCGCTTCAGCGCCGCCTGCACATTGGAGGCCGAGCGCTCGAACGGGAATTCCGGCGTGTGCACGCCGACCACGACGAGACCCCGGTCCTTGTACTTGGCGTAGAGCTCGGTGACGTGCGGCAGCGTGTTGACGCAGTTGACGCAGCCATAGGTCCAGAAGTCCACCAGCACGACCTTGCCGCGGAGGTCGGCGAGGCTGAGCGGCTTCGAGTTGAACCAGTTGTTGATGCCGGCGAAGTCGGGCGCGGTCTGTTGGCTGGCGGCAGCGGTGACGACAGGGACGGCGCGCGCGGCCTCGTCGCAGATGCCGGGGATGACGGCGCCTGTTACGGCGATGCCGATCAGTGCGGCGGAGACGGCGAGCAGTTTGAAAGTCATGGACGAGTCCTCCGGTTGAGATGCGCGATGATCACAGGCCGATCTGGCCGGTGGGATAGAAGCCGGTGAGCCACGCCACGATCAGCGTGTCGTATTGGAAATAGGCGGCGACGGCGAAGCCGATCACGACGACGCCAAAACCCTGCTGCAGCCGCGGCGAGATGCGCGCGAGACTGCGCACCCGGGTGGTGGCGGCCTGCCCGCCATAGGCGATCGCCAGCATCGGGATCGCCGCGCCGATGGCGTAGGCGATCAGCAGCGTGCCGGCCCAGCCAAAATTCTTCGTGGTCGCGACCAGCGTCAGGATCGAGCCGAGCACGGGACCGGCGCAGGGCGTCCAGACCAGGCCAAGCGTGGTGCCGAGCACGAGCCCGCCGAGCGCGCCCTCGCGCTGGGTGGCGCCGGAGTTGCCGAGATCGAGCCAGCCATTGAGCCGGATCGACAGCCATTCGAACGGCGCCGGCCACAGCATCAACAGGCCGAAGCCGAGCAGCAGGATCGAGGCCGCCTCGCGCAGCACGTTCGGATCGAAATCGAACAGCCGCGTGATCGCACCGAGCAGCAGCGCGGTCGCGGAGAACGAGATGACGAAGCCGAGCGCGATCATCGCAGGGCGCAGATGCGAGCTGCGGCCGATCGAGGCGCCGAGCAGGATCGGCAGCATCGGCAGCGTGCACGGCGCGGCGATCGTGAGGATGCCGGCGAGGATGGCAAAGAGAAGTTCGAGCATCGGGGCACTCGTGATGGGGTCACGAGGATGGTTCGTGGGTGATGGGCGCATTGTTACGAGTGTCACGTGCTCGTGACGGCGGGAGTACCGGCCAAGGGGGGAGGAATGAGAGAGACGTGCCCGCCTCACTCAAGCGCACAGCCGCAGCCGTCCACCCCCAAACACAAAACGACCCGGAGGGGGGGCATCCCGTCCGGGTCGTTGGAGGTCTTGGGAGGTTTAACGAAACCGTATGTGAGCTTTATAGGAGGGAAGTTTTTCCGCCTGATGTTGTGCTTTGTTTCAATTGTTTCGTCGGCGGTAACACTTCCGTGTCCGGGACAGGACCAAAACAAATGTCCTATCCCATTGAAATATTTGAGCTTCAGGCGGCGAATCGCTCGACGCCGCAGCCCTTAAGCAATTCGGCGAGTTGCTTGCGGGCGTAGAACATCCGGGTCTTCACCGTGCTCTGCGGGATGCCGATGATCTGTCCGACCTCCTCCACCGACTTCTCATGGTAGTAGACGAGGGTGATGATTTCCCGATGCGCGGGCGACAGCTTCTGAACGCAGGCGCGCAGGATGGCGCTGGTGTCGCTGCGGTCGAGCGAGGTCTCCGGCGTGTCGCAACCGTCGGCGATCTGACGCACGTCCTCCTGGTCGATGTCCTCGAAGCGGCGCTGACGCATCGCGGTCAGCGCCTTGAAGCGGGCGATCGAGAGCAGCCAGGTCGAAACCTGCGAGCGGCCCTGGAATTGGCCGGCGGTCCGCCACACGTCCAGAAACACCTGGCTGACGAGGTCTTCCGCCGTGGTGGCGTCGCGCACGATCCGCAGGATGAAGCGGTAGACGCGCACATTGTGCCGGCAATAAAGGATGTGCATGGACGTCCGGTTGCCGTCGGCAATGCTTTCGAGAAGCATGTCGTCCGAGGTCGCCTGAGCGGCAATGATGCTCTGGCTGGCTTGGGCGTTGATGGCGATGACGTTCGGCATTGACTTGGCTCCCCGTAGCGCCGCAACCGAGCGGCGTTTCCTTCGACCAAAGTGTTAATGAGCCAACGTTTCGGGACGTCTGCACGAAAAGGGGAAAATGGTTTCGTGCGCCATCAAATTGTTTCGTCGAATTAGCCGCGACGAAACATTCGGGGCAAAAAAGCGTGGAATTTCAATGTACGGAAAATACGGGGGTGGGGATTAGGCGACGAGCGGAGGCGCCGGGAACGTATTTCGGGCTTTTGCGTTCGCACTCCCCGTGTCGTCCTGGACAAGCGAGCAAAGCGAGCGCCGATCCAGGACCCATTACCCCAGGGAGAAGTTTGACGACAACTGGCGATCACCAGCCGTCTCCCAAATGACCCGTCGGGGTAATGGGTCCTGGCTTTCGCCAGGACGACAATGGCCCCTACGCCTTCTCGCCCGCCGGCGAGAACAGATAGCCGCCGCCGCGGATGGTGCGGATCACGGCGGGTTTTGCCGGATCGGGCTCGATCTTGCGGCGGATGCGCATGATGCGCAGATCGACGGCGCGGTCGAAGGCTTCGGCGTCGCGCGCATTGGCCAATTCCAGCAGGCGCTCGCGCGACAGCACGCGCTTCGGATTAGCCGCGAACACCTTCAAGAGCCCGAACTCGGATGCGGTCAGCGGGTGCTCGTTGCCCTCGTCGTCGCGCAAGGCCTGCGCTTCGAGATCGAGCCACTTCGTCCCGAACCGTACCAATTGCTCCTTGTCCGATTTCGCAGCCGCCGTTTCGGCCACGGCTTTCGCCGGCGCGCTCCGGCGCAGCACCGAGCGGATGCGCGCCATCAGCTCACGCAGCTCGCACGGCTTGGCCACGTAATCGTCGGCGCCGAGCTCGAGGCCGACGACGCGGTCGATCGGGCTCGCCGTCGCCGTCAGCATGATCACCGGCACGTTGATGCGGCTCTTGAGGTCGCGGATGATCGAGAGCCCGTCTTCCTCAGGCATGTTGAGGTCGAGCACGACGAGGTCGGGCATGCTGCCGTCGATCGCCGTGCGCAACGACTTGCCGCCGTCGCACAGCGTCACGGTGAAGCCGTGCATCTTGAGGTAATCGCCGACCATCTCCCGGGCCGGGGCCTCGTCGTCGACGATCATGATGTGCTGGCTTTGGGTCATGGTCCTGAGATCACGGAATTTCGGTCGCGGGGAGGGTGATGGTGAAGGTCGAGCCCTTGCCGGGGCCCTCGCTCTCGGCGGTCACCTCGCCGCCATGCATGTCGATAATACGCTTGACGATGGACAACCCAAGCCCGGTCGAGCTCTCGCCGGCGGTCGGTTTTGCCGACAGCCGCTGGAACCGGCCGAACAGGCGGCCGAGGTCCTCCGGCGACAGGCCGGCGCCCTCGTCGCTGACGCGGACGATGGTGTCGCCGCCTTCATGGCTGACGATGACGCCGATCTTGCCGCCGATCGGCGAGTATTTGATGGCGTTGCTGATGAGGTTGTCGATCGCCTCGCGGATGCGGTCGGTGTCGCACATGGTGACGATGTTGACGGGCGCGGTGACGCTGATCGCCTGCTGCTTGTTGACGGCGAGCGGCTGGTTGGCCTCGGCGACTTCCTTGACCAGGGCCGCGACGTCGACCGGCTCGCGGCGGATGGTGATGTCGAAGGCGTCGGCCATGGCGTCCGAGATCAGATGATCGACCATCGTGGTCAGGCGCTTGGTCGCATCGCGGATGTGATCGACCTGGGCGACCACGCCGCCTGACGACGCGCCGGTCGAGATCAGCTCCTTCAGCATCTCGGTGCGGCCGAGGATGACGCCGAGCGGGTTCTTCAGATCGTGGGCGACGGTGCCGAGAATTTCGTTCTTGAAGCCGTTGGCGCGCTGCAGCCGCAGCCATTGCGCCGAGAGCCGGCGGTTGGCCTGCATCAGCGCGCGGGTGCGCTGGGCGACGCGGTCTTCCAGCTGGGTGTTGGCGGCCTGGAGCTGCTGGTAGAGGATGACGTTGTCGAAGGCGATCGAGAGCCGGCTGGAGAAGATCTCGACCAGCGAGCGGTCGGTCTCGGACAGCTCGCGCTCGGCCTGCAGCAGCACCACGACCTCGCGGCCGCTTCCGGTGCGCAAATAGATCACGCTGCGGTGGTCGGCGAATTCGTTCTTGCGGCCCTGGAAAGCGGCTTCCACCATCGCGCGCAGATCGGGGTCGAGCGCCTTCGACGAGGTCGTGCCGATGAAGCGGCTGTAGCAGCCGCTGCCGGCGAGCACCGAGAGCTCGGGGTCGAGGCCGCCATTGTCGCGCAGGACCAGGATGCCGGCGCAATCGACGTTGAGCAGCGAGGCAAGCTGGGTCAGCACGCCCTCGGCGAGCCGCTGCATCGACTTGAAATCGTACAGCGTGGAAGCCGCGTCGATGATGATCTCGAGCCCGCGCCTTGTCTGCAGCATGCGCTCGAGCTGCTGGTAGGAGCGCAGCGCCGCGGTCAGCGAGGTGAACAGCTTGTCGGCGGTGAGCTCGGTCTTGGCCTTGTAGTCGTTGATGTCGTACTGCACGATCACGCGCCGCTCGGGCGCCTGGCCGGGCTGTCCGGTGCGCAGGATGATGCGCACGGTCTCGTTCTTGAGCTCGTTGCGGATGTACTCGACCAGCTCGAGGCCGGCGACATCAGTCTCCATGATGACGTCGAGCAGCACGGCGGCGATGTCGTTATGCGCGGCCATCAGCTTGCGACCTTCGGCCGCGGAATGGGCGGAGAGGATCTCCAGGCCCTGGCCGTTGAGGTTGTAGTCGGACAGCGCAAAACGCGTGCCGTCATGCACGGCCGGATCGTCGTCGATGACGGCGATCTTCCATTTCCGGGCGTCAACATCCTCCGATGCGGTACCGGTGTCGTCGATCAGGTGGAGGACATCGTCCTGTTCGGCCATTGAGAAGTCCCGTCAGTCTCTGTGCTTTGCCCGCCGCCTTTGGCGACCCGGGGCATGATAATGCGAAAAGTGGTGCCTTGTCCCAGCTTGGATTCCAGCATCATGCGACCGCCGAGCTGCTGGGTGACGAGGTTATAGACGATATGGAGGCCGAGTCCCGTGCCACCTTCATTGCGCCTGGTGGTAAAGAATGGGTCAAAGGCCTGGCGCTGCACGTCGGAGGTCATGCCGGCCCCGTCATCGGTGAAGATGATCTCGACGTCGTCGGCCCCGCGGGGCCGCGCCGAGATCGTGATCGTGCCGGCGCGGCCGTCGGCAAAGGCGTGGTTGGCGGCATTGAGGAACAAATTGGTCAGGATCTGGCCGTATGAGCCGGGATAGCCGTCGAGCAGCAGCCCCTCGGGCATGTCGACATGGAGCGTGATCGGCGACCGCTTCAGCACCGGGCGCAGACTCGCGATGATCTGGTCGGTGGCTTCGCTCAGTGAGAATGGCCGCCGCTCGGCATGGGAGCGGTCGACCGCGACCTGCTTGAACGACTGGATCAGTTCGCCGGCGCGCTGGAGATTGGCGACGAGTTGCTGCGAGGCGTCGCGCGAGGACTGCACGAATTCTTCCAGCTGCGAGCGGCGCAGGCCGCCGTCGCCCTTGAGCTGGGCCTCGAAGATCTCGGTGCGCCGGGCAAAGCTCGACGCAACGGTGAGGCTGATGCCGATCGGATTGTTGACCTCGTGCGCGACGCCGGCGACGAGGCCGCCGAGGGCTGCAAGCCTCTCGGCATCGATCAGATTCTGCTGCGCGGCATTGAGCTCGAGCAGCGCGCTCTCGGCCTTTTCCTTGGACGCACGCAGCTCGTCCTCGGTCTCGCGCTTCGCGATCGCGTTTTCGCGGAATACTTCCACTGCGCGCGCCATGGCCCCGACTTCGTCGCGCGCGCGCGTGCCCTGCACCTCGCGGCCGAGGTCGCCGAGCGTGATCGCGCGCATCGCCGCCATGATCTGCTGCAGCGGCAGCCGGATCGACAGCGCGATCAGCACGCCGGCGGTGAGGATGATGCCGAGGAAGATCACGGCGATGGAAAGAACACGGCGGGAAATGTCCGCCAGCGTGCGGTCGAACGTCTCCTGTGCCTTCTGCTCGCGCTGGCGCATCTTGGTGGAGAGATCGTCGATGGCGCCGATCGCCTCGGCCTGGTTGGCGTCGATGGTGTTGCGCAGCAGCTCGGTACGGTTCGTGAGCTGCTCGGAGAGCTTTGCGAAGCCCTCGCGTAGCGCGGCGGTCCGGGCCGCCAGCCGTCGCAGCGCCATGCGCTGGAGGTCGTTGTCGGCGAGATCGATCATCACGGGGATGGTCTTCTCGATGGTCTCGGTGTTGCGGCGGGCGTCGTCGGCCGCACCCGATGATAGCGACAGATAGTAGGAATTGGCCGCGACCAGCATCGCGGTGAAGGCCTCGCGCGACTTGCCCAGCGAGGGCCAGATCAGCGCGTCGCGGTGGCCGGTGGCGCCTTCGATGATGGAGTAAAGCCCGGCCATGTCCCTGGCCGGTCCCTGCACCTGATCTTCATAGGTCTTCGCGATGGTGGCCTGCACGCCGCGCAGCTCGCCGAAGCCGTTGAGGAAGCGGTCGGTGGTGCGCTCCAGCTCCTCGACCGAACCCGACAGCATCGGGTCCTTGGCGGCACGGTTGGCCAGCGTCCCCAGCACCGCCTCGCGCAGCAGCAGGATCTCGGCGAACAGATCGGGGCTCGGCTGGTTGATGTAGCGGTGGATCAGATTGTGCAGCCGCCCGGTCTCGCTTTCGAGCAGAGCCAGGATGCGGTCGGATTCGCGCACCTGGCGCACGTCGTCCCAGGCCGAGCCGAGCACCTGCGAGCCGTTCCAGATCAGCCCGACCAGCACGATGACCACGGCGGAGTTCAGCGCCGCGATCGACAGGATGCGCCAGCGGATCGGCACCGCCCGGAGCACGCCGACCAGCCGCGCGCGCAGCCGCCCCATCGGGCCGGGCGACCTGTCTGCATGCTCGCTGTGTCCAAGCCCGGGCAAGAGGCTTCACTCCACCTTGCGAATGCGTTCGATCAGCGCGGCCGCGACCGGATCTTGCCCGGCCTTGGCGTAGATCGCGACCATCGCGTCCTCGAACGGCTTGCGGTCGATATCCCTGACGATGGTGACGCCCGCTGCTTCCGCCTTGCGCTGCGACTGCTCCTCGAGGTCGCGCCATTTCTCGCGCATGAACCGGCTGGAGCGCTGCGCGGCTTCCCGGAAGATGGTCTGGTCGTCGACCGAGAGGCTTTTCCAGGCCTTTAGCGAGATCACCAGCACTTCGGGGCTCATCGTGTGCTCGGTGAGGGCGAGATAGCCGGCATGCTTGTAATGGTCCGTCGTCACGTAGGAGGGCCAGTTGTTCTCGGCGCCGTCGATCAGATGGTTGGCAAGCCCGGCAAGCACCTGCCCATAGGGCATCTCGACCGGCTCCGCGCCGAGCGCGCGGATCATCTGGCTCATCAACTCCGACTGCTGCACCCGGATCCGCAATCCCTTGAGGTCGGCGACGTTCCTGACCGGGCGGGCGCCGTTGTAGATCGACCGCGCGCCGGAATCGTAGAAGGCGAGGCCAACGAAGCCGTAGGGCTCGAAGCTGCCGAGGATCTCGCTGCCGACCGGCCCGTCCAGCACCTTCTGCATGTGCTCGATGGACCGGAACAGGAACGGCATCGCCAGCACGTTCATCGCCGGGACGAAGTTGCCGATCAGCGCCACATTGGTCCGGTTGAGATCGATCGCGCCGACCCGGGTCTGCTCGATGGTCTCCTTCTCCTCGCCGAGCTGGCGGGAGTGGAACACCTTGACCTCGTGCCGGCCGCCGCTGCGCTCGGCGATCAGGGCGCCCATGTAGCGCAGCGCCTGCACGGTCGGATAATCCTCGGTCTGGGTGTCGGCGGCGCGGAATTCCCGCGCAGCGGCTCCCGTCGCCCAGATGGCGATCAGAAGCGCGACGAAAACCACCCCGGTCCGCGAGCGTTCGGCACGGTTCAACACTGGCACACTCAACCCCTCAGTGGTGGAGTCTATGGCGGGAGCAAAAGGTTCAATGCAATCTAGCAGATGGACGGGGGAAGGCCATCCCGCCCGGGGCTTCGGCGTGATTGTGCGTCGCGGCCGGGGCTCATTCCCGGTTGAAACCGCAAATGCCGCGCCTTAAGCAGGGACGGTCGCCGTCGTCGCGCGATACGGAAAGAGCCATCGTGATTTCAGCATTGCGCTTCTTGCAGCTCGTTGCCGCCCTTGCGGCCCTCTCCTTGGCCGCGCCGGTGCAGGCCGCGACCGACATCGCGTGGTGGCACGCCATGTCCGGCGAGCTCGGCCGCCAGCTCGAGAAGCTCGCCTCCGACTTCAACGCCTCGCAGCCGGATTATCGCGTCGTGCCGACTTACAAGGGCAGTTACACCGAGACGGTGACGGCCGCGATCTTCGCCTTCCGCTCGCGCAGCCAGCCCGCGATCGTCCAGGTCAACGAGGTCGCCACCGCCACCATGACCGCGGCCAAGGGCGCGATCTATCCCGTGTTCAGCCTGATGCGGGACATGAACGAGCCGTTCTCGCTCAATGACTACCTTCCCGCGGTCTCCGGCTACTACACCGATGCGGCCGGCAATCTCTTATCGTTCCCGTTCAATTCGTCGACGCCGATTCTCTATTACAACAAGACCATGTTCCGCGACGCAGGGCTCGATCCGGAGGCGCCGCCGAAGACCTGGCCGGAGCTCGGTGCTGCTGCAAAACGCCTGCGCGATCGCGGCGCTGCGTGCGGCTTCACCACGTCCTGGCCGTCCTGGATCCATGTCGAGAATTTCTCAGCCTTCCATAATCTGCCGCTGGCGACGCGGACCAACGGCTTCGCCGCGCTCGATGCGGAGTTGACCATCAACAATCCGTCTCTCGTGCGTCATGTCGCCGAGCTCAGCGAGTGGCAGAAGACCAAAGTGTTCGACTATAGCGGCCGCGGCCAGTCGGCGGAGCCGCGCTTCCAGAACGGCGAATGCGGCATCTTCATCGGCTCCTCGGCGACGCGCGCCGACATCAAGGCCAATTCGAAGTTCGAGATCGGTTACGGCATGATGCCGTATTGGCCCGACGTGAAGGGCGCGCCGCAGAATTCGATCATCGGCGGCGCCACGCTGTGGGTGCTGCGCGACCGGCCCCGCGAGGAATACAAGGGCGTGGCGCGGTTCTTCGCCTATCTGTCGCAGCCCGGCGTGCAGGCCGCCTGGCACCAGAACACCGGCTATCTGCCTGTCACCCGCGCCGCCTTCGAGCTGACGCGCGCGCAAGGTTTTTACGAGCGCAATCCGGGCTCGGCGATGTCGTTCGAAGAGATCACGCTGCATCCGCCGACGGAGAATTCCAAGGGCATCCGGCTCGGCTCCTTCGTGCTGATCCGCGGCGCAATCGAGGACGAGCTGGAGCAGGCCTTTGCCGGCCGCAAGAGCGCGCAAGCCGCGCTCGATGCCGCGGTCGAACGCGGCAACAAGATCCTGCGCCAGTTCGAGCGCGCTAGCCCGGACAGGTAGGGGGCGGGATGGTCGCTCGGCGGTAGGGCGCAAGACCGTTCCACAGCGTCATGGCCGGGCTTGTCCCGGCCATCCACGCCTAAGCCGCAGCACGAAGAACGTGGATGCCCGGGACAAGCCCGGGCATGACGAGCTCAACTACAGTTAGGTTACGATGTCGATGCCACTCCCCCACTTCACCGAGTCAACAAGCTTTCGCGCCTTTCGCGCCGACCCATCGCGATGGCTGCCGATCGCCATCGACATCGTCCGCAGCCACGGTCTCGATGCCAGCGCGCCGCACGTGTTTGCCACCGGCACCAATCTCGTGGTCGGGCTCGGCGATCGCCTGATCCTGAAAATCTTCCCGCCGCTGCTCCGTGCGCAATTCATCTCCGAGCGCGGCTCGCTGGCCCAGCTTGCCGGCCGCCTCAATCTGCCGATCCCCGAGATCGTCGCGGAAGGCGAGCGCGACGGCTGGCCTTATCTAATCATCACACGCCTTGCCGGCACGCTCGGCTCGGAGGTCTGGCCGCAACTGGCGGAAGCGCAGAAGGAGCGCGTGCTGCGCCAGATCGGCGAGACCATCGCGGCCGTGCAGCGCGCCCCACTCGGCCCGCTCGCGCAGATCGAGCCGCGCTGGGGAGACTTCATGCGCGCCCAGATGCAAGCGTGCCGCGCGCGGCACACGCGTCTCGGCCTTGCGCCGAAATTCCTCGCCGGCCTTGACGATCTCCTGCGTGATGCGGCCGCGCTCATTCCGATGGATGCGCCGCCGGTGATCCTGATCGGCGAATATATTCCGGAGAACTTCCTGCTCACCTGCAACGACGATCAATGGTCGCTCGCCGGCCTGTTCGACTTCGGCGACGTGCTGGCGGGCTGGCGCGACTACGATCTGCTCGGCCCCAGCGCCTTCATGGCAGCGGGCCGGCCGGGTCGCGTGCGCAACCTGCTCGAAGGTTTTGGCTATGCGAAGCCGGACTACGCGCTCAAGCGCCGCCTGATGGCACTGATGCTGCTGCATCGCGCCAGCGACCTCAACAGCCACATCTGCATCGAGGGCTGGCAGGACAAGGCCGGCGATCTGGTCGAACTTCAGGACCTGATCTGGCCGGGGTGATCGCCGGCGATCCCCCGCCGTCGTCCTGGACAAGCGCAGCGCGATTCAGGACCCATTACCCGAGGGAGGTGTTTTGCGAAGACTCGTGGTTGCCAGCTTCGCGCCGCAACTTTTCCCTGGGGTAATGGGTCCTGGCTTTCGCCAGGACGACGGCGGTTCAATAAGCCGCCTGCCAAACAAGCGAGACTTCATTCAGCTCATTTTATGAGCAAATGCGCATCTTTGTATGCAATGCCCCAAGACTTGGCGTTTGATCGACGGCCCGACCGATGGCTGTTTCCCTTAAGCATTTCAGAGGCTTATTCCGGTTTAAACTCTCATTAAGCCTTGGCACGAACCTTGCGAATCCAGTTCCAACCAGAAAACTTTGTGTTGGAGCCATTTCATGAAGCGCCGCGATTTCCTCAAGTCCGTTTCCGGATTGGCCGCAGGCGCGGCGCTTCCGGCCATGCCGTCCGTGGTCTCGTCCGCCTATGCTGATGCGCGCTCGGAGACGCTGCTGATCGTCTCGGAAGGTGGCCCCAATAATCTCGATATCCACGGCGTCGGCACCAACGTGCCCGGCTATGAGGTGTCCTGGAATTGCTACGACCGCCTGCTCAGCCACGAGATGAAGACCGGCCCCGGCGGCGTGCCCTATTACGACCGCGACAAGTTCAAGGGCGAGCTCGCCGAGAGCTTCAAGATCGACGACATGTCGGTCACCTTCAAGCTGAAGAAGAACGCCAAATTCCACGACGGCGCGCCTGTCACCGCCAAGGACGTGAAGTGGTCGCTCGACCGCGCCGTCAGCGTCGGCGGCTTCCCCACCTTCCAGATGAGCGCGGGCTCGCTGACCAAGCCTGAGCAGTTCGTCGTGATCGACGACTACACGGTGCGTGTCGACTTCCTGAAGAAGGACAAGCTGACGATCCCCGATCTCGCGGTGATCGTGCCCTGCATCATCAATTCCGAACTGGTGAAGAAGAACGCCAGCGAGAAGGATCCGTGGGGTCTTGAGTACACCAAGCAGCAGACCGCCGGCTCCGGCGCCTACAAGGTGACGAAGTGGACCGCCGGCACCGAAGTCGTGATGGAGCGCAACGACGACTGGGTCGGTGGCCCCTTGCCGAAGATCAAGCGCGTGATCTGGCGCATGGTGCCGCAGGCCGGCAATCGCCGCGCGCTGCTGGAGCGCGGCGACGCCGACATCTCCTACGAGCTGCCGTTCAAGGATTTCCAGGAGATGAAGGCGAGCGGCAAGCTCAACGTGGTGTCGCTGCCGTTCTCCAACGGCATCCAGTATATCGGGATGAACGTGACCAAGCCGCCGTTCGACAATCCCAAAGTGCGTCAGGCGGTCGCCTACGCGATTCCCTATCAGAAGATCATGGACGCCGTGATGTTCGGGCTGGCCAATCCCATGTTCGGGGCTGCCAAGGACAAGCCGACCGAAGTCGCCTGGCCGCAGCCGCATAAATACAACACCGACATGGACAAGGCGAAAGCGCTGCTGGCCGAGGCCGGATACGCCAACGGCTTCGAGACCACGATCTCGTTCGACCTCAACTTCGCCGGCGTCAACGAGCCGCTCTGCGTGCTGGTGCAGGAGAGCCTGGCCCAGATCGGCATCAAGACCACCATCAACAAGGTGCCCGGCGCCAACTGGCGCACCGAGTTGAACAAGAAGGAGATGCCGCTCTTCACCAACGTGTTCTCGGGTTGGCTCGATTACCCCGAATACTTCTTCTACTGGTGCTATCACGGCAATAATTCCGTCTTCAACACCATGAGCTACAAGTCGGCGGCGATGGACAAGCTGATCGACGGCGCACGCGCAGCCGCCGCGACCGGCGACACCGCGACCTACGACACCGACGTGAAGGGCTTCGTCGACCTCGCCTACAGCGACATCCCGCGCATCCCGCTGTACCAGCCCTTCGTCAACGTCGCGATGCAGAAGAACATCAGCGGCTACCAATACTGGTTCCACCGGCGACTGGATTATCGCGCGATGGCGAAGGGGTGAGGGGGGATGGCGGGCGAGATGGTCGCGTCGTCGACTCTCTTTCTGAGTGAGGCGGCCACCGCTCTCTCATTCCCTCTCCCCTTGTGGGAGAGGGGCAGGGTGAGGGGTAGCCACGAACTCCAACCTCGCTTGGGGCTACCCCTCACCCCAACCCTCCCCCGTCGCAAGTCGCGCCTGCCCGACTTGCGCCAATCACCAATGCGCAACCGGGGTAGACCCCGGTTGCGTGGGAGAGGGGGCGCGGCGACGCTCTCGCGGATCAGCGAGAGCGTTTCATCCTCCTGGAGTGCCCCATCATGCTGACCATGATCGGCAAGCGCCTGATGTTCGCGATTCCCTCGCTGATCGGGGTCGTCATCGTCACCTTCCTGCTGACCCGCGCACTGCCGGGCGATCCCGCCGCGTATTTCGCAGGGCCCGCCGCAACGAAAGAAGCCGTCGAGCAGATCCGGAAAAAACTCGGCCTCGACAAGCCGCTGATCGAACAGTTCTTCCGCTACACCAACGATCTCGCCCATGGCGATTTCGGCAATTCGCTCACCACGGGCCAGCCGGTCGCAGCCGAGATCCGCAACCGCCTGCCGGCCTCCGCCGAGTTGACGCTGCTCGGCCTCATCGTCTCGGTCGTCATCGCCATTCCCCTCGGCGTGCTGGCGGCAACGCGGCCGGGCTCATGGGTCGATCATCTCTGTCGTGTCACGACGACGGCCGGCGTCTCGCTGCCGGTGTTCTTCACAGGTCTCGTGCTGGTCTATGTCTTCTATTTCCGGCTCGGTTGGTCGCCCGCGCCGCTCGGCCGGCTCGATGTGTTCTACAGCGCGCCGCCGACGGTGACGGGCTTCTATCTGATCGACACCCTGATCGCGCGCGACTTCGAGGCGTTCCGTTCGGCATGCAGCCAGCTCATCCTGCCGGCGACGACGCTTGCGATCTTCTCGCTGGCGCCGATCGCGCGCATGACGCGCGCCTCGATGCTGGCGGTGCTGTCGTCGGAATTCGTTCGCACCGCGCGCGCCAGCGGCCTGTCGCCGGCGACCGTCATCGTCACCTACGCCTTCCGCAACGCGATGCTCCCCGTCATCACCACGTTGAGCATGGTGTTCTCCTTCCTGCTCGGCGCCAACGTGCTGGTGGAAAAAGTGTTCGCCTGGCCCGGCATCGGCTCTTACGCCGTGGAAGCGCTGATCTCGTCGGACTTCGCGCCGGTGCAGGGTTTCGTGCTGACCATGGCGGTGATGTACGTGCTGCTCAATCTCGTGATCGACATTTTGTACGGCGTGATCGATCCGCGCGTGCGGCTGGAAGGGTAGGGGGACACAATGAGCTCCGTTGCGCCTGCTGTTGAACCTGTCGGTCCCGCACGGACGTCAGGGTTCGTCGCGCTCCTCGAACAGACCCGTTACGTGCTCGGCGAGAATAAGGTCACGGGTTTTGCCTTCGGGCTGCTGATCGTGATCCTCCTTGCCGCGATCTTCGGCCCCTATGTGGTGCCGTATGACCCGCTGGCCTCCGACACTGCGGCGTCGCTCAAGCCGCCCTCGGCCGCACACTGGTTCGGAACCGACCAATTGGGCCGCGACATCTTCAGCCGGGTCGTGGTGGCGACGCGGCTCGATACGTTCATTGCGGTCGCCTCCGTCGTGCTGGTGTTTCTGATGGGCGGGCTCGCCGGCATCGCGGCCGGCTATTTCGGCGGCTGGACCGATCGCATCGTCGGCCGCATCGCCGACACCATCATGGCGTTCCCGCTGTTCGTGCTCGCCATGGGCATCGTCGCCGCGCTCGGCAATACCGTGCAGAACATCATCCTGGCCACAGCCATCGTGAACTTCCCGCTCTATGCCCGCGTCGCGCGCGCCGAAGCGAATGTCCGCCGCAACGCCGGCTTCGTGCAGGCGGCGCGGCTGTCCGGCAACGGCGAATTCCGCATTCTTCTGGTGCATATCCTGCCGAACATCATGCCGATCATGATCGTGCAGATGTCGCTGACGATGGGCTACGCCATCCTCAATGCCGCCGGTCTCTCGTTCATCGGCCTCGGCGTCCGTCCGCCGACGGCGGAATGGGGCATCATGGTCGCCGAAGGCGCCGGCTTCATGGTGTCAGGCGAATGGTGGATCGCGCTATTCCCGGGCCTCGCTTTGATGATCGCCGTGTTCTGCTTCAACCTCCTCGGCGATGGCCTGCGCGACATCGTCGACCCCCAGCGGAGGACGTGATGGCGGGATTGTTCGAAGCTGGTGCCGTCCTTCGCCTCTCCCCGCGTGCGGGGAGAGGCCGGGCCGCGCTAGCGGACCGGGTGAGGGGGGCTCTCCGCGAACTCCTCTCGCAATCGTTTGCGCGGATAGAGGCCCCTCACCCCAACCCTCTCCCCGTAAGCACGGGGCGAGGGAGCGATAGGCTTGTGCCCGCCTCACACGCGAATTTTCGCTCGAAATTCTCTAATGAAATCAACGCCATTCTACTGTGCATGGGGTTGTTTTCGATGTTTTTGTTTGGGAGGCATCCATGACCGCCCAGCCCCTGCTCGACGTCCAGGACCTCACCGTCGAATTCACCACCCGCCGCGGCATCGTCAAAGCGGTGCAGCACGTCAACATCTCCGTCGCCAAGGGCGAGACGCTGGCCATCGTCGGCGAGTCCGGCTCCGGTAAATCGGTGACGTCGTATGCGGTGATGCGCATCCTCGACCGTGCAGGCAGGATCGCCGAAGGCTCGGTGATGTTCTCGGGCATCGACGTCAAGGCCGCGACCGAAGACCAGATGCGCGATTTGCGCGGCCGCGAAGTCTCGATGATCTTCCAGAACCCGCGCGCCGCGCTCAACCCGATCCGGAAAGTTGGCGACCAGATCGAGGACGTGCTGCGCACCCACGTGCAGCAGGCCATGGTTTCGGACCGTGGCGAGAAGGCGATCGAGGCGCTGGAGCAGGTCAAGATCGCCCGCCCGCGCGAGCGCTATCACGCCTATCCGTTCGAACTGTCCGGCGGCATGTGCCAGCGCGTCGTCATCGCGCTCGCGCTCGCCTGCAATCCGCAGCTTTTGATCGCGGACGAGCCTACGACAGGATTGGACGTCACCACGCAGAAGGCGGTGATGGACCTCATCGTCGAGCTGACCAAGCGCAAGGCGATGTCCACCATCCTGATCACGCATGACCTCGGCCTCGCCGCCGCCTATTGCGACCGCGTCGTGGTGATGGAAAAGGGCCGGGTCGTCGAAACTGCGAAAGCCGCCGACATCTTCGCCAACCCGCAGCACCCCTACACGAAGAAGCTGATGCGCGCGACGCCGCGGCTCGGCGTGAGCCTGCGAGATCTGTTGCCGGAGGAAGAGACTCTTGCCTCTCCCAGCACCGTGTCTGCGGAAGCAGCCCCTCACCCCAACCCTCTCCCCGTGAAGGACGGGGAGAGGGAGAAGACGCCCCTTCTCCTCATCGACAAGCTGGTCAAGGAATATCCCCGTCAGGGCGCGACCGCGACGCTCGGGAAATTGTTCGGCCGCAAGCCGCCGGTCGAGCCCGATGTGTTCCGCGCGGTCGACGGCATCAGCTTCTCGGTCGGTCACGGCGAGAGCGTCGGCCTGGTCGGCGAGTCCGGCTGCGGCAAATCGACCACGTCGATGATGGTGATGCGGCTGCTCGACCAGACCTCCGGCCTGATTCAGTTCGACGGCGAGGACATCGGCGCCATCCCGCCCTCCGGCTTTGCCCGCCTGCCGCAGCGCAGCCGCATCCAGATGGTGTTCCAGGACCCGACCGACAGCCTCAACCCGCGCTTCACCGCCGTGCGCGCCATTGCCGATCCCATCATGCAGCTCGGTGACATCAGAGGGCGCGACGCGCTCCGCACCCGCTGCGAGGAGCTCGCCACCATGGTGGGCCTGCCACTCAACCTGCTGGATCGCTTCCCGCACCAATTGTCGGGCGGCCAGAAGGCCCGCGTCGGCATTGCCCGCGCCATCGCCCTGCACCCGAAACTCGTCATCCTGGACGAGCCGACCGCCGCGCTCGACGTTTCGGTCCAGGCCGTGGTCCTCAATCTGCTCCAGGACCTCAAGGCGCGGCTAGGTATGAGTTATCTGTTCGTCTCGCATGATTTGAACGTAGTGCGCTTGCTGTGCGATCGTGTCATTGTCATGCGGTCGGGTCGAATCGTCGAGGAAGGGTCTTCCGAGCGGGTCTTGAGCGATCCGCAGGACGACTACACCAAGGAGCTGCTGACGGCGATCCCGCACCCGCCGCTGCAGACACTGGGCGCACACTGAGAGCTTGTTTGGGAGCGTGATGGCCGAACCGCTGGACGATTATATCGACGCTGTCACCAAAGCGTTGGCGTTGCCCGTCGAGGAGGCCTGGAGGTCGTCCATTCGCGCCAATCTCGAGGTCTCGCTGCGGCTCGGCCGCCTCGTCGACGAATTCGCGCTGCCGGACGAGACCGAGCCGGCGCCCGTGTTCACGGTCTGATGCCGCCATGACGACCAAGCCAGAGATGACGGCCTCCGAGATCGCGAGCGCGGTTGCGGGCCGCAAGATGTCCGCGCTCGATGCGACCGAAGCAGCGCTTGCGCGCATCAACCAGCACGACACCATCCTCAATGCGTTCACTGACGTCACCGCCGATCGCGCCCGTGCCAAAGCGCGCGCGATCGATGCCGATATCGCCGCCGGCAAGACCGTCGGTCCGCTCGCCGGCGTGCCCTTCGCGGTGAAGAATTTGTTCGACGTCGCGGGCCTCGCCACGCGGGCAGGCTCGAAGATCAACCGCGATCGCGCACTCGCCACGCGCGATGCCACGCTGATCGAGCGCATGGAAGCGGCCGGCGCCGTGCTGGTCGGTGCGCTCAACATGGGCGAATACGCCTACGACTTCACCGGGGAGAACGTCCATGACGGTCCCTCGCGCAATCCGCATGACATCACGCGGATGAGCGGCGGCTCCTCGGGCGGTTCGGGCAGTGCCGTCGGCGGCGCGCTGGTGCCGATCGCGCTCGGCTCCGACACCAATGGTTCGATCCGCGTGCCGTCCTCGTTCTGCGGCATCTTCGGCCTGAAGCCGACCTATGGCCGGCTCTCGCGGGCGCGCTCCTTCCCGTTCGTCGCGAGCCTCGATCATCTCGGACCGTTCGCGCGCTCCGTCACCGATCTCGCGCTGGCCTACGACGCGATGCAGGGGCCGGATGCCGACGATGCCGCATGCACCACCACACGTGGTCTGGAGCCGACGACACCGCTGCTTGCCAATCCGGTTTCGGACTTGCGCATCGCGATCGCCGGCGGCTACTTCCAGCAGAACCTGTTTCCGGAAGCTATCGAAGCAGTCAGTCGCGTCGCCAAGGCGCTGGGCGCAACGCGCGTGGTAGAGGTGCCCGAAGCCGCGCGTGCCCGCGCGGCGGCCTACGTCATCACCACCACCGAGGGCGCCTCGCTGCATCTCGATCGGCTGCGCAAGCGGCCGAACGATTTCGATCCCGCCGTGCGCGACCGGCTGATCGCGGGCGCCATGGTGCCGGCCCCGCTGGTCGACCGCGCGCAAAAATTCCGCCGCTGGTATCGCGCGCAGCTCGCGGAGATTTTCAAATCCGTCGACGTGCTGATTGCACCGGCGACGCCATGCACCGCGCCAAAACTCGGCCAGGTCAATTTCAATCTTGGTGGCCTCGAGCTGCCGGTGCGCGCCAATATCGGCATCCACACCCAGCCGATTTCCTTCATCGGCCTGCCCGTGGTCGCCGTGCCGGTGCCGCTCGAGCCGCTGCCGATCGGCGTGCAGATCATCGCCGCGCCATGGCGCGAGGACATCGCGCTACGCGTCGCTTACGCCTTGGAGAAGATGGGCGTCGCCGCCGCGCCCGGCCCAAAAGGATTTTGAGATGGAGATCGATCTCCCCGACGTGATCGCGGACGTCAAAGCCGCGTTCGACCGCTACGAGCAGGCCCTGATCACCAACGACGTCGCAGTGCTCGGCGAGCTCTTCCGCAACGATCCCCGCACGCTGCGCTATGGCATCGGCGAGAACCTCTACGGCTATGAAGCGATCTCTGGCTTTCGCGCCGGGCGCTCGCCGGTCGGCCTCAATCGCCGTACCGCGAAAACCGTGATCACGAGCTATGGCCGCGACACCGCCGTCGCCTCCACCCTGTTCTATCGCGACACGATGCCGGGCAAGGTCGGCCGGCAGATGCAGACCTGGGTAAAATTCCCGGAGGGCTGGCGCGTCGTCGCCGCCCATGTCAGCATCATCGACGAGTCGAAAGAGACCTGACCGTATGACGCTTGACGATCTTCCGCCCGGAACGCTGCCGGCCGAACCGGCGGTGCCGCGTGTCGACCGGGCGTCGCCATCAGCGCACAAGGTCACGCGCGCCGAGGAGCTGCGCCTGCAGCTCGCCGACGAGATCGTGCGCGGAGCTCTGCCGCCCGGTGCGCCGCTCGACGAGACCGACATCGCGCGCCGCTTCAGCGTTTCGCGCACGCCGGTGCGGGAAGCACTGCGCCAGCTCGTGGCAAGCGGCCTGGTCGAAGCGCGCGCCCATCGCGGCGCGGTGGTGGCGCAGCCTTCGTTCGAACGGCTGACGGGCATGTTCGAGGCCATGGCGGAGCTTGAGGCGCTCTGTGCGGGTCTTGCCGCCGAGCGCATGTCCGCCACTGAGCGCCACGGCCTGGAAGCCATCCACGAAGAGCTGCGGGTGTTGAGCTACGCCGGCAATCCTGATCGCTTCCATGAGGTCAACGAGCGTTTCCACAATGCGATCTATGCGGGATCGCAGAACGGCTACATCGCCGAGATCACGCTGGCGACGCGCGTGCGCGTGCAGCCGTTCCGCCGCGCCCAGTTCCGCAACCTTGGCCGATTGGCAAAATCGCAGGCCGAGCACGACCGCGTCGTCGTCGCCATCATGCGCGGCGACAAGCAGGGCGCCGCCGCCGCGATGCGTGCGCATATCGAGCTGGTGCGCGGGGAGTACGAGATCTACGCGGTGTCGGTGTGAGTCCCTCATCCTGAGGAGCGGCCGAAGGCCGCGTCTCGAAGGATGGAAGGCCGAGATGAAGCCGCGGGGCCTTCATGGTTCGAGACGGCGCTTGCGCGCCTCCTCACCATGAGGAGATGGAGCTACGCCGTCGCCTTCTCCGCCATATACTTCCGCCAGCCACCATACGCCGTGATATCTCGCGCCTCGCCCAGCACCTCCGGCTCGACGAGAAATCCCTTCACGCTGCGGCCATCCGCCAGCCGCACGGTGCCGATCGCCATCGGCGCAGGAATCGCGTTGACGAACTTGCCGAAGGCGGACGACGACAGCGACCAGATCTCCAGCTCGATCGACGCGCCCTTGCCGGCTTCGACGCGCAGCATGCCCGGCTTCGGCGGCGTGGTCTTCAATGCGTAGAGCTTGTAGTCCGCCGCGGTCCTGGTTGCCTCGATCAGCTGACCGTTCAGCGCTTTCAGTTCGCCGTTCAGCGCCATGCCGGAGAGGTGCGCACCGACCACCGCGATCGGAATCTCATCGCTGCTATCGACGGCAAGCGGCGCCAGCGCAGCTTGCGCCACGCCCTTTGCGCCAAGCGTCAATTTGGTATCCGCGTGAAACACGCGCCCGATGCTCGCGAGCAGCGCGTCGTGGCCGGTGGGTGCGAGGAGCGTAATGCCGAACGGGATGCCGTCGGCACGCATCGCCGCCGGCAGCGCGAGACCGCAGAGGTCGAGCAGATTGACAAAATTGGTATAGGTGCCGAGCCGGCTGTTGAGTTCGATCGGATTGGCCAGCACCTGCGCGGTCGTATAGGCCGTCGGCGCCGTCGGCAGCACCAGCGCGTCGATATTGGTGAAGGTGCGTTCGGCGATCTTGCGCAGGCCCTGCAGGCGATAGAGCGCGGAGAAGGTGTCCGCCGCCGTCAACCGCGCACCGGCCGCGGTGATCTCGCGCGTCACCGGATGGATGGCATCCGGCGCGGACGCGAGCAGGTCGCGGATCACGAGATAGCGCTCCGTGACCCACGGTCCCTCGTAGAGCAGTCGGGCTGTCTCATAGAACGGCTCGAGGTCGAACTCGACGAGCGTTGCGCCAAGCGCGGTCCAGCGCTTCAACGCCTCGGCGTAAGCCGCTTCCGCCTTCTTGTCGCCGAAGAAGATCAGCTGTCCGGTGCGCGGCACGCCCAGGCGCAGGTTTGCCGGGAGCGGGGTGATCGCGCCAAGCGGCCGGTCGCGCGAGAACGGATCGGCCTGATCGGGACCTGCCATCACCGACAGTGCGAGCGCGGCGTCGTCGACCGTCAAAGCGAATACCGAGATGCAGTCGAGCGTCCGGCAGGCCGGCACCAGGCCGGCAGTCGAGATCATGCCGAGGCTCGGCTTGAGCCCGACGATGTTGTTGAGCATCGCCGGCACGCGGCCTGAGCCGGCGGTGTCGGTGCCGAGCGACAGTGGCACCAGCCCGGCGCCGACGGCGGTGGCCGATCCCGAGCTTGATCCGCCGGGAATGAGGTCCTCGCGGATCGCGTTTCTGGGGATGCCGTAGGGCGAGCGCACACCGACAAGGCCGGTCGCGAACTGGTCGAGATTGGTCTTGCCGATGATGATGGCGCCGGCGGCGCGCAGCCGCGCAACCGCGGTCGAGTCATGTGTCGGGGTGTACGAGAAAGCCGGGCACGCAGCGGTGGTCGGAAATCCCAGCGCGTCGATATTGTCCTTTACCACGACCGGCACGCCATAGAGCGGCAGGGTGGCGGCTTCCTTGGTGGCGAGCTTCTCGGCCTCGGCGATCGCGTCCTTTTCGTCGCGCAGGCTGATGAAGACGGCGGGATCATTGTGGTCGCGGATGCGCTGATAGGTGCGCGCGACCGTCTGCGCCGGCGTGAGCGTGCCCGCGCGATGCGCGGCCACGATCGCGGCGATCGTTTCAGGCTGCTCAGCCCCCATTTCAGCCTTCATGGCGACAAATCTCCGGCTACGTCTCTTCACCCCGATCGAAGCAAGCGATGTGCCATTGTGTACAGAATCCGGGCAGGACAAGTGTTCCGGATATTACCGAGAGATCAGTGCCTTGTGGGATATTTCGAGCGCCGGCGGGCCTGCGTGTCAGCGCCCCGTTACGAGCATTTGCGCAAATAATAGGCAGATCACCGGGCCCCGAACTTGCGCCCCAACAATTGTCGTGGCCAACATGCCGGCCAACGCGGTCCGTGACGAGGCTGCGGCCGATCCCGGCTTCCGGGCGAGGAGGAAACCATGACAGCCGCCCCACGCGGTGATGCTTCAATCTTGTTTGCAACACCCCAAACCGTTGCCGAGCATCGCGCCGACGGCAGCATCGTGCTGCGCTCGCCCGACCCCTTGCGCGATGGCGCGCGCTGTGTCGGCGACTGGCTGGAGCAATGGGCCCGGCAAAAGCCCGACACGGTCTTCCTCGCTGAGCGTGACAGCGCCGATACGCCCTGGGCTACCATGACCTACGCGGGGGCCTTGCGGAGAGTCCGCGCGGCGGCGTCGTGGATTGTGGCGCAAGGACTCGGCGCCGAACGCCCGCTCGTGATCCTATCCGATAACAGTATCGACCATGCGCTGCTTGCGCTCGCGGCCCAGCATGTCGGCGTGCCCTCGGCCGCGATCTCGCCAGCCTATTCGCTGATTTCGAAGGATTTTGACAAGCTCAGGAGCATGATCTCGTTGCTGGAGCCCGGCGCGATCTATGTCTCCGCGACCAAGCCGTTTGCGGCGGCGCTGGCCGCGATCAAGCCGCTGCATCGTGCGCAGGTCATCAGCGGCAACGCGAGCGACGCCGATGCGCTCGCCTTTCGCACCGTTGCGGCGACGCCTGAGACGGCGGACGTCGCAAGAGCCTTCGCCGCTGTCACACCGGACACCATCGCAAAATTCCTGTTCACCTCGGGCTCGACCGGCACGCCGAAAGCCGTGATCAACACCCAGCGCATGTTGACCTCCAGCCAGCAAGCGAAGGCGCAGACCTGGACCTTTCTCGAACAGGGGCGCGACGATCTCGTCATTCTCGACTGGCTGCCCTGGAGCCACACGTTCGGCGCCAACCACAATTTCAATCTCGTGCTGCGCAATGGCGGCTCGCTCTATATCGACGGCGGGAAGCCGGCGCCCGGCCTGTTTGCGACGTCGCTCGCCAATCTCAGAAGCGTGATGCCGACGGTCTATTTCAACGTGCCGCGCGGCTTCGACATGTTGATCACGGCGCTGCGCGCAGACGAGGAGCTGTGTCGCCGCTTCTTCAGCGAGGTGAAATTCGCGTTCTACGCAGGGGCTGCGCTGCCGCAGAATCTCTGGGACGCGCTGGAAGAACTCTCCGTCAAGACCGTTGGCCGCGCGATGCCGATGGTCTCGGCGTGGGGCTCGACCGAGACGTCGCCGCTGGCCACCGACTGCCATTTCCTCGCGGAGCGCTCGGGCAATATCGGCGTGCCCATACCCGGCACCGAATTGAAGCTCGTCACCTCCGGCGACAAGCTGGAGGTGCGCGTGCGCGGCCCCAACGTCACGCCGGGTTACCTGAACGCGCCGGAGCTGACCAGGCAGGCTTTTGACCACGAGGGATTTTATCTCATTGGTGACGCCGTGAAGTTCGCCGATGCGAACCGGCCTGAGCGCGGCCTGTTCTTCGACGGCCGCGTTGCGGAGGACTTCAAGCTCAATTCCGGCACCTGGGTCAATGTCGGCACGCTGCGCGTCGCCGGCATCGCCGCGCTGACGCCGCTCGCGCAGGACATCGTCGTCACCGGCCATGGCGGCGACGAGGTGCGCTTCCTGGTATTTCCGAACATCGCTGCGTGCCGCGCGCATGCCGGCTTGCCCGAGACCGCGGACGTGAACGAAATGCTCGCGCATGACAAGGTCAGAGCCGCGATCGCGCAGGGTCTGGCGAAGCTCAAGCAACACGGCGCCAACTCCTCCGGCCACGCCACGCGTGCGCTGCTGCTCGCCGAGCCGCCGTCGGTGGACGGCGGCGAGATCACCGACAAGGGCTACATCAACCAGCGTGCCGTGCTGACGCGGCGGGCGGATGCGCTGGCGCGGTTGGATGACAATGTCTCGGGTGAGTGGATCGGTCTGTAGCAGTTGAACAGCTCGCCGTTAGGCCAGCAAACCTGCCGCACTATCCTGCATGATTCTTTTGTTGCCTAAGCAACTAATTTGTGCGAACCGTTCCAGACTAGGATGACGGCGGAAGGAACCGCCGCGTCGGATCGGAGGGAGCAATGCTCGGCAGAGAGGGTGCCGCGGGCGAATGCCGGCGCATGCCTGGAGATGACAGAGGTCCGCGTACCGCGCGTGCCCCGTCAGGTCTCGGTGCCGCCGGTCACCGCGCCGAGATTTTCGTGCAGGCGGCGCAACAGGTCGATCAGCACCTCGCGCTCGTCCTTGTCCAGGCACGACAACAGGCGCCGTTCGCGCTCGAATGCGGCGACGATCACCTTGTCATGGATGGCGCGGCCCTTGGCGGTCAGCGAGATCGAATGGGTGCGCCCGTCGTTGGGATCGGTGCGGATCGAGATCAGCCCTCGCTTTTCCAAGCCGGCCAGTGTCCGGCTCACCGGGCCCTTGTCGAAACCGATGACGTGGCAGATGCGCGAGGCGGGAATGCCGGGCTCGATCGCCAGCAGCGACATGATCCGCCATTCGGTGACGTTGACGCCGAACTGCCGCTGATAGAACGCAGTGGCGCTGTTCGAGAGCTTGTTGGCGATGAAGGTGATGAACGCGGGGACGTAGCGGTCGAGATCGAGCGTCGGTCCCGTCTCGGCGGGCGCAGGTTTTTGGCGGGCTCTGGTCGAAGACGGCGGCATATCGGGATTCTGTCTCGCGGCGTGTCCGAAGACCTAAGGGTAAGCGCCGCCCTTTCACAAGATCAAAATGAGGGAGGACATCCATGAGCGCTTCCAGCTCCCCGGAAATTAGCGGTTCGTCGGCCGTCCCGCATCTCGACGTCGATCCCTTCGCAATGGATTTTTTCGCCGATCCCTATCCCACGCATGAGCTGCTGCGGGAGGCGGGACCTGTCGTCTATCTCGACAAGTGGGGCGTTTATGGCGTGGCGCGCTATGCCGAGGTCCATGCCGTGCTGAATGATCCCTCGACGTTCTGCTCCAGCCGCGGCGTCGGCCTTTCCGACTTCAAGAAGGAGACGCCGTGGCGGCCGCCGAGCCTGATCCTCGAAGCCGATCCGCCCGCGCATTCGCGGACCCGCGCGGTGCTGTCGAAAGTGCTGTCCCCGACCGTGATGAAAGGGCTCCGCGACCGCTTTGCCGCCGCGGCCGAGCAGCGGGTTGACGTGCTGCTGGAGAAGCGCAGTTTTGACGCGGTCACGGACCTCGCCGAAGCCTATCCGCTGTCGATCTTCCCGGATGCGCTCGGGCTGAAGCCGGAGGGCCGCGAACATCTGATTCCCTACGCGAGTGTCGTGTTCAACGCCTTCGGCCCGCCGAACGAGCTGCGCCAGGAAGCGATCGCGCGTTCGGCGCCGCACCAGGCTTACGTCACCGATCAGTGCCAGCGGGACAACCTCACGCCCGGCGGCATCGGCGCCTGCATCCACGCCCATGTCGACGAGGGCGCCATCACCGCCACGGAAGCACCGTTGCTGGTGCGTTCGCTGCTGTCGGCGGGACTCGACACCACCGTCAACGGCATCGGTGCTGCGGTGTATTGCCTGGCGCGCTTTCCGGAGCAGTGGCAGCGCCTGCGTGGCGATCCCACACTGGCGCGCAACGCTTTCGAGGAGGCCGTTCGTTTTGAAAGCCCGGTGCAGACCTTCTTCCGCACGACAACGCGCGAGGTTGAACTGTCGGGCGCGACCATCGGTGAGGGCGAGAAGGTGTTGATGTTTCTGGCGGCTGCCAATCGCGATCCGCGGCGCTGGGACAAGCCTGACAGCTACGACATCACCCGCCGCACCTCCGGCCATGTTGGCTATGGCTCGGGTATTCACATGTGCGTCGGCCAGCTGGTCGCACGGCTCGAAGGCGAGACAATGCTCGCGGCGTTGGCCCGCCGGATCGCGAAGATCGAGATCACGGGCAAGCCACAGCGCCGCTTCAACAACACGCTGCGCGGGCTCGACAGCCTGCCTGTGAGCATCACGCCGGCCTGACGCTACCGGCATCGAAAACAACAAATACGACAGGGGAGGGAACAATGAAGAACTTGAAATGGACGCTTGCGCTGGCCGCGAGCCTGATTGGCGGCGCGGCAAATGCCGAGATCTCCGACAATGTCGTGCGCGTCGGCGTGCTCAACGACATCTCCGGCATCTTCCAGGACACCAACGGCATGGGCTCGGTCGAGGCCGCGCGCATGGCCGCCGAGGATTTCAACGGCGGCGGCAAGGGCATCAAGGTCGACATCGTCTACGCCGATCACCAGAACAAGGCCGACGTCGGCAACGCCATCGCGCGCAAATGGCTTGATGTCGAGGGCGTCGACGCCATCGTCGATGTGCCGAACTCGGCCGTCGGTCTCTCCATCAACACGCTGCTGCGCGACAGCCGCATGACCTTTCTCGCATCATCCACCGCGAGCTCCGATCTCACGGGCAAGGCCTGCTCGCCCAACACCATCCAATGGGTCAACGACGTCTGGGCGACCGGCAACACCACGGCAGCCGCGATGATGTCGCGTGGCGGTAAGGAGTGGTACTTCCTCACGGTCGATTTCGCGCTCGGCAAGGGCATCGAGGCCGAGGCCCAGAAATACATCGAGGCCCATGGCGGCAAGGTGATCGGATCAAGCAAACATCCGCTCGGTACCTCCGACTTCGCCTCGTTCCTGTTGCAGGCGCAAGGCTCGAAGGCGCAGGTGATCGGACTTGCCAATGCCGGTGGCGACACCATCAATGCCGTGAAGCAGGCCGCCGAGTTCGGCATCCAGCAGGGCGGGCAGAGGCTCGTCGCCTTCCTGCTCTTCATCAACGACGTCCACGGTATGGGTATCAAGGTCGCGCAAGGGCTTCAGCTCATGGAAGCCTTCTATTGGGACATGAACGACGACACCCGCGCCTTCGCCAAGCGCTTCGCGGCGCGGCCCGGCATGAACGGCAAGATGCCGAGCGGCAACCAGGCCGGAGTCTATGCGTCCACGCTCGCTTATCTCAACGCGGTCGCCGCCACCGGCAGCGACAATGCCAAGGACGCCGTGCCCGAGATGAAGAAGTTCAAGGGCAAGGACAAGCTGTTCGGCGACACCGCGATCCGCCAGGACGGCCGCGTGGTGCATCCCATGTATCTGTTCGAGGTGAAGAAGCCGGAGGAGTCGAAATATCCGTATGACTATTACAAGCTGGTTTCGACGATTCCCGCGGAGCAGGCGTTTCGGCCGATGGCTGAGGGTGGGTGTGAGTTGGTGAAGTAGAGGCGGCGAGCGCTGCTGCACCCTCTCCCCTTGCGGGAGAGGGTGGCTTCGCGAAGCGAAGACGGGTGAGGGGTTCTCTCCTCGCGCACAATCTCACGCGCGGAGAAAGACCCCTCATCCGGCGCTTCGCGCCACCTTCTCCCGCAAGGGGAGAAGGAAGAAAAAGCTACACCACCTTACTACTCCCCTGCGTGATCAGCCGCGCGGCGCGCTGGTCGCGGGCGTAGATCCAGAGCCAGCTCAGCGCGACGCTGAGGCGGTGGCGCAGGCCGATCAGGAAGTAGATGTGGGCGATACCCCAGATCCACCACGCGATGGTGCCGCGCAGCTTGATGCGGCCGAAGTCGATCACCGCGAGCCGCTTGCCGATCTGCGCGAGGCTGCCGGAGTGCTTGTAGCGGAACGGGCCTGTCGGCTCCTGGCGCAGCCGCGCCTTGATGGTCTCGGCCACATGACGGCCCTGCTGCTTGGCGGCCGGCGCGATGCCGGGCACTGGCTTGCCCTCCCAGGCGTTGATCAAGACGGTGTCGCCGATCGCAAAGATCTCGGGATGACCGGGGATGGTGAGATCCGCCTCGACCTGCACGCGCCCGGCGCGATCGGCCGGTGCGCCCAGCCACTCGGCCGCGGGCGAGGCGCGCACGCCGGCGGCCCAGATTCGTGTCTTGGCTTCGAGCAACTTGCCGCCGAACACCACGCCCTCGCGGTTGATCTCGGTGACGGCTTGGCCAAGCACGACCTCGACGCCGATTTTCTCCAGCGAGGCCTGCGCATAGGTCGAGAGGTCGTCGGGAAAGCCTGCGAGCACGCGCGGACCCGCTTCGATCAGCACCACGCGCGCCTTGTTGGTGTCGATGTTGCGGAAGTCGGCGGGCAGCGTGTGATGCGCCATTTCGGCGATGGTGCCGGCGAGCTCCACGCCGGTGGGACCGGCGCCGACGATGACGAAAGTCAGCCGCGCCGCGCGCTTTTCCGGATCGGTCTCGCGCTCGGCGCGCTCGAACGCCACCAGGATGTGACGGCGCAAAGTGGTCGCGTCCTCCAGCGTCTTCAGGCCCGGCGCGAACTGTTCCCATTCGTCGTGGCCGAAATAGGCGTGCCGCGCGCCGGTGGCGAGCACCAGCGTGTCGTACGGCACCTCACTGCCGTCGTCGATCAGCACGCAACGCCTGTCGGCGTCGATGCCGCTGACGGTCGCAAACAGCGTCGTCACATCGCGCCGGTCGCGCATCAGGTGGCGGACCGGCCATGCGATCTCGCTGGTGGCGAGCGAGGCGGTCGCGACCTGGTAGAGCAGCGGCTGGAACAAATGATGGTTGCGGCGGTCGATCAGCGTGATCTCGACCGGGCTGCCGGCGAGCCGGTAGGTCGTCTCCAACCCACCGAAGCCGGCTCCGACAATGACGACGCGGTGCGGTGTCGTGGTCATGATGCGCCCCTCCGAATCTCGCGGCTCTATCCTTCATCTAAACGCTGATCAGGCGCCGTGGTCCAATAGCCGTCATCAATCGTTGAATAGGCCGGGCGTATCGATAGCCCGCGAAAAAGCGCCGCAGCCTCCGCCGAAGTGAGTAGAATTATATTTCTTGCTATCGCCATTCGGGGCGAAATATGGTGCAGAGGTGGGCGCTGAGCCATTGGCGGCGCGACAGATTTTGCGTTCAATAGAAATGACCCGGGGCGGCAATCACCCCGCTTCCGGGCATAATAATATGGAGGGGAGTGGTTATGAGGACGGCATTCTGGCTGGCGGGCGCAGCGGCGCTGGTGCTGGCAGGCCCGGCATCCGCCGGCGACACCATCAAGATCGGGTTCGTTTCGACCTTCAGCGGCCCGACCGCCGTGATCGGCAACGACATGCGCAACTCGTTCGAGCTCGCGCTGGATCACATCGGCCGCAAGATGGACGGCAAGCCGGTCGAGGTGATTTACGAGGACGACGGGCAGAAGCCCGACGTCGGCAAGCAGAAGACCGAGAAGCTGGTGCAGTCCGACAAGGTCGACTTCATCGTCGGCTACATCTGGTCGAACGTGCTGCTGGCCTCACTCAAGACCGCCGTGGATTCGCAGACCATCCTGATCTCGGCCAATGCCGGTCCGTCGCAGCTCGCCGGCGAGCTCTGCTCGCCTTACGTGTTCTCGACTTCCTGGCAGAACGACCAGACGCCGGCCGCCATGGGCCTCTACATGAACCAGAAGGGCGTCAAGAGCGTGTTCCTGATCGGCCCGAACTACGCCGCCGGCAAGGACATGCTCGCGGGCGTGAAGAGCACGTTCAAGGGCGAGGTCAAGGGCGAGGAATACACGGTCTGGCCGAGCCAGCTCGACTTCTCCGCCGAGCTGTCCAAGGCGCGCGCCTCGGGTGCCGAGTCGATCTTCGTGTTCTATCCCGGTGCAGCCGGCGTGCAGTTCCTCAACCAATATGCGCAGGCCGGGCTGAAGAGCACGATGCCGCTCTACACGGCGTTCACCGTCGACGAGCTGTCGCTGCCGCTGCAAAAGGAGAACGCGCTCGGCGTTCCCGGCGCGCAGGAATGGGTGAATGATCTGCCCAACGAGCAGAACAAGCGCTTCGTCACCGACTATCGCAAGAAGTACCCCGGCCTGCGTCCGACCTATTACGGCGCGCAAGCCTATGACGCGGCCCAGCTCATCAACAGCGCCGTGGTCGCGGTGAAGGGCGACACCAGCAAGAAGGACGCGATGAAGGCCGAGATGGAGAAGGCCAACTTCAAGTCGCTGCGCGGTCCCTTCAAGTACGGCAAGAACCACATCCCGGTGCAGAACTTCTATCTCCAGGACGTGGTCAAGGACGGCGAAGGCCAGCTCTCGCTGAAGACGGTCGCGACCATCGTCGAAAACGACCAGGATCGCTTCCACGACAAATGCGCGATGAAGTAGCCACAAGCACGATGCCCCTTCTCCCCTTGTGGGAGAAGGTGGCGCGAAGCGCCGGATGAGGGGTTGTTTCCGCAAAGCGAAGTCTATCGAATTCGCGGAGAGAACCCCTCACCCGTCTCGCCGCTTTCGCGGCGATCCACCCTCTCCCACAAGGGGAGAGGGAAAAGACCTACACCCGCGGCATGCTAACAGGCCGCACCTCGCGCGCTTGCGCCGCAAGCCTGATCCCGGCATTGGCCGCGCCGAAGCCCTGATAATCGCGTCGCTCCACGATCTCGAAGAAGAAGCGCTCGTCGAAGATGTGGGTGTAGACCTGGAAGAACTCCCCGTCGCCTTCGCGGTCGTAGAGAATGTGGTTGGCGCGCAGCTGCGCCATCAGGTCGGGCGCGAGGTCGTATTTGGCCTCGATGTCGTCGTAGTAATTGTCAGGGATATCCAGGAAATCCGCGCCGCGTTTGCGCATCTCCGCGACCGCCGCAAAAATGTCCCGGCACGTGAACGCGACGTGCTGCACACCCGAGCCGAAAAACTCCGAGATGAAGCGGGCCGGCAGCGTGCGGTTGGCGGATGAGCCGTTGAGCACGAAGCGCAGGCTCTGGTCGCCGTTGACGACGGCCTGGCTTTGCACGAGGCCCCTGGGATCGGCGATCTCCATCTGCGGCAGCCGCCCGAGGTCGAGGATCCCGGTGTAGAACAGCAGCCAGGACAGCATCTCGTCATAGGGCATCGACTGCGCGATGTGATCGACGGCCAGCAGGGCGTCCGCGCGAGCGTCGCTCGCGACTTGTTCGAAATCGGTGTCCCAGTTCTTGCCGGCTTGGTCGAGGAAATACAGCAGGCTGCCGCCGACGCCGTGGATTGCGGGAATCTCGAGCTCGCCCGGCCCGACCGGCTGGTAGAAGGTGCGCGCTTTCAGCGTCTCGGCGCGCTGCATGACGAGGCCGGCATTGTCGACGTCGAGCGCGATGGCGCAGACGCCGGGGCCATGCGTCACGTAGTGCGAATGCGCAAAGCCGTCGGTCTCGGAGTTGACGACGAGTTCGACCTTGCCTTGCGACCAGCGCTCCACCGCCTTGCTGCGATGCTTGCCGGTTTTGCGGAAACCGAGCTGCGCGAGCAGGCGGGCGAGTTCGCCGGCCTTGGTCTCGTTGACGGCAAACTCGATGAATCCCGTGCCGCGACTTCTGGGCTTCGGCGCCAGGGGCTCGCTGATGAGCTTTGGCCAATCCCGTGCAAGCTGGTCCTCCAGCAGGATCAGCGAACGCAGGCCGTCGACCGCGGTCTGCACGGCCGAGCCGGCGCGGAACTGGTCGTTGAAGATCTCCAGTGACAGCGGCCCGGCATAGCCGGTTGCCGCGATCGCCGCCATGAACTCGCCGACCGGCAGGTCGCCCTGGCCGGGGAAGGAGCGGAAGTGCCGGCTCCACGACAAGATGTCGAGCTCGAGCTTCGGCGCGTCCGCAAGCTGGACCAGGAAGATCTTGTCGCCGGGGATCGAGGCCATCGCGCGGACTGGAAAACCGGGGGCCAGCGCATGAAAGCTGTCGAGGATGACACCGATCGCGGGGTGATCGGCGCGCCGCACGATTTCCCAGGCATCGCGGTAGTCGTTGACGTGGCGTCCCCAGGCCAATGCCTCGTAGCCGACGCGCAAAGATCGTTTGGCCGCGCGCTCGCCAAGCTCGCGAAAATCATCCGCGGCGCGGTCGATGCCGCCGAGCGCGGCCGGCGACACGTTGGAGCAGATCAGCAGCAGGTCGGTGCCGAGCTCCTGCATCAGGTCGAACTTGCGTTCGGCGCGGGCAAAGTTGCGCGCACGCTGCGGCTCCGGCATGCCCTCGAAATCGCGGAACGGCTGAAACGCGCATATCTCGAGATTGAGGTCCTTGCAGAGCTTTGCGATGTCGCGCGGGCCGGCGCCGAACGACAGCAGATCGTTCTCGAAAATCTCGACCGCGTCGAAGCCTGCGGATGCGATGGCGCGGAGCTTTTCGTCGAGGGCGCCGGAGAGTGAGACCGTTGCGATCGAGCGTTTGGTCATACTGCGTTGTCCTCCATCGCGCCGCCGAGGAACAATTGTCCGATGCGGGGATCATTCAAAATGCGCTTCGCGCCGTCGATCATCCGAGTCTGGCCGAGCTCGAGCACGATGCCGATGTCGGAAATCTCCAGCGCCGAGCGTGCGTTCTGCTCGATCATCAGAATGGTGACGCCGCGGTCGCGCAGGGATTTCAGGATATCGAAAGTCTGCTGCACCATCAGGGGCGACAGGCCGATCGAGGGCTCGTCGATCAGAACGAGCTTCGGTTCGAGCAGCAGCGAGCGGGCGATTTCGAGCTGTTTCTGCTCGCCGCCTGATAGCGTGGAGGCCTGCTGCGTCGATTTCCGACGCAGCGCCGGGAACAGGTCGAGCGCGGCCTCGATCCGGCTCTGCAAGTCGATGCCCTTGCCGGCGGAGACGCCGCCAAGCTCGATATTGTGACGCACCGACAGCTCGGGAAAGATGTTGCGGCCCTGCGGCACGTAGCAGATGCCGGCATTGAGCAGCGCGCGCTGGCTCAAATTGGTGATGTCGTATCCGGCGAAGTTGATCTTGCCCTCGCGCAGCTTGAGCAGGCCGAAGATCGCCTTGAACACGGTGGACTTGCCGGCGCCGTTCGGGCCGATGATGGTGGTGATGGTGGCCTGCGGCACGGCGAAGGTGGTGCCGTTCAGGATCGTCATCTTGCCGTAACCGCCGACGAGATTGTGAACCGAGAGGATCGGATCGCTCATGATGGCTCTCCTAATGTCCGAGATAGGCTTCGATCACGGCGGGGTTTTTTCGCACCTCGTCCGGTCGTCCCATCGCCAGCACCTTGCCTTCCGCCATCACCATCACGCGCGAGCACAGCGACATCACGAATTCCATGTTGTGCTCGATCACGACGAAGGTGGCGTTCTTCTCGCGGTTGATCGCGACCAGCCGCTCCTTCAAATCCGTCAGCATCGATGGGTTGACGCCGCCGGCGGGCTCGTCGAGCAGCACCAGCCGCGGTCCGCCCATGAAGGCCATGGCGGCGTCGAGCAGTTTTTGCTGGCCATAGGAGAGCCCGCCGGCAGGTTCATCCGCGAGATGGTCGAGCTTGAAGAAACCGATCATCTGGTTGGCGGCCTGCGTCAGTCCGGCATCGGAGCGGCCGACCAGGCGCGAGGCCATGCTGCCCTGGTGCTCCTGTCCTGCGAGGATCAGGTTCTCGCGCACCGAGAGTTTTGGGAACACTTGCAGGAGCTGGAAGGTGCGGCTGACCCCGAGCTTGTTGAGCTCGGCGGGTCGCAAGCCCGTGACGACCTTGCCGTCGAGCTTGACCTCGCCGCCGCTCGGCGTGAGCTGGCCGAGGATGCAGTTGAACAGGGTCGACTTGCCGCAGCCGTTCGGTCCGATCAGGCCGAGGATCTCGCCCTCGCGGACGTCGAAAGAGACGCCGCCGACGGCGCTGATGCCGCCAAAGTTCTTCTTGATGTCGGTGACTTCGAGAACCGCGCTCATTGCACCGTCTCCAGCCGGGACTTTGCGACGGCGCGCTGGGCCGAGGCCACCTTGGTACGGCGTTCGGCGAGATAGCGGTCGAGGATTCCCAAGATTCCGGTCGGCGACCAGATCAGCAGCCCCATCACCGCGATCGCGTAGAGCATCAGATAATAGCCCTCGGTGAAGCGCAGCCATTCCGGCAGCAGCACCGCGATCATCGCGCCGAGGAACGGACCGAGGAAGAATCCGGCGCCGCCGACGATCACCATCATCAGGAGGTCGAGCGAGAGCGACAGGTTGAACGGCACGGGATCGATATATTGCGTCAGCGGCGCATAGAGCGCGCCGGCGACGCCGCCGAGCGCCGAGCCGATCGCGAACGCCATCAGCGTATAGCGTCGCGTGTCGACGCCGAGCGACTGCGCCCGCAGCGGGTTTTCGCGCAGCGCCATGAAGGCGCGGCCCCAGGGCGAGCGGATCAGCCACCACATTGCAAGCGACACGATCGCGAGCGAGCCGAGACAGACATAATAGAACGGCAGCGGCTTGTTGGTCGCGATGCCGAAGATGTGCGGACGCGGAATGTTGGAGATGCCGTAGATGCCGCCGGTGAGCCAGCTCTCGTTGCGAAATACCAGGAAGGCCAGCGTGGAGAAGGCGAGCGTGACGAAGGCCAGGTAATGGTGCTGCACCCGTAGCGCCGGATAGCCGAGCAACCAGCCGACCGCGAAGCTCAAGGTGATCGCGACAACGATCGCCGCCGGCAGCGGCCAACCATGGGTGGTCATGATTGCCGCGGCGTAGGCGCCGATGCCGACGAAGGCGCCCTGTGCCAGCGAGACCTGGCCGGCATAACCGAGCGTAAGATTGAGGCCCATTGCGGCGATGGCCATCACCGCCCATTGGCTCAGGATGAACAGGCCATAACGGTTGAAGTTCATGGGGACGACGATCAGCGCAGCGATGACGATGAGGCCGAACGCGATCTTGAGAGGTTTGGCGAAGCCACTCATACGGTGCGCTCCTCGGCGCGACCGAGCAGGCCCTGCGGCCGGAACAGGATGACGGCGATCAGGAAGATCATAGGCACGGCGGCGCGGTACTGCGTCGAGACATAGGCGGCCGCGAGATTGTCGAGCACGCCGATCAGGAGGCCGCCTGCGATCGCGCCGCGCACCTGATTGAACCCGCCGACGATCGCGGCGATGAAGGCAGCCTGGCCCAGCACCTCGCCGGACGTGAATTTCGCGAGATAGATCGGCGTGATCAACAGCGATGCGAGCGCGACCAGGAACGCGTTGATCAGGAAGGTCAGAAGAATCATGCGCTCGACCGGAACGCCGATGATGCGCGCCACCGTCGGGTTCTGCGCCGCCGCCTGCATCTGGTGGCCGAGCGAGGTGCGGTTGAGAAGCGCGGTCAAGCCGAAGACGGCAACGATAGCGAGGACGAGGACGCCGATGCTTTGCAGCGAGACGGCATGGCCGAGGACGGAGACGTCCCCGGTCGGCACGATCGAGGGGAAGGGTGAGGCTTCGGCGCTGAAGAACTGTTTTACGGCCTCCTTGAGGCCGATCGCGAGCGCCATGGTCGCGATCGCGAGCGGCAGCACGCCATGGCGCATCATCGGATCCACCAGCAGCATCTTGAAGGCGAGGCCGAGCAGGAGCATCGAGAGCAGGATGCCGAGGATGATCGCGAGCCAGAACGGCGCGCCGGCATGCATCGCCGCCAGCATCAGGAACGCCGGCAGCATCACGAACTCGCCTTGCGCGAAATTGATGGTCTGCGAGGTCTGCCACAGCAGCGTGAAGCCGACCGCGACCAGCGCATAGATCGCGCCGGTGGCAAGTCCCGCGACCAGAAGATCGAACAGATTGGACATTTTCCCCTCTCGGCGCTCTGTCTTCTTCCCTCGCCCCGCTCTTCCTTTTCTCCCTCTCCCCGTTCTTACGGGGAGAGGGTCAGGGTGAGGGGCTGTCTCCGCGAACTCGATTGTCACCGTATCCGCGGAAGCAGCCCCTCACCCCGCCCTCTCCCCGCGAAGGGGCGGGGAGAGGGAGACGAAAGATCTCTCCCCGCGAAGAGCGGGGCGAGGCAGAAGGGCAAAGACCTCACTTCACCTTCGGCAGCACCTGCTTCACCACCTGCTTGCCTTCGACCACCTCGACCAGAAAGCTCTGGCGGTCGATGTCACCGGTGTCGCTGAAGGTGACGTCCATCAGGATGCCCGGCTCGTCCGCGGCCTTGATGGTCAGGCCGTGCAGATTGTCGGCGAACGCCTTGGAATCGACCTTGCCCATCTTGTCGGTGGTGGCCTTCACCATGTAGACCGCGAGATAGCCTTTCAGACCGTTGTGGTCGGGCACGTAATTGTACTTCTTCGCGAACTTGTCGCGAAACGTCTTGATCAGGTCGACCGGCGCATCGGTGGTGAGGCCGACATGGCCGCGCGCGCCGTTGGCGGCATCGCCGGCGAGCTCGATCACCTTCTGCCCGATCAGCGTGGTCTCGCCCATCAGCGGCGCGGTGACGCCCTGGCGCTTGAGCTCCTTGAGGATGCGCGCGCTCTCTTCCTCGTTCAAATAGACGAACACGGCGTCGGGATTGGCGGCCTTGATCTTGCCGACGTCGGCGGCGAAATCGGCCTGGCCCGCCTCGGTGGAGAGATCGGCGACGACCTTGGAGCCGAGACGGTCGAGCTCCTTGACGACGACATCGCGACCGCCGCGGCCAAAGTCATTGTTGACCCAGACCACCGCGACCGACTTCGCCTTCATGTCGTCGTGAATGTATTTGGCGACCTTCGGCATCGACGATTGCTGACCGAACGAGGTGCGGAACAGGAATTTGTTTCCGCCCTGCGTCAGTTCGGCGGCTTCGCCGCCCATGATCTGCGCGATGCCGGCCTCGGCCGCCAGCGGCGCCGTCACCTTCACCGAGCCGGAATAGCCCGGTCCGAGCAGCACATAGGGCTCGGCGTCGAGCGCCTTTTGCACCTGCGCGCGCGCGACGCCCGGATTGGATTGCGAGTCCGCATGAGTGACTTCGAGCTTGCGGCCGAGCACGCCGCCCTTGGCGTTGATCTCCTCGATTGCGAGGTCGATGCCGTTCTTCCAATTGGTGCCGACGGTGGCGCCGCCCCCGGACAGCTCGGCGACGTCGGCGAGCTTGATCGCCTGAGCGTGGACGCTGGTTGCGGTCGCGAAGGCAAGCAGGACGCCCGCCAGAATGGTCGATTTCATGGTCTCTCCTCCCATTTTTCGTTGATGTTGTGCGCGGCCTTGTGTCCGGCCGCTTCGGTTACGCTGCGTGATAGGCCGGGCTTCGTGCCGCCATCACCTGGTCGAATGCCTCTCCCATGATCTCGGTGGATGGGGCAAGACCAGTGAACAGTTCGAAAGCGTCGGCGGCCTGATAGATCGCAAGCTCCCGCCCGGTCATGATCCGCGCGCCCTTGGCTTGGGCGGCCGCCAGCAGCGGCGTGATCAGCGGCGAATAGACGGCGTCGGCGACCCACAGGTTTTGACGCAGCAGCGTCGGCGCGACCGGCGTTTCCCGGTTCGGCAGCATGCCGACCGGCGTGCCGTTGACGAGGCCGGTTGCGCCGTCGAGCGCGTCCTCGACGCTTGCGGCGACCCTGGCGCCCCCCTGCTTGACGAGCAGCGCGGCGAGTTTTTCGGCGCGTGCCGGCTCGCTGTCGAAGATGCGGATGTCGGCCACGTCAAGGCTCGCCAGCGCAAAGGCGATCGCCTTGCCGACGCCGCCGGTGCCGATCACGGCGACCGCGTTGCCGGACGGCGCCAGCAGCGGCGCGACGGCGCGCGCAAAGCCCGTCGTGTCGGTGTTGTGGCCGATCAGCCGGCCGTTGCTGACGACGACGGTGTTGACCGCCCCCATGGCGGCCGCACCCGGTGCCAGTTCATCGAGCAGCGGGACCACCGCCTCCTTGTAGGGAAAAGTGACGTTGACGCCGGCAAAGCCGAGCCGCCGCACGCCTTCCAGCATCAGCCGAAGCCCGGCCGCATCGGCGCCGGCCACTTCGATGAGCTGATAATGTCCGCGCAGGCCAAGCCCCTCCGCGGCGCGCTCATGCATGGCAGGGGAGGCGGAATGCGCGATGGGTGCGCCGATCAGGCCGGTCAGGAGCTTTTTGGATGCGGCAGGTCCGCGCTTTGACATGGTTCGCTATCGTCTCGTTGGGAGCGTTCGGTCCCGGCCATTAGCGGGGAAATCCGCCCAATTCCAAGGGGCTTCCACCAGGGACGATAGCCTTTCCTCGGCCTAACACAATTACCCTTTTGTCCTGCAAACCTAACATAATGTTATCTCTTCCGCCCCCGTGCCGCCGCGGCCCTGCCTTTGCCCTGCGACGGCTCGACTGCGCGCATCTCCGCGCGCAGGGACTCGATGAAATACTCGACATGAAGCGACAGCGGCGCGCCGCGCTTCACCGCGATATAGGTCTCGAATCGCGTTGGCTCGGTGATCTTGATCAGCTCGATGCCGGGATAGCCGCCATGGGCCACCGTGAACTGGTCGATGATGGCGATGCCGAGCCCCGCCTTCACCAGCGCGCAGACCGTGGTGCCGAAGCGGGCGCGAATGGTGATGTTGTACGCGAGGCGGTGGCGCGCGAAGATCTCGGCCATGATCCGCCCGTAGGGATCGTTGGGATCGATGCCGATCAGCGGATAGCGGGTGATCTCGGCGGCGGAGACCTGCTTGCGGCCGGCGAGCTCGTGGCCCGGCGGCACGATGCAATAGAGCTCGCCGGAGGCGAGCGGCATGAAGTCGAGCCCGGAATGCTCCAGGCGGTAGCTCATCGCCACGCACTCGCCGCGGCCGAGCATGAGATAGTCGATGGCTTCCTCGAGCTTGAGGATGTTGATGTCGATGCCCAAATCCGGATAGCGCCGCCGGACCCGCTCGATTGCGCGCGGCACCATGACTTGCGAAATGCTCGGCACCGAGCCGATGCGCAATTCCGACAATCCGCCGCGTCCGATCTTGGAGATGATCTCGGAGAGGTCGTCGACCTTCTTGTAGACGCCGTTGATCTGCTCGAAGATGTTCTCGGCTTCCGGCGTCGGGAAATAGCGGCCGTTCTGGCGCTGAAAGAAGCGGATGCCGAGCGAGCGCTCGGTGTATTTGACGAGGCGGCTGATGCCCGGCGCCGAAACGTTCAGCAGCTTCGCTGCGCCGCCGATCGTGCCCGTTACCATCACGGCACGGATCACTTCAACCTGGCGCAGCGTCATCATGTCCTGGGCATCCAAAAGATAATCATTGGCGGCGCTGCCTTTCCCTCTCCCCTTGTGGGCGAGGGTGGACCGCCGCGATAGCGCGAGACGGGTGAGGGGTTCTCTCCCCGCGCGAGCCTCGCGCATTTGAACGCGTGGAAACAACCCCTCATCCGGCGCCATAGCCGATGCGAAGCATCGGCGTTTTGTTTTAAGAACGGCGGCCGAAGGTCGCCTATGCCACTTCTCCCACAAGGGGGGAAGGAAGGAAACATTCGCGTTCGGTAGTTCGGTTCAGATCAGAGCAAGGCATGGCCCCGAACGGACCGTTCGTGCGCTCACAGCACTTGCGTGCTAGCTCGCCGGTCCGTCCGGCGTGGCGCTCTCTGCCGGCTTGCTGCGCTCGCTTTGCAGCACCCCGCGCGCGAACTCGATGATCTTCTGCTTGTTTGCCGTTTCGCGGACGGCGAAAAATACGCGGTTGAGTTCCAGGCCGAGCACGCTGTTGAGGGCGATGTCCTCGTCTTCCATCGTGGTTTCCCCGCTTCAGACATCGTAGGTGTATCTTGACGTCACTTCTTCCACAAGTAGATTAAGCGTTCGGGGTCAATGGGATACCGGGAAACTACGGAAGCGGTGAATTGAGGCAGTCGCCAGGACGTGCTATAGCGACAGCGAGGGTCAGGAAACGCACCGATGTCCACCGTGGATTATGGCCGGGAAGCGCTCGACTTCATTGAGGGGCTTGGAGCCTATACCAAGGTTCCGGACGCCATGGATGCGCTTGCGACCGCGTTCGGGCGCTACGGCTTCGAGCACATCATCGTAACCGGCTTGCCGAATCCCGATCAGCGTTTTTCCCAGATGGTGCTCGCCAAAAAGTGGCCGGCGGAGTGGTTCAGCCTCTATACCCAAAAAGGCTACGACCGCGTCGATCCCGTGATCCGCAAATGCCGGCAGACGGTGAACCCTTTCGAGTGGTCCGAGGCGCCGTACGATCCAGAGCTGGAGCCGGGCGCGGTGGAGGTGATGCGGCGCGCTGCCGATTTCCGTATGTCGCGCGGCTTCGTCGTGCCGATCCACGGATTGACCGGCTACGAGGCCGGCGTCTCGCTCGGTGGCGTTCACCTCGATCTCAATGCGCGCAGCAAGCCGGCGCTGCACCTGATCGGCATGTACGGCTTCGATCACATTCGCCGCTTGCTCGATCCGGCGCCGCATCGATCGATGCGCCTTACCCCGCGCGAGCGCGAGGTGCTCGCCTGGGCCTCGCAGGGCAAGTCGGCTTGGGAAATCGGCGAGATCCTGCACATCACGCAGCGCACCGCCGAAGAGCATCTTGCAACTGCCGCGCGCAAGCTTGGTGCCGTCAACCGTACGCATGCGGTTGCGATCGCAATCCGCCACAGAATCATCACCCCCTGAAATCCGCGCCTACTGGGAAATTTCCCAATAGTCGCTTTGGCCGTTTTCCGTGAGTGTTCCCCTTATTTCGAACAATGGGGGAATAAATGATTCATGTGATTTCTGCCGCCAACCGGCACCTCTACGAGGACGTTCTCGAGCAGCATTTCAGGGTGCGTCACGAGATTTTTGTCGAGGAGCGGAAATGGGAGGCGCTGCGCAAGCCCGATGGCCGCGAGGTCGATACCTACGACAATGAGGACGCGGTCTACCTGCTGGCGCTCGAAAATCGCCGG
Organism: Bradyrhizobium sp. Kon58; assembly: GCF_055807455.1. NCBI lineage: Bacteria > Pseudomonadati > Pseudomonadota > Alphaproteobacteria > Hyphomicrobiales > Nitrobacteraceae > Bradyrhizobium > Bradyrhizobium sp. Kon58. The sequence goes on from NZ_JBVVOT010000004.1 coordinate 468,506, forward strand.
GTGCTCGGCGGCTCCCGCCTCTATCCTACCACCAAGCCGACGATGATGAGCGAGGTCTTCCCGCATCTCGCCGCGGTGCGCGGTTGCCCCTCGAACCCGCTGGTATGGGAGTGGTCACGTTTCTTCGTTTCGCGCGAGCGCCGCGACGGCGCGTTCAATTGGCAATTGATGGCAGCGGCGCAGGAGTTCTGTCTTGATCAGGGCATCGAGCGTCTCTGTCTTGTCATGGAGACCTGGTGGCTGCCGCGCTTCCACGAGATCGGATTCATCGTCACGCCGCTGGGATTGCCGGCGCTGGTCGAGAATTCCTGGACGATGGCGGCCACGATCGAGATTCGCCAAGAGTCGCTGGATGCCGTGTGTGACCGTATCGGGATGACAAACGTCGTGCATCAGGACGGCCCGCGTCTGGACGCCGTCGCCCGTGCCAACCTCTGCGGCCTCGCTGCCGCGCAACGAAAGAGCGCCTGAGATGTCGAACATGATGCGGGACAGCCAGATCATGGCGCAGATCAAGGACGAAAATCTCGGCTACATGTCCGACATGGCGCTCGAACTCGCGCAGATGGCGGAAGACACCGGATTGGCGACGCTCGCCTATCTGTTCCGGATGGCGGCGCTGGAGGCCTCGACGGCCAATAGCGTGCTTGCCGAGCCGGATGACCTTCCCCGGCAGATGACGTCGCACTAAGCGTCTCCTTCCCAACGTTGCGACGAATTTCACGCCTCTCCTCGGCAACGGGGGGAGGGTGATCCGTTTGGGTGCGGCAGGTTGACCCATCCTGCGCGGCAGTCTTCTTGCAAGGCCGATTGCAGGGGCCAGAATCGATCGCATGCATCGGCATGCAACAAAGTGCATGTTTGGTGTCGAATCGCTCTTGCCTCGGAACGATACTGCCATTACCCATTTTTCCGCCTTGTACAGGCAGGGGGAGCTCTTTCACTGATGGCGACCGTGTTCGAACATCGGCGCGAACCTGCGTGCGCCTGAAAGAGTTTTGATGCTGCTCGTCGTCGAACAGTTCTTGAATGGTTTGCAGTTCGGCCTGCTGCTGTTCCTGCTCGCCGCCGGCCTGACGCTGGTGTTCGGGATCATGGATCTCGTCAACCTGGCGCACGGTTCGCTCTACATGATGGGCGCCTATTTCGCCGCGACCTTCGCAGCCTGGACCGGTAGCTTCCTGCTCGGTGCGCTGCTGGCGCTCGGTGCAACCCTCGTGCTCGGCATCGTGCTCGAGATGACCGCGCTGCGGCAACTCTACGGCCGCGACCATCTCGACCACGTGCTCGCGACCTTCGGCCTGATCCTGTTCTTCAATGAAGCCGTGCGGCTGATCTGGGGGCCGGCCGGGCTTGCGCTGCCGCTGCCAGCCTGGCTCACCGTGCCGGTGCCGATCCTGCCCGGCATTCACTATCCGGCCTATCGCCTCGCCATCATCGTCGTGGCGCTGCTGGTTGCGCTTCTGCTCTATCTCGGCGTGATGCGCACCCGCATCGGCATGCTGATCCGGGCCGGCGCCTCCAATCGCGAGATGATCGGCGCGCTCGGCATCAACATCAAGCTGCTCTACACCCTGGTGTTCGGCCTCGGTGCCGCGCTCGCCGGTCTTGCAGGGTTGATGCAGGCGCCGATCCTCACCGTGCAGATCGGCATGGGCGAGAACATCCTGATCCTCGCCTTCGTCATCATCGTGATCGGCGGCATCGGTTCGATCCGCGGCGCGTTCCTGGCCGCGATCTTCGTCGGCATGATCGACACGCTCGGCCGCGCCTTCCTGCCCAATTTGTTGCGGCAGGTGCTGAGCGGCGCCGCGGCATCGACCGCCGCGCCCGCGTTGTCGTCCATGCTGATCTATCTGCTGATGGCGGTCGTGCTGGTGGTGCGTCCGGAGGGGCTGTTTCCGGCCAACCGCCGATGAAGTCATTCACTGTAGCTAAGGCCGTCACGGCCCTGATGCTGGCGGGCCTCGTGCTGCTGCCGCTCTATTCGCAACTCTCCGGCAACATCTTCATCCTGACGCTGTTCACGCGCATCGTCATCCTGGCGCTGGCCGCCGCGAGCCTCAACCTCATCATGGGTTTTGGCGGCATGATGAGTTTTGGCCATGCCGCCTATCTCGGCATCGGCGGTTACGCGGTCGGCATGCTGGCGCAGGAAGGCGTGGGAAGCGGCTTCATCCAGTTTCCGGTCGCGCTTGCGGCCTCCGCGACTTACGCCGTCGTGATCGGCGCGCTCTCGCTTCGCACGCGTGGCGTTTACTTCATCATGATCACGCTCGCTTTCGCGCAGATGGCCTACTACGTCGCCTCGGGGCTGGCGCGTTACGGCGGCGATGACGGCCTCACCGTCTACAAGCGCAGCGACTTCTCCGGATTGATCAATCTGTCGAACCGCACGCAGTTTTATTATCTCTGCCTCGCCTGCCTGTTCGGCGTGGTCTTCCTGATCTGGCGCATCGCCAATTCGCGCTTTGGCCTCGTCCTGCAGGGCCTGCGCTCCAACGAGCAACGCATGCAGGCGATCGGCTTTCCCTCGAAGCGCTACCAGCTGGTCTGCTTCGTCATCTCGGGCATGATGTGCGGCCTTGCCGGCGCGCTGCTCGCCAACAACACCGATTTCGTCAGCCCGGCCGCGATGTACTGGACCCGTTCCGGCGACCTCATGGTGATGGTGATCCTCGGGGGCATGGGCACGCTGTTCGGTCCGGTCATCGGCGCGGTGGTGTATTTGCTGCTGGAAGAGTTCTTGTCGCAGCTCACCGAATACTGGGCGCTGATCATGGGCCCGATGCTGCTGCTGATCGTGCTGTTCGGCCGCGGCGGCATCATGGGCCTGCTCGGGAGGCTCAACCGTGGCTGAGCCGCTGCTCCGCGTCGAGAAGCTGGTGCGCCGCTTCGGCGGCATCGTTGCGACGGACAACGTCTCGCTCGACGTTGCGGCAGGCGAGCTGCACGCCATCATCGGCCCGAACGGCGCCGGCAAGACCACGCTGATCAGCCAGCTCACCGGGCATCTGGAGCCGCATTCCGGCAGTGTCTCGCTGGCGGGGCGCGACATCACCTACCTGCCGGCCTATCGCCGCTGCGCGCTGGGCCTGGCACGTTCGTTCCAGATCACCTCGCTGTTGCTCGATTTCACCGCCGCCGACAATGTCGCGCTCGCGGCGCAGGCGCATGCCGGCACCTCGTTCCGCTTCTTCGCCGATGCACGCAAGGAGAAGGGCCTGCGCGATGCCGCGCATGCCGCGCTCGACCGCGTCGGTCTCGCCCATCGTGCCGACGTCCTGGTGTCCAGGCTCAGCCATGGCGAGCGTCGCCAGATCGAGCTGGCGGTTGCGCTGGCAAGCAAGCCGAAGCTTTTGCTGCTCGACGAGCCGATGGCGGGACTCGGCGTCACCGAGTCCCAGCGCATGGTGCAACTGCTCCAGGAGCTGCGCAAGGAGGTCTCGATCGTGCTGGTCGAGCACGACATGCCGGCGGTGTTTGCGCTCGCCGACCGCATCTCGGTGCTGGTCTATGGCCGCGTCATCGCCTCCGGAGATCCGGCCGCGATCCGGGCGAACGAGGACGTCAAGCGCGCCTATCTCGGCGAAGCGCATGCGGTGACGCACCATGGCTGAAAAAGGGGTGGGTGACACGCTGCTCGAGGTTGACGGCATCGAGACCTGCTACGGCCTGTCCCAGGTGCTGTTCGGCCTGTCGCTGTCGGTCAAATCAGGCGAGATGGTCTCGCTGATGGGCCGCAACGGCATGGGCAAGACCACGACCATCCGCTCGATCATGGGCCTGACGCCGGCGCGCGCAGGCAGCATCCGCTTTGCGGGCTCGGAAGTGCGGACGCAGCCGTCCTACCGGATCGCGCAACTCGGTGTCGGCCTCGTCCCCGAGGGGCGGCAGATCTTCCCGAACCTCACCGTGCGCGAAAACCTGGTCGCGGCCGCCGCCGATCGTTTCGACAGCCGCAATCCCTGGACGCTGGCGGCAATCTACGTGATGTTTCCGCGCCTGGCCGAGCGCGCCTCCAACATGGGCAACCAGCTCTCCGGCGGCGAGCAGCAGATGCTCGCCATCGGCCGTGCGCTGATGACCAACCCGAAGCTCCTCATCCTGGATGAAGCGACCGAAGGCCTGGCGCCCCTGATCCGCGAAGAGATCTGGAGCTGCCTGTCGCTGCTCAAGAGCCGGGGACAGTCGATCCTGGTCGTCGACAAGAACGTCGACCACCTCGCCCGCATCTGCGACCGCCACACCATCATCGAGCGCGGCAAGACGGTGTGGAGCGGCACCTCGGACGAGCTGTTGGCCGAGCCGGACCTGCAGCACAAATATCTGGGGATTTGAGGCTGGGCGGTGAGGTGAGGTACGCCGTGGCCGCTTCCCTCGATGTCGTCCTGGCCTAGGGTCCGGACTCATTTAGCCCACCATGAGATTGCGGCTGCGAGCAAGATTGCAGACAGGAAGATGTCTGCGCGC